>CBFGZZ010000725.1:0-1536 GCA_965653385.1 uncultured Streptomyces sp. | reverse complement strand
GACGAGCGCGCCGAACGCGGCGCACCGGCGTCGGGGGCGCCGACGACGGCCGACACCGGGCCCGAGGCCTCGGGGAACGCGTCGGCGTCCGCCATCGGCGAGCGTGCGGGGGCCCACGGCTCACGATCGTCGCTGGATGCCTCGCCCGCGGGCACGCGCGTGAACGGCGGCCGGGTGATGCCGAGGTCGGCACCCGACGGCTCAGGAGCCGGCTCCTGGTCGGCCCGCGCCGGTGCGGCGGGGACGTCGGACACGGGTGCGACGGGCACGTCAGACACCGGTGCAGGCGGAACGGCCGAAACCGGTGCGGGTGCGCCGGGGAAGGCTCCGGTGACCTCACCGCTCAGGTCGGTCGAGTCCAGCGCGAAGCCCTGCCACGGGTCGGAGTCCTCGGCAGGCGGCTCGGCCTCGGCACGCGCGGCGGCGGCGGCACGGCGGCTCGGAAGGGGCGGCGGCGCCCAGCCGCCCGCCGGCGGCACGACACCGGCAAGAGCCTCGTCGGAGGCGGCGGATCCCGCGGCCGTGGCCGGCGAGTACGGCCCCGCGGGCGCCGGCACCTCCGGGACGAACGGCGCCACGGGCGGCGCGACCGGCCGCGCGACAGGCTCGGTCGGCGCGGCGACCGGACCGCTCGCCCCCGGCGCCGGAGCGGGGGTGTACGCGGGCGGCGGCGCGAACCCCTGCGCCGGCGGCGGAGTGGTGCCCTGCGTCGGCGCATAGGCCTGTGCAGGAGGCTGCCCGCCCGGTGCCCCGAAGCCCGGGGCGGGCGCGAAGCCCGACGGACTCGCAGCGGACGCTGCCGTGCCGGTCGCGGCGGCCGACGGGAACGACGGCAACGGAGGAAGAGTCGGAGCCTGCTCGCCGGAGCGGCGGACGCCGCCACCCGCACCCAGTCCGGCGCGGGACGAGGCATCCGTCTCCCGTCCGACCCAGCGCGCACTCCCCCAGCCGACCACGGTCGCCCACACGGGGAACAGCAGAACGCCGAGCACCGTCATGCCGATGCCGAGGCCGAAGGCGTTGTTGACGCGGTAGAGCGCGAGCACCCAGACGACGACGAACGCGATGTTGACGATGGGGACGAGGCTCAGCAGCACGAACCACGGCGAGAAGCCGCCGAGCTGGAGGACGTTCGCCCAGTTGAGGAGCGGGACCCACGCGTGCCACGCCTCGACCCCCGACTTGCGGAACACCGCGGAGAGGGCGAGGGCGGTCCAGACGTAGAGACCGGCGAACAGCAGCAGGCTGAACAGCATCCCCACCAGGGAGGCAGTGACATCGGTGGCGTTCATGGCATGGGACGCACGGGCTCGGCCCGTCGTCTCCCCCTCTCGGCGAATCGCATGCGGGCACCCGGTGCAGGCGCCAGCGGTCGGAGCAACGATCTCAACGATACGGTCGCCAGCGCCCCACGCCAGAAACCTCGTTCGCTGCGGAGTCCGCGCCGTTCGGCATCGACGGCCTCCCAGTAGCGCTCGGCCTCTTCGGGGGGGAGGTCCGAGCGCGAGAACACGGCGCGGTCGGCCTCGCGAGCGA
>CBFGZZ010000724.1:0-1548 GCA_965653385.1 uncultured Streptomyces sp. | reverse complement strand
GCGGCCCGCGACATCCGCGAGACGTTCCGCCGGATGGCGATGAACGACGAGGAGACCGTCGCCCTCATCGCCGGTGGCCACACCTTCGGCAAGACCCACGGCGCCGGCCCCGCCGACCACGTGGGCAACGACCCCGAGGCCGCCTCCATGGAGGAGCAGGGCCTGGGCTGGAAGTCCACCTACGGCTCCGGCAAGGCCGGCGACGCGATCACCAGTGGTCTGGAGGTCACCTGGACCACCAAGCCCACCCAGTGGAGCAACGACTTCTTCGACATCCTCTTCGGCTACGAGTGGGAGCTGACGCAGAGCCCCGCCGGCGCCAACCAGTGGGTGGCCAAGGACGCCGAGGCGATCATCCCCGACGCCCACAGCGACTCCAAGAAGCTGCCGACGATGCTCACCACCGACCTCTCGCTGCGCTTCGACCCGATCTACGGGCCGATCTCCAAGCGCTTCCACGAGAACCCGGCCGAGTTCGCGGACGCCTTCGCCCGCGCCTGGTACAAGCTGACCCACCGTGACCTGGGCCCGAAGTCCCTGTACCTCGGCCCGGAGGTCCCGGCTCAGACGCTGCTGTGGCAGGACCCGCTGCCGCAGGCCGAGGGCGAGGCCATCGACGCCGCCGACGTGACGGCGCTCAAGGCCAAGCTGCTCGCCTCGGGCCTCACGGTCTCGCAGCTCGTGTCCACCGCGTGGGCGTCGGCCTCGACGTTCCGCGGCAGCGACAAGCGCGGCGGTGCCAACGGCGCCCGTATCCGCCTGGAGCCGCAGCGCGGCTGGGAGGTCAACGACCCGGACGAGCTCGCCCAGGTCCTGCGCGTCCTCGAGGGCGTCCAGGCCGAGTTCAACTCCGGCGCCAAGAAGGTCTCCCTGGCCGACCTGATCGTCCTCGGCGGTGCCGCCGCGGTCGAGAAGGCCGCGAAGGACGCCGGGTTCGACGTGACGGTCCCCGTCACGACGGGCCGTGTGGACGCCACCGAGGAGCACACCGACCCGGAGTCCTTCGCCGCGCTGGAGCCGACCGCGGACGGCTTCCGCAACTACCTCGGCAAGGGCAACCGCCTGCCGGCCGAGTACCTGCTGCTCGACCGGGCCAACCTGCTCACCCTGAGCGCCCCCGAGCTGACCGTCCTCGTCGGCGGCCTGCGCGTCCTCGGCGCCAACCAGGGCGGCTCGCAGCACGGCGTCTTCACCGAGACCCCGGGCAAGCTGACCAACGACTTCTTCGTCAACCTGCTCGACCTGGGCACGACCTGGAAGTCCACGTCCGCCGACCAGACCACGTTCGAGGGCCGTGACGCCTCCGGCGAGGTCAAGTGGACCGGCACCCGTGCCGACCTGGTCTTCGGCTCCAACTCCGAGCTGCGCGCCCTCGCCGAGGTCTACGCGAGCGACGACGCCGCCGACAAGTTCGTCACGGACTTCGTCGCGGCCTGGGTGAAGGTCATGGAGCTGGACCGCTACGACCTGGTCTGAGCCGCACGGCTCAGCCTCAGCAGCACCGCAGCAACACCGCACCGACGACGTCCGGGTCGGCCCGCAGGGGCC
>CBFGZZ010000723.1:0-1553 GCA_965653385.1 uncultured Streptomyces sp. | reverse complement strand
CGGGCCATGGGGCGGTTGGCCGCCGGCCGGCGGGGTGGGCTGGGGCGGGTACGGACCCGGATGCGGCGGAAACGGCTGCTGCCGGTGTGGGTCGTAGGGCGGCTGTCCGCCCGGGTTCCAGTTGCTCATCCCTCTGTTTCCCCCGATGTGTGAGAACGCGTCGCCCATGCGACGGGCACGCCGGCCGAGTGTATTGATCGCACCCCCCAACCCACACCCACAACCTTCCCTGGGTGAACACTCCTCAATTAATGCAAGCATGCTTGCTTGTTTTCCTTCCCGCTGCCATGCTCCTCACCACGCCGTGCCAGAGGGGAGCGCACCGTGTCCGATCCGACGCCCGTCTTCGACGATCTGCGTGAGGAGAGCGAGGAACTCGACCGGCTGGTCGCCGAGTTGGACGCCGATCGGTGGGCGCTCGCGACTCCGGCGCCCGGCTGGACCGTCGCCCACCAGATCGCGCACCTCGCCTGGACGGACCACTCGGCGCTGCTGGCGGTGACCGACGTGGACGCCTTCCACACACTGGTGGAGAAGGCGCTGGTGACGCCGGGGTCGTTCGTCGACGAGGGGGCGGAGGAGGGGGCCGCTCTTCCGTCCGCCGAGTTGCTGGCGCGGTGGCGGGAAGGGCGGGCCGCGCTCGACACGGCGTTGCGCGAGGCCCCACACGGGGTCCGCTTCCCCTGGTACGGGCCGCCCATGTCCGCCGCCTCCATGGCCACGGCCCGGCTCATGGAGACCTGGGCCCACGGTCTGGACATCGCCGATGCGCTGGGTGTGGTGCGCACACCCACCGACCGGCTGAGGCATGTGGTGTGGATCGGGGTACGGACGCGGGACTTCGCCTTCGGTGTGCACGGACTCCCCGTGCCGCTCGACGACTTCCGTGTCGAACTCCTCTCGCCCTCCGGTGAGGTGTGGGCATACGGCCCCGAGAACGCCCCGCAGCGCGTCACCGGTCCGGCGCTGGACTTCTGTCTCCTGGTCACCCAGCGCGCCCACCGCTCCGACCTCGCCCTGCGCGCCGAAGGCCCCGACGCCGACCGCTGGTTCGACATCGCCCAGGTCTTCGCGGGCCCGCCCGGCGCGGGACGCGCACCGAAGGGGACGGCACAGTGACCCCGCCCGCCCCGCCGACCCTGCGGATCGGCAACGCCTCCGGCTTCTACGGCGACCGCTTCGACGCCATGCGCGAGATGCTCACCGGCGGCGAACTGGACGTGCTCACCGGCGACTACCTCGCCGAGCTGACCATGCTGATCCTCGGCCGCGACCGGCTGAAGGACCCCGGCGCCGGATACGCCCGTACCTTTCTGCGGCAGCTGGAGGAATGCCTCGGGCTGGCCCACGAGCGGGGGGTCAGGATCGTCGCCAACGCCGGCGGGCTCAATCCGGCCGGGCTCGCCGACGCGGTACGGCGGCTCGCGGACCGGCTGGGTGTCCCCGTCCGCGTCGCCCACGTGGAGGGCGACGACCTCACCGCCTCCCACCCCGGCAGCCTGGCCGCCCACGCCTACCTCGGCGGCTTCGGCATCGCGGCCTGTCTGCGGGAG
>CBFGZZ010000722.1:0-1573 GCA_965653385.1 uncultured Streptomyces sp. | reverse complement strand
CCGGCGGGTCGGTCGGGTCCTCGCCGCCCAGGCACAGAATGCCGATGATGCAACCCTCGCCCGGCTCCTCGGCGGCGGATGCGGCACCCGCGGCGGTCAGCGAGGCGCCGGCCGCGATCACCGTGCCGGCCGCGAGGCGCGCGATACGGACCCGCGTCTTCTTCGTCATGTGGTTGCTACCCCCAGTAGCTGAATCGTCAGTGAGGCGGCGCTCGGGGGCCGTGATCGACGGAGGTAGTGCTGCAACTCAAGCCCCCCGGTTCACATGCGCCCCAGAGATACGCATGCCACGCTTTACCCTTCCCATTTTTCAAAGACACGTCAAGGCCGTTTGCGGCCGCCATGTCCAAATACGGGAGCTATGACAGGGGTTGGAGCCTGTGAGTGTGATGTAAAACCCAGACATGCAGGCACAGAAAAGGCAACTGCCGCCGGGGTGGCGGCAGTTGCCGTGTCGACAAAGTTACTTCTCCTGCTGCTTGCGCCAGCGAATTCCGGCTTCGAGGAACCCGTCGATCTCACCGTTGAACACGGCCTCGGGGTTGCCGACTTCGAACTCGGTGCGCAGGTCCTTGACCATCTGGTACGGGTGCACCACGTACGACCGCATCTGGTTGCCCCAGGAGTTGCCGCCGTCGCCCTTGAGGGCGTCCATCTTGGCCTGCTCCTCCTGGCGGCGCCGCTCCAGCAGCTTGGCCTGGAGGACGTTCATCGCGGTGGCCTTGTTCTGGATCTGCGACCGCTCGTTCTGGCAGGAGACGACGATGCCGGTGGGGAGGTGGGTGAGCCGCACCGCGGAGTCGGTGGTGTTCACGCCCTGGCCGCCGGGGCCGGAGGACCGGTACACGTCCACGCGCAGCTCGGACTCGTCGATCTCGATGTGGTCGGTCTGCTCGACCACGGGGAGCACCTCGACGCCCGCGAAGGAGGTCTGCCGCCTGCCCTGGTTGTCGAAGGGCGAGATACGGACGAGCCGGTGGGTGCCCTGCTCGACCGAGAGGGTCCCGTAGGCGTACGGCGCCTGGACGGCGAAGGTGGTCGACTTGATGCCGGCCTCCTCGGCGTACGACGTCTCGTAGACCTCGGTCTTGTAGCCCTTCTGCTCCGCCCAGCGCAGATACATCCGCTGGAGCTTCTCGGCGAAGTCGGCGGCGTCGACGCCACCGGCCTCGGCGCGGATGTTGACGAGCGCCTCACGGGCGTCGTACTCACCGCTGAGGAGCGTCCGCACCTCCATCTCGTCCAGCGCCTTCTTGACGGCGGCGAGCTCGGACTCGGCCTCGGCACGGGTGTCGGGGTCGTCCTCCTCCTCGGCCATCTCGAAGAGAACGCCGAGGTCGTCGATACGACCGCGGAGGGCCTCGGCCTTCCTCACCTCCGCCTGGAGGTGGGACAGCTTGCTGGTGATCTTCTGCGCCTCGTCCGGGTTGTCCCACAGGGACGGCGCGGCCGCCTGCTCCTCGAGCACGGCGATGTCTGCCCTCAGCTTGTCGAGGTCCAGAACGGCCTCGATCGACTCCATGGTCGAGGAGAGGGACTTGAGCTCTTCGGATACATCGACGACTGCCACGCC
>CBFGZZ010000721.1:0-1579 GCA_965653385.1 uncultured Streptomyces sp. | reverse complement strand
GTGCGCACTGTCCGCACCGTGCGAACAGTGCGCACCCCCGCCCGGCCCTTAGAAAGGAGCGGGTGTGCGCCGCGCACACCTCCCGCGCACAGTCCAACGCGTACCGGTTTGTCCGACGCGAACAGTTCCCGCGCACCGTGCGCGCACACTACGGAGAGTCAGGAAACGATGGGTAGGAAGAAGTTGGAGGCCGCGGGCCCGCCGGGATCGGCGGCGCGGCTGCGGGTGGAGCTGACGGCTGCGGACTGGATCATCTCGGTCATCACGTGGGGGTCGGCGGCCGGGGTGATCGTGTGGTCGATGCTGAACGCGACGCCGTACGTGCGCGCCCATGTGACGCCGGGCTGGGAGGACACCGCGTTCGTGCTGCCCGTGGTGGTGGACCTGGCGTTCGTCGGGTCCCTGCGCGCGGACGAGATCGCCTCCCGTTACGGGGCGTCCGGCGGGGTGTGGGCGGGGCTCCTGCGCCTGTTCACCGGCGCGGCCTCGCTGTTTCTCAACGTGGGCCACTCGGCGGAGAACGGCGACTGGACCGGGGTGTTCCAGCACCTGATCGCCCCGGGCATCCTCGTCTTGGTCGCTGAGGCGGGGCCGGCCTACCGGCGGCGCCTGTCGAACCGGCTCACCGAAGTCGAGCTGGAGGAAGCCGCGAAGGCCGAGACCGCCCGCAAGGAGCAGGACCAGGAGGACGAGCGCAAGCGCCGCCAGGAGCAGGAGGAGGCCGACCGCAAGGCCGCCCAGGAGCGCGCCGACGCCGACCGCGAGCGGCAGCAGCGCCGGGAGGACCAGGTGTTCGCCCTGGACCTGGAGGAGAAGCGCGAGACCGCCCGCGCGACCCGCGAGCTTCAGGCCCGGCGCCTGGACCTCGAGGAGAAGCGCCTCACCAAGCCCGTTCCCGCAGCCCACAACGGCACTGACGGCATGACGGCACACCGTTACAACGGCACGACGGTACCGAGCGCCCCGGCTCCGCAGCCCCGCCCGGCGGTCGCCGCGCCCGCAGCCAACGGGCACGCCCTGGCCGCGCCGGTGCGGGTGCCTGTCGTGCCTGTCGTGTCCGCGCCTCGCACGGAGGTTCCGGCCCCGCAGGCCCGTACTGGAGCCGACAGCGGCCCCGTTGTCGCGTCCACGGCCGACCCCCGCGCGACAGCAGCCGACAGGCCCGCCAGCGCCCCCGTGCCGTCCCCGGCGCCCCGGACGACGGACAGCGCAGCATTTGCACGGTCCGCCGAACCGGCCGCCGCAGCGCCCCTGAAGGACGCCACGGCGTCCGTGGCCGCCAGCCAGACCGCCCCGGCCCGGGTGGTCACGGCCCGCGTCGACGAGCACCAGGAGGACGAGCCCGCCCCGGCCGCCGGCCCCGTGAAGGACTGGGACCTGCCCGGCCTCCCGGCCGACTGCGCCCCGGGCCGCGCGCCCGAGCTGCTCACCGACTCCCAGGTGACCGCCCGCATCGACTACGGCCTCACCCAGGAATGGACCCAGCGCCGTATCGGTGAATTCGCCGGACGTTCCGCCACGGTCGTTAATCGGCGGAAGAAGGAGCGGGAGCGGGCCGCGTAAATCCGGGCCGCGCGGA
>CBFGZZ010000720.1:0-1583 GCA_965653385.1 uncultured Streptomyces sp. | reverse complement strand
CCGGTGGGCGGCCTCGACGAGGACGTCGGCGTCCTGGGTGGTCAAGGGGGCGACGGCGGGGGTGGTGCTCACAGGATTTCTCCTTGCGTGTGGTGGTGCCGAGGTGGACTGTCACGGGCCCGGATGTGCGGGGGCGGCCCGGACCCCGCACTCGGGTCGGACGGATCAGTGGTGGACGATGGCTCGCTGCTCGACGGGTGCGGCACCCGTGACGACGGTGCCGGAAGAGGCTTCGGCGCGACGCTCCAGCGCGGCCGAGAGGATGGCGAGCAGCAGTGCGGTCGCGGCGAGGGCGGCGCCCACCCAGTTGGGGGACGTGTAGCCGAACCCGGCCGCGATGACCATGCCGCCGAGCCAGGCGGAGAGGGCGTTGCCGAGGTTGAAGGCGCCGATGTTCACGGCCGAGGCGAGGGTCGGAGCGCCGTGCGCCTGGTCGAGGACCCGCTTCTGCAGCGGGGGCACGGTGGCGAACCCCAGAGCGCCGATCAGCGTGATGGTGACGGCGGCGAGGACCTTGTTGTGGGCCGTGAGTGTGAAGAGCGCGAGCACGACGGCGAGGGCGCCCAGGGAGACGTAGAGCAGGGGCATCAGGGCGCGGTCGGCGTACTTGCCGCCGACGAGGTTGCCGCCGACCATGCCGAGCCCGAACAGGACCAGCAGCCAGGTGACGGATCCGTCGGCGAAGCCGGCGACATGGGTCATCATCGGCGCGATGTAGGTGATGGCCGCGAAGACGCCGCCGAAGCCGAGGACCGTCATCGCCATGGCGAGCAGGACCTGGGCATTCTTGAACGCGGCCAGTTCGTGGCGCAGGCGTACGCCCTGCTGCTTGGGCATGTCGGGGACCAGCTTGGCGATTCCGGCGAGGCCGACGAGCCCGAGGGCGGCGACGATGCCGAAGGTGACCCGCCAGCCCGCCGCCTGTCCGACGAACGTTCCCAGCGGGACGCCGACGACGTTGGCCACCGTCAGGCCGGTGAACATCATCGCGATGGCTCCGGCCTTCTTGTCCGGGGCGACCAGATCGGCCGCGACGACGGAGCCGATGCCGAAGAAGGCGCCGTGGGCGAGCGAGGCGACCACGCGGCCGATCAGCATGACGGAGAAGGCGGGGGCGAGAGCGGACAGCACATTGCCGACGATGAAGAGTCCCATCAGCAGCATCAGCATCCGCTTGCGGGAGATCTTGGTGCCGAGCACGGTCATCAAAGGGGCGCCGAGGACCACGCCGAGCGCGTAGCCGGTCACCAGAAAACCGGCGGTGGGGATGGAGACCCCGAAGTCGCCCGCGACCTCGGGCAGCAAACCCATGATCACGAACTCGGTCGTTCCGATTCCGAAGGCCCCGATCGCGAGGGCCAGAAGCGCGAGAGGCATGAAGGGGTACACCTTCCCAGAAGATTGCAGGAGCGCTTTACATTCGAGGACAATACTTGCAGACGCGTCATACTTGCAAGCGCAGGCTATTGCGGCCTTGCTCTACTCTGGCCTCAGCCGCTCCGGGACGGAGGAATACGCCATGACAGCGACGGACCCCGCGCTCACCGCCCTCGCGCAGGGCTGGTGCGCTCTCTCCCTGCTGC
>CBFGZZ010000719.1:0-1591 GCA_965653385.1 uncultured Streptomyces sp. | reverse complement strand
CGTCGGCGTCGGCGTCGGCCAGTATCGACCGGTACATCTGCTCCGCCTCGGCGAGCCGGGCAGGTGAACCACGCAACGTTCCCGCCAGGGTGTTTCTGCTGCTCAACGTGTCCGGATGGGCCGCGCCGAGGGTGCGGGTGCGACGGAAGACCGTGTCCCGCATCAGCCCTTCCGCCTCCTCCCTGCGGCCGAGGTCGGTCAGGACCTGCGCCAGGTTCGACGCGATCCGCAACGTCTGCTCGTCGTCCTGGCCGCGCAACCGTTCCCAGCCGGACAGCGCCTCGCGCAGCCGCTCCTCGGCGAGGGCGAGGTGGCCGCCGTCCTGCAGCAGCCTGGTGAGGTCGTTCAACGCCGGCAGCCTGTTCTCCTGGTCGTCCGCTCGGGCGGCGACCAGCCACTCCAGCAGTTCGACGGCCTCGTCCCGTCGTCCGGGGAGTGCGCCCAACGTGACCGCGTACACGTGCAGGGCATGCAGCGTCTCGGGGTGGTTCAGGCCGAGTTCCTCGCGCTTGCGCTCGAATTCGAGACCGTGGGCGAACTCGGCGGTCACCGAGAGCGCGACCTCGATCAGGGGCAGTTCGCCCCGCCGCTCGGTCACGCTGATCTCGGCGCTGCCGAAGTCACCGACGTAGTGGTCGGTGGTCTTCCGCTTCCTTCTCCAGAACGCCATGTCTCCCCCTGTCTCCGTCACAGCCTGTCGTGGGTGGATCCGGCCGGTCACCGACCGGAGTGGAGATGCGCGGCCCACAGTGTCGGGCTCCTGCTGAAACGCTCGCGGCAGCGGCGCACCGCGTGGTGCAGCGCGACCGCGACGTCCTCGCCCTCACCGAGGCCCTCATACAGGTCCACGGCGACCCTGCGGGCGACGAGGTCGTTGACCTGCCACAGTGTGCCGACGACCGCTGGGTAGCCCGCGAGCTGGAACGCCGACACCAGGTGCAGGCTCTCGTCCGGGATCCGGTGGGTGCCGAGGGACGTCTCGCATGCCGACAGCACCGCGAGCCGGACACCGGACAGGTCGAGCGCGGACACGTCCAGCACCGTGAGCGGCCCGTCGTGCAGCAGCAGGTGACCGGCCGACGGATCGTCGGGATCGCTCGCCGCGTGGCACGCGAAGTGCGCGGACGCGTGGGACATCAGTGCGGCGCGGACCGAGTCGGCCGTCGCCTCCGCGCCGTCCAGCCTCGTGGCCGGGGTCAGCGCCGCGATCCTGCTCGCTTCCCGCTCCACACCGCGCAGCGCCCGCGCACCGGATGCTTCCGCGACCGCCACGATCACCAGATCTCCGTCTGCCCGGACGTGCTGTGCCCTGGCATGCCGCAAGGCCCGCAACGTCGGTGTGTAGGACGACACCACCCGGTCGAGGACGGACGTGCCGTCCGGGAACCGGCCGGCCGCGTGGATCGGGAGCAGCGCCAGCTGTCCCACCGGCGACCACCACACCCTCGGCCAGCCGACCGACGGCGGGCCCGTGTGCCCGAGTCTCTTCAGCACGGGTTCGGTGATGAAATCCCACAGCCATCCGAGCACACCCGTGACGGTGGCCTGGGCACCGGCCTCGCCGGCACCGGGCCGGGTCGACGCGGCCAAC
>CBFGZZ010000718.1:0-1610 GCA_965653385.1 uncultured Streptomyces sp. | reverse complement strand
GTCCCATCGAGCGGACCATCCGGCAGGCTTCGGTAACGCCCCCGCCGACCGGCGGAGTCTCGTCCTGACCGGCCTCCGGCGCGACCGGGACGGCGGTCTTCTCCAGCCACTCGGCGGGGGTGTACCCGACAGTTGCCGGATGGGCGCGAGGCAGCCGAACGTCCAGGCTGGCTGCATGACCCACCGTGCACGACACAAGGAGACCGAGGACTTCCTCGGATCATCGATCGACGTACCTGGCCGTGACGCCGTCCCTGGCAGGGGCGAGTTCCTGGAGTTCCTCGGCCTGACGCTGGCGGCGGGCGCCTTCGTCCTGTTCGTCGTGCACCCTGAGGCCGCCGAAGCGTTGGTGCAGTCCCTCGTCCACTGAGCCGACACCTACTCACGACACGCAGAAGAATGTGCGCTCATGTCCGGCACCGGTGGGCCGTCGCGCTCGGGCTGCTGGTCGCTCAGTCCGTGCCGAGGGGAATTCGCAGCCGTACCCGGTAGCCGCCCTCCGTGGTCGGGCTCGCCTGCAGGGTGCCGTGCAGGATCTCGGCCCGTTCCCGCAGACCGACCAATCCTTGCTGCGAACCGGGCAGGGAAAGGGAGGGACGTGTGGGAGGGGTGTTGGTGACGGTCACTCCGATGCCGTCGCCGTCCTGCCACAGCTCGACGCAAGCGGTGGCGCCGGGGGCGTGCTTGCGGACGTTGGTCAGCGCCTCCTGGACCGTACGGTAGAGGGCCCGTTGGGCCGGTGTGCCCACGGCGGGCGGCAGCTCACCTGACAACTCCACGTGAGTACCGCTTGATTCCACCAGTTTGCGCAGGTCGGCCAGGGTGGGCTGAGGCGTCAGCTCGGTGGTCCGGCCGCCGGAGGCGCGCAGCAGTGTGACCATGGTGCGCAGTTCGTCGAGCGTGGTCACGCTCAGCGAACGGATCGTGCGGGCAGCCTCCTTGGCGTCCGCGTCCTTGGTGGCGACCTGCAGGGCTCCGGCCCGTACGGCGATCAGGCTGACCTGATGGGAGACCACGTCGTGCATCTCGCGGGCCAGTTGGGCGCGTTCGCGGGCGAGCACGGCCTGGGCGTGCAGTGCCCGCTCGTGTTCCCTGGCCTCCTCGATCTCGACCAGCCGCCGCGCCAAGTCCCGATGGGTCTGGAGGAGTTGTGCGATGAGAACCGGTGCGGCGGCGGTCGCCAAGCTGTACACGAAGGTGACCAGCGTCATGGTCCGGCCGACCTCGGTGAGGCTGGCCAGGGGCCACGGAGTGCTGTTCGCGACGGCGGTCAGGGCGACACACACCGCGAGGAGCCGGCGATTGCGGGAGCGTTCGGCCAGCGTGAACAGCGCCGCGAGCGGAGCAACGGCGACGGGCTGCGTCAGCGCGATGGGCAGGGTGAGCAGGAACACGCCGAGCGGGAATCGGCGCCGGAAGGCCAACGCGGCGCAGCCGAGCGTGGCCAGCGCGACACTGAGGCGCGTGTCGTCCCACAGGTTCAACCACACGTCCACGGCCGCTGCCGCCACCAGGACGAGGTCGACGACCGGCGCGGGCACACGCTCCCACAGGGCGCGGGCGCGATTCATCGCCCGGCCTTCGACCGCGGGTGCTCGTCGAGCAGTCCG
>CBFGZZ010000717.1:0-1618 GCA_965653385.1 uncultured Streptomyces sp. | reverse complement strand
GTCGAAGGGGCGGAGCCCCTTCAGGGATGGGACGGGTAGGGGCGGCGGGGGCGAGGAACTGGGGCTAGCGGGCCGTCGTGGTGACCCGTTCGTCATCGATGCGCTTGGCCAAGGCGTCCTCCGACAGCGCGTCGAGACGGCGGCACAGGACGACGGAGCCGCCGGTCGCAAGCGCGGCGTACAGCCCGGCGTTGAGCCCCTCCCACGTGTCGTACGGAAGGGCCGAGAGGATCCGGGACCCGGGGCCGGTGAGACCGAGCGCCGGCGCCTCGTCGCGGGCACGCTCCACGACCTCGGCAGCACTGAACTCCCGGCCGGCCACGATGAGCGCGGGATCCTCGGGGTCGACCGGAGCGTACGGCGCGAAGCGGTCGCCCTGACTCGGCACCTCCACGGCGTAGTCGGCGAAACCGACCGGAGGCTGCGGAAAACGACCCCCCAGCGGCCGTAGCGCCAACGCGACCCGCTCCCCCCGACAGGCCCGCGCGGCCTCCAGCCCCTCCGGCCCGCTCACCACCACGTCGGCCACCGCCGGGTCGCCCCCCACGTCCGCGACGGCACCCACCGACGAACACGCCAGCAACCACACCGCCGTCTGCCAGTGCGCGGGCAGCAGCAGCGTGACCCGGTCACCCGGCCCGGCCCCGAGGTCCCCCTGGAGCAGATTCGCGGTCTTGGCCACCCAATTGGCGAAGGTGGCCACGGACAATTCGACACGTTCCCCGGTGGCGTCGTCGTAGAAGGTCACCAGGGGTCGTCCGGGATCCGCGGCGAGCGCGGAACGCAGCAGGTCGGCTGGGGTGCGATCGGTGGCGTTCACCTGCGCAAGCGTACGCGGGCGAGCGGGTGCGCACCCCTGGGTGGGGGCGCCGGCCCGCCACCGGTTCGGACGAACGGCGGGCAGACGCTTCGTCAGTTCTCCGATGGACAGGTTTGTATGACTATGCCCAACATCAGCGGTATGCGTGGATTCCTTGCTTCCTCGATCGGTGTCACGTGCGCGGCCGCTCTAGCCCTCCCGCTCACCCCACCCGCCTTCGCGACAACCGCGAGACCGGCGTCCGGAGTGCAAGCGGCCACCGGCGAGAGGATGGTGACCGGGCCGACGGGGCGTCACGAGGACGCCGATGCGTACCTCCCCGGCAGCACCCAGTCGCTGCCCCTCGCCCCCCTCGACCGTGATCGCATCCTCGGTGCCCCCGTCGCGCAGGGGCTGTCCCCCCGGGACGTACCGCACTTCTCCCTCGTCGGCGTCACCTGGGATCGCCCCGGCGCCGAACTGCACGGCCGCGTCCTCGTCCGTACCCGCGCGGTCGGCACGGGCACCTGGTCCGGCTGGCAGGAGGTCGAGACGCACAACAGCGACCACGCCGCCGACCCGGGCACCGACGAGCCCACCTCGGGCCGGGTGCGCGGTTCCACGGCGCCCTTGTGGGTCGGGGAGTCGGACGCCGTGGAGGTGCGGGTCACCCCGGAGACGGAGCCGGAGACGGAGCCGGAGCCGGAGACGAAGACGGAGACGAAGACGGAGAACGGGCCCGCACGCCCCCGGCCGACCGACGAACCCGAGGACGGGGAGGCCGCAGGGGAGGGGACTGGGGAAGAAGTCGGAGAGGGA
>CBFGZZ010000716.1:0-1619 GCA_965653385.1 uncultured Streptomyces sp. | reverse complement strand
CCGTCCGCACCCATCTGGGCACGGCCGTCGGCGTCGCCATCCTCGTCGTGCTGTTCTGGCGGCTCGGCACCGGCGTCTTCCTCGACGGGCTGCGGCGGATCGACGCGACGGCACTGGTCGTCGCCCTCGGGATCGGGGGCGTCACCACCGTGTTCAGCGCCTGGCGTTGGCAGTTGGTGGCCCGGGGCCTCAGGATCCGGCTGCCGCTCGGCGCGGCCGTCGCCGACTACTACCGCGCCCTGTTCCTCAACGCGGCCCTCCCGGGCGGCGTCCTGGGCGATGTGCACCGGGCGGTGCGGCACGGGCAGAGCGCCGGTGACCTGGGGCGCGGTGTCCGCACGGTCGTTCTGGAGCGGACGGCCGGTCAGCTCGCCCTCGCGGTCGTCGGCGCCGTCGTGCTGCTGACCATGCCGTCGCCGGTGCTGAACGAGGCCCGCGACCTCACTCCGCTCGTCCTGTTCGCCGCCGTGGGCGCGCTCGCCGTCGTGGCGGCCGTCCGCATGAACCGTGCGCCGTCCCGCCGCGACCGGACGAACCCGACGGCGCTGGGCGCGACCCTCCGTGAAGCACGCGAGGCCCTGTTGTCCCGTCGCAACGGCCCCGGTGTCGCCGTCTCCTCGGTCGTCGTCCTCGCCGGCCATCTCGCGATGTTCGTGCTCGCCGCCCGGATCGCCGACTCCGCCGCCTCCGTGGCCGCCCTGCTGCCGCTCGCCGTCCTGGCTCTGCTCGCCATGGGACTGCCCCTGAACATCGGCGGCTTCGGCCCCCGGGAAGGCGTCACCGCCTGGGCGTTCGCAGCCGCCGGCCTCGGCGCCGACACCGGGTTCGCCGTCGCCGTCGTGTACGGCGTCCTCAGCTTCGTGGCCGCCGTGCCCGGCGCCCTCGTCCTCGTCGCCCGCTGGTACACCGGCCTGCGCACGGACTCCGGATCCGCCGTCACCATGGCGGACCCGGAACCCAGCCGCTATTTTCGTGCGTCTCCCGTGTCCCGTACGGAATCGTCCGCGGAGGTCAGCAGTGACACATACGCGCCGAAGGAATCCGCGAGGCTCGCCAGCAGCCGCTTCCCCTTTTCCGCGGAGCCCAGCGAAGGACGTCCGATGACACCCGAATCGGTATAGCCGGACATACCGAGGGTGAGCAGATGACGGCGGTCGTCCGATACGAAATCGGAAGTCTCATAACCGGGTCGGATCAATTCGGGATGAGCGTGCAGAAGGATGGAGGTCTCGATTTCTCCCGCGTGCATGTCGGTCAGCAGCGAGGTCTCCACCCCCGCCCGCTCCAGGGCCGCCTCCCAGTCCTCCGGGGCCGGGAACAGCGCCATCCGCTCACCGCGCGCGGAGGACTCCTGAACGACGTTGCCCAGTACGTAGTTTCCGCCGTGTCCGTTGACCAGCACCAGGGCGTCGACACCGGACCGGCGGAGCGAATCCGCTATGTCCCGTATCACCGCATGAAGGGTCACGGAGGAGATGCTGACGGTTCCCGGCCAGGCCGCGTGCTCGTGCGAGCAGGAGATCGTCACCGGCGGAAGGAGGTGCACCGGGTGCGCCGCGGCTATCTCGCGCGCGACCGCGCAGGCCACCAGCGTGTCGGTCGCCAGCGGGAGGAACGCG
>CBFGZZ010000715.1:0-1625 GCA_965653385.1 uncultured Streptomyces sp. | reverse complement strand
AGTTCGAGGTCCTCCCGGGTCAGGTCGCCCTGCTCGGGGTGGTGCGCGAACGCCCGGGCGTTGACCGCGATCAGCTGCTCGGCATCCTCCGGCACGTACGACCGGAGGGTGATGCCGTCGGGTACGCGCTCGGGTGCGGGCGGGCGGGGGCCGCGGGTGGCTAGCGGGGGGGCCGGGGCGGCCGCTCGCTGGCCCGGGTTCACCCAGCGGGCGCTGGCCCACGACATCGCGGCCACGTTCGCGGTTCCGCTGCTCCGCCATCAGCAGCCGCTGGGCGCGCTCAACGTCTTCGTCCGCGCCCTGCCCGACGGCTCCCGCCGCGACGACGGCACGGCGCTGTGGCTGGCCCAGCTCATCGCCGACTGCGCGGCCCTCGGTCTGGAGAACCACACGGCGTACGTCCAATGCCGCACCCTCGCCGGTCAGTTGCAGCAGGCCCTGTCCAGCAGGGTGCGCGTCGAGCAGGCCAAGGGCATGCTCGCCGAGCGCTGGAACACGGCCGCCGACCACGCCTTCGTGGCGCTGCGGCAGTACGCGCGTCGCCGCCGGGTGCCGCTGGACCAGGTGGCGGGTGAGGTCGTCTACCGGGTCGCGGACGACGCCGAGCTGCGGCGGGAGGCGGAACGGGCGGACGACGAGGGACGCGCGTAGTACCGCGTAGTACCGCCTCGAACTTCCTCTAGGCCCCGGCCGTCATCCGTTCTACAGTCGTTTCCGGACGACCCCAGCCCCGGTCGGACCATCCCCACTCCGGTCATCACAAGGCCTCCCGCGCCGGTCGCCGGGTTACTCCCGCAACCCGTGCGCGCGGTCGAGGACCAGCCCGGTCGACGGCTTCGGGGGGAGCGGGCCGTCGACCGGGCCAGGTACGCGCCGGTGACGTCCTCACACACTCGTGCCGGTCAGGTACGCCGACACGATCACGTTCGCCGTGTAGCGCTGGGTCGCCCGGTCGAAGGTGCCGCCGCAGGTGATCAGGCGCAGCTCGGAACGGCCCGAGTGGTGCGGCCCGTAGGCCTGGTGGGCGTCGAAGCGGGCTCGGGGGACGGCCCGGACGTCGTCCACGGTGAACTCGGCGAGTGTGCCGTCGTCGCGGAGTATCCGGATCGTCGCGCCCGGTCTGAGGGTGCTGATCCTGTAGAACACGGCCGGTCGGGTCTGGGTGTCGACGTGGCCCACCAGGAGGGCGGCGCCGGCGGCTCCGGGTTTCACGCCGGCCGCGTACCAGCCGACGTGGGCGGCCTGGTCGTAGGGCGGGGCGGTGATGGCGCCGTGGGCGTCGAGGCCGCGGGCGACGACGGGGGCCTGGATCTTCAGGCCGGGGATGTCGAGGCGTTGCGGGAGCGCGTCGCCGAGCGGCTGGGCGGCGGGGGGCAGGTCCACGCGGGGTGGTCGGCCGACGGCCGCCATGTCGCCGGAGACGGGGGCGGATATGCCCTGCCGGACACCGGTGAGCTCCCGGCCCCACAGCCACAGGCCCAGCAGCAGTACGGCCCAGGCGGCGCCCATCACGAGGCGGCCGCCGTGGGCGGGGCGTTCGTGGTCGGACATGGTCAGTGCGGCCTGCCCTGCTCACGGCACCGGCGTGCGCTGCGCAGCGCCACGGCGGTCGCGGCGACGATGGT
>CBFGZZ010000714.1:0-1643 GCA_965653385.1 uncultured Streptomyces sp. | reverse complement strand
CATGCCCGCACGCTAGCCCCGACGATCACACCATGTCCCATGCTTTTCTTACCGTTTCCGCTTGCTTGGAGCGCACTCCAAGGTCATAGCGTTGAGCGCATGACGGTGATGGAGAGCACGAGTACCAGGACCGACAGCTGTGCCGCCCCGCCGCATCCGCACCGGCGGCCGGAGGGCCAGGACAGCTACACGATCAGCGAGGTCGTCGCCTTCACCGGTCTGACGGCCCACACCCTGCGCTGGTACGAGCGGATCGGCCTCATGCCGCACATCGACCGCTCGCACACCGGCCAGCGCCGCTACAGCAACCGCGACCTGGACTGGCTCGACCTCGTCGGCAAGCTGCGCCTCACCGGCATGCCGGTCGCCGACATGGTCCGGTACGCCGAGCTGGTGCGCGAGGGCGACCACACGTTCGGCGAGCGCTTCGAACTGCTGGAGACGACCCGCCGCGACGTCCTCGCCCGGATCGCCGAGCTCCAGGACACGCTGGCCGTACTCGACCGGAAGATCAGTTTCTACGCGGACGCGGGTCGTCTGTACGAGCAGGACAAGACGTACGAGCAGAACAGCACGGAGAAGGTGGAGAAGGCCGGATGACGGACAGCAGGATCGCGACGGCACGACTCGGCGCGACGGGCCCCGAGGTCGGCGTCCAGGGACTCGGCTGCATGGGCATGAGCTTCGGGTACGGTCCCTCCGACGCGGACGCGTCCAGGGCGACCTTGGAACGCGCGCTGGAACTGGGCGTCACGCTGTACGACACGGCGGACGCGTACGGGGCGGGGGAGAACGAGAGGTTCCTGTCGCCGTTCTTCAAGGCGCACCGGGACGAGGTCGTCATCGCCACGAAGTTCGCGCTGGCGATCCCGCCGGACGACCCGACCCGCCGGATCATCCGCAACGACGCCCCGTACATCCGCCAGGCCGTCGAGGCGAGCCTGCGCCGTCTGGACGTCGACGTGATCGACCTCTACTACATGCACCGCCGGGACGTGAACATACCCATCGAGGAGACCGTCGGCGTGATGGCCGACCTGGTCCGCGAGGGCAAGGTCAAGCACCTGGGCCTGAGCGAGGTGACGGGTGAGGAACTGCGTGCCGCGCAGGCCGTCCATCCCATCGCGGCCGTGCAGTCGGAGTGGTCGCTGTTCAGCCGCGACATCGAGGCGAGGGTGGTCCCGACGGCCCGTGACCTGGGTGTCGCCCTCGTTCCGTACTCCCCGCTGGGCCGGGGCTTCCTGACCGGATCCTTCGCCAGTGCCGAGGACCTGACGGCCGGTGACTTCCGCCGCCAACAGCCCCGTTTCACGGGCGAGAACGCGACGACGAACGCCGCGCTGCTGACCCCGATCCGCACGGTCGCCGAGGCCCACGGCTCCACCCCGGGCCAGATAGCCCTGGCCTGGGTCCAGCAACAGGCAGCCCTGCACGGCCTCCCCGTCATCCCCATCCCGGGCACCCGCAAGCCCACCCGAGTGGAGGAGAACACAGACGCGACCCGAATCGCCCTGGGCGAGGAGGACATGAAGCTCCTGGAACCGATCGCAGCACAGGTAGCAGGAGACAGGTACGCAGACATGCGCTTCGCGTCGGCGGGCAGGGAGTAGAGCTTTCGGCGAGCGCGGTGCAGAGGCCTGGCG
>CBFGZZ010000713.1:0-1658 GCA_965653385.1 uncultured Streptomyces sp. | reverse complement strand
AGTCGAGGGCGGCGGGGCCCTTACTCCGCCACCCTCGGCGTGCATCCTCCGACACGCGTTCCCCGTACGGAAATACCCCCTTTCGGGTTCCGGTCATTGGGCTTTTCGGGCGCCAAGGCGCATCGGCGTACAAGCTGGAAGTCCCTCTTGCCCAGCGCCCGGGAGGACACGATGCGTACGCCGCCGTCGCTCGCTTCAGGCCCGGAAGGCCCCCACGCCCTGCGGCCATTGCTCGACACCGTGCTGGACGCGCTGGGCGAGGGGACCCGGGCACGCGGCGGCCCACTGCCCCGTGGCGGCCCGAAGGCGGTGGCCGCGCGCCTGCGGGACGCCGTCGGCGACGTACTGCCGGCCGACGGCGACCCGAACGCCCTGCACACCGTGGTCCACGCCCTCGCCGAAACCGCCGCCGACCCCGCCGCCCCGCTCTGCACGGCCCACCTCCACTGCCCACCCCTCGCCCTCGCCACCGCCGCCGACCTCGCCGCCTCCACCCTGAACCCCTCCCTGGACTCATGGGACCAGGCACCGGGCGCCTCGGAGTTGGAGGCACTGGTGACGGGGGCGCTGGCGCGGGAGGTGTTCCGGGGGGCCGCCCCCACCGCCCTGATCACCACCGGCGGCACCGAGTCCAACCAACTCGCCCTCCTCCTCGCCCGGGAAGCACACGGCGCCGGACTCAGACTCGTGCACGGGGCCAACGCCCATCACTCGGTGCCCCGCGCCGCCTGGCTGGTCGGACTGGCCGAGCCGGTCGTCGTGCCCGCGCCGGTCGGCGTTCTCGATGTCGCCGCGCTCGACGAGGCGCTGACGGAGCTGCCCGGTCCGCATCTCGTCGCCGCCACCGCCGGGACCACCGACGCCGGGCTCATCGACCCGCTGCCCGAGATCGCCGAACTGTGCGCGGCCCACAGGGCACGGCTGCACGTCGACGCCGCGTACGGCGCGGGCCTGCTGTTCAGCGACCGGTACCGGGAGCGGCTCGCCGGTCTCGACGCCGCCGACACCGTCACCCTCGACCTGCACAAGCTCGGCTGGCAGCCCGTCGCCGCCGGGCTGCTCGCCGTGCGCGAACCGCGTGACCTCGCCGTGCTGCACCACCGCGCCGACTACCTCAACGCCGACGACGACACCGAGGCGGGCCTGCCCGACCTGCTCGGCCGGTCCCTGCGGACCAGCCGCAGGCCCGACGTCGTCAAGATCGCCGTCACTCTCAAGGCCCTCGGCCGCAGCGGACTCGGCGGCCTCGTCGAGCAGGTCTGCGACCGGGCCCGTGAGTTCGCCGACCTCGTTCACGGTCACCCCGGGTTCGAGCTCTACGACCCGCCCACCATCAGCACGGTCCTGTTCCGGCCGGCGCACGCCGACGACGACGCGATCGCCGCCGTACGCCGAAGGCTTCTCACCGACGGCCGCGCCGTCCTCGGCCGGGCCCGCATAGACGGGCGCCTGTGGCTCAAGACCACCCTCCTCAACCCCCACACGCGCCCGGACGACCTGGCCGCCCTCCTGAAACTGGTGGAAGGAAACACCCCCGGATGAGCCCGCAGACCAACCCCCGCACCACCACCCCCCACATCACCCCCCGTCTCGCCACCCCCCAGCACACCGGCTCCCGTCCCCCCTCCCGCACGCCCCTCCAGGAAGGCCCTGACACC
>CBFGZZ010000712.1:0-1671 GCA_965653385.1 uncultured Streptomyces sp. | reverse complement strand
CCGA
Organism: uncultured Streptomyces sp.; assembly: GCA_965653385.1. Lineage (GTDB taxonomy): Bacteria > Actinomycetota > Actinomycetes > Streptomycetales > Streptomycetaceae > Streptomyces. The sequence goes on along the minus strand of CBFGZZ010000712.1, from coordinate 1,667 downwards.
TCCAGCGTGCGAGCCACCGACCGTCGAGAGGCTGCCGTCCGTCCTGGCCAATCACATCATCGCCCCCCGCTGCGGAGTGATCTCGCCCATGGCCGGCACCGTCACGGGTGGGTGGGCACCGCGGTCGGCTGCGCCGGCGCCGGGGCCCGATCCGGCTGCGCACACAGGACGATGAGAACGATGAGCCCCGCGACCGGCAGCAGAAGCCAGAACAGGTTCGCCCACGAGTACCCCGCTGCGCGAAGCCGGCGGACCGACACGGCGAGAGTGGGCAGGATCACCGCGATCGCCCAGAACCCCGTGAGGTTGGGCCCCACCGGGTAGGCGCCCTCAGCAGCCGTGGTCCACACCATCAGCGAGGTCAAGCCCGCGTTCACGAGAGCGGTGAAGAGGATCCACCACCAGAACTCGGGTCGTGACGCCACACCGCGGAACTCCGCGTACTTGCGGAACACCGTTGCGATCGATTGCGTGAAGGTCATGGCACGATGCTGCCGCGATCAGCTGGCGAGATGCGGACCGAAGGTCCCGTAGCAGTCCTCGACGCGCGCGTGGGGGAAGCGCCCCGTGGCCCACACCGGGCACTGGCCGGTGGAGGCGGTATGGGACGATTGGCGCATGGGACTGGACGTCTACGTGGGGCCGCTGTCGAGGTACCTGGTCGGCGATTGGCTGACGATCGTCCAGCAGGCTGGGGCGGCGACCGGGACCGTAGTGCAGATCCACCGTGCCTCACCGCAACCCGATGACGCCATCACCGATCCCGCGCAGGTGCTTCAGGTGGTGGAGCAGTGGCGCGCCGTCCTCACTCACGCGGTGGGAGCGGAGGCCACCTGGCCGGAAGGCCACGACCTGCCCTATTTCACCGACAAGCCCGGATGGGAAGGGTACGGCGGATTGATCCTGCTCGCCGCGTACGAGGAGCGTCCCGATCTCCGCCCCCAGGCACGCGGATTCTTCGGTCTCCGCAGACGGCGAGACTCTACGAGCAACTTCGCGGGTGCTGCGGCCTACCGGGCCGCGTCCGCGAAACCGTCCCGATACCCGACTCTGCTGGCCGGCGCCGAGTGGTGGTTGCCGATCACCGCTGACCCCGGCGTCTTCCTCGCCGCAACGCCAGCCGGGCCACAGGTGCTCATGGGCACAGTCGATCAGCTCGTCGCAGAGTTGGAAGATCTGGCGACCCGCACCGGGTTGGACGACGCGCGTCTCGCCGAGTCGCTGGAAGCGGGACCTCCCCCCTCCAAATACGACGTCGAAGAAGCCGGCAGGTTCGGGCTGGCGGTGTTCCTCACACTCGCGCGCCAGGCGACCGCGAACCGGCAACCTCTGCTGCTCGACTACTGAGGACGGTGAAATGCTTCCGTGTCGCCGTCTCGGTCACGTGAGGCGTTCGAAGACCATCGTCGCCTGGATGCGGTCGCCTCCGCCGAACCCGCTGCTCCCCGATGAGGCGGTGCTGATCGTGTGCAGCCGGTACCCCAGCGCCGCCTGCGCGTTGATCGCCTTCTCCAGCTCCGTGAGGTTCCCCGAACCCGAGCCGAAGAACTTCTCCTTGAGCACGACCTGCAGCACGACGTAAGTCATGCCCGCGGGAGCCGGCCTCGGCTGGGCGCCGGCCACGGCGTCAGCCTGAGCGCGGCTGATCATGCCGTCGATGCCCGGTG
>CBFGZZ010000711.1:0-1673 GCA_965653385.1 uncultured Streptomyces sp. | reverse complement strand
GCCGTGTGGGGCCGCCCCCCCCCCCCCCCTGCCCCGCCCTTTTTGCCACCCCCCTGCCCCAAACCGGCCCTGTCCTGTCCGCGGGCTCAGCCCGCCAGGGACTTGAGCCGCTTCACCGCCTCCTGAAGGACCTCCGTCCGCTTGCAGAACGCGAACCGTACGAACGGCGCCCCCGCGTCCCGGTGGTCGTAGAAGACCGCGTTGGGGATGGCGACCACCCCGGCCCGCTCCGGCAGCGCACGGCAGAAGGCGAAACCGTCGCTCTCGCCGAGGGGACGGATGTCGGTGGTGATGAAGTAGGTGCCCGCGGACCGGAAGACCTCGAAGCCCGCCTCCGTCAGACCCGCCGCCAGCAGGTCACGCTTGGCCAGCATGTCCTTCCGGAAGGCCGTGAAGTAGCTGTCGGGCAGGGCGAGCGCCTCGGCGACCGCGTACTGGAACGGCCCCGACGAGACGTACGTCAGGAACTGCTTCGCCGACCGCACCGCCGTGACCAGGCCGGACGCCGCGGTCACCCAGCCGACCTTCCAGCCGGTGAACGAGAACGTCTTGCCCGCCGACCCGATCGTCACCGTCCGCTCCCGCATCCCCGGGAAGCCGGCCAGCGGCAGATGCTCGGCGTCGTCGAAGACCAGGTGCTCGTACACCTCGTCGGTCACGACCAGCAGATCCCGCTCGACGGCCAGCTCGGCGATCGCGGCCAGCTCCGCACGGGTGAGGACGGTGCCGGTCGGGTTGTGCGGGGTGTTGATCAGCAGCAGCCGGGTGCGGTCGGTGACGGCGTCGCGCAGCTCGTCGAGGTCCAGCCGGAAGCTCCCCTCGTGCGGACGCAGTGTGACCGGCACGCGCGTGCCGCCCGCCATGGCGATGCAGGCCGCGTAGGAGTCGTAGTACGGCTCGAGGGCGATGACCTCGTCGCCCGGCTCCAGCAGCGCCAGCAGGGTCGCCGCGATGGCCTCGGTGGCACCCGCGGTGACCAGGACCTCGGTGTCGACGTCGTACGCCAGCCCGTAGCGCCGCTCCTGGTGCGCGGCGATCGCGGCACGCAGCTCGGGGACGCCGGGCCCCGGCGGGTACTGGTTGCCGCGCCCGTCCCGCAGCGCCCGCACGGCCGCCTCACGGACCTCCTGGGGCCCGTCGGTGTCGGGGAAGCCCTGCCCCAGGTTGATGGAGCCGGTGCTCAGGGCCAGCGCGGACATCTCGGCGAAGATCGTCGTCCCGAACTCGGCGAGACGGCGGTTGAGCAGGGGGCGGGAGGTGGAGGTCATGCCGGTCATCCTGCGCCCAAGCTCTGGAGTTCCTCAACTCTGCTTTGGGCCGTGAGACGGGCGGGCATCTGACTGCCACGCACCGAGCGGGAGGCGCCCACGGGGGGACGCCTCGGGCCGCTTCGGGGGAACGGAAGGAGGCTGACGCCATGGCCACAGTCATCGTGGGGGCGCTGGTCGCAGTTTTGTTCGTCGTGATCGTCGTGTCCGTCGCGCGCCGCAGCGGAGGTCCGGCCCACCGCTCGCACCGCGGCCGGGCGCACTCGTACGACAGCGGGGGAGCCGCCGCCGACGGCAGCTGGTGGGCCGGCGGGGGAGACAGCGGCTCGGGTGGCTCGTCCTGCGGGAGCAGCTCGTCCTGCGGAGGCGGGTCGTCCTGCGGGGGCGGAGGGGGCGGCGGATGCG
>CBFGZZ010000710.1:0-1699 GCA_965653385.1 uncultured Streptomyces sp. | reverse complement strand
GGTCATGGACAACCATCCCGAACTCCCCGACCCCCTGCCCTGCACCCACGGACCAGGACTTCGGTCCCGGCCTGTACCTGGTGGAGTCGCCGGCGGACGCGTGGGGCCGCTATCCGGTGGTCCCGGCGATCAGTCACTCCCGTGCGCCTGACTGGAAGGTGGTGTGGTTCGAGCTGTCCGACTCCGTACGGAAGTGAGGCCAGCCGAGGTGCGCAGATCCGGACCGCTGCGCGGTGCCGCAGCACGTCCCGCGTCGTGCTTCAGCGCCGCCGAACTATCGCCCCCACCACGAACGTCCCGACATACGCTCCGAGCGGCAGCACCATGCACAGCGCCAGCGGATGGAACAAGGTATCCGCGAGAGCGTTCGAGTCGGGGCCTTCGTACACACCCGAAGCCAGCGCGATGAGGAAGAGCACGATCCCCAGCAGGAGACCACCGAACATCACCTTGACCGCGATGTGCACCAACGGGGTCGGATGCCGGCGGGCGCGTGTGATCTTGTCGGCCGCCTCGGGGACGGGCGCCCAGCTCTCGCCCCTGTGCAGCAGCCACATCTCGCGCAGGGCCGCCACCTCACGGGCGAGGTCGGGGGTGTTGCGGTCGTTGAGGTGAGGGAGGATGCGTCGGTGGCCCGAGGCGTCGTACAGGACGACGACGTGGGCCGGCGCTCCTTGGGCGCCCGCGCCGGGGTTCACCTCGATCTCGATGCCCTGTACGTCGGGCCAGGCCGTGGCGTGGCTGCGGAACGCTCCCCGGGCCGTCAGATGGGTCTCGTCGCTGATCGTCGCCGTCACCTTGACCAGGCGCAGGACAAGGAGGAACAGGGCGGCGAGCGCGGCGCCCACGGCGGCGGGGACGGCGACCGGTACCTCGTCGTCCAGAGCCAGCCGCGCGATCAGGCCGATGCCTGCGACAAGGGGGGCGGCCAGGCCGAGCCACAGCCAACTGCCGCCCGAGTAGCGGTACTCACGGCGGTACGGGGCGTCGTCATCTGCGATCACGGGCGCAGGTTAGCCACGGGGCGTCGGGACCGGTCCCCGTCAGCCCTCCGAGCGCGGGAACGACACCTCCACCCGGCGGTTCTTCTTGCGGCCCGCCTCGGTCGCGTTCGAGGAGATCGGGTACTGCTCGCCGTACCCCCGCACCTCGTACGTCACCGTCGAGTCGGTCAGTTCCGCTTCCAGGATCCCCTGTACGGCGTTCGCGCGCTTCCTGGACAGGACGTCGCCGTGGGCGGAGGAGCCGAGGTTGTCGGTGAAGCCGAAGACTCGGATGCGGGTGGCGTTCTGGGTCTTGATCTCCTCGGCGATCTCCCCGATACGGGCCTTTGCCTCGCCGGTGAGTTTGGCGCTGTCCTTGGGGAACAGGACCTCGGCCTGGAGGGCGAACTTCACGTCCGCGTTGGTGTCTTCGCGACGTTCCTCACCGGCCTGGTCCTCGACGACCTGTTTGATGTCCAGGACCTTGGCCTGGGCGAGGGTGGCGCCTTCGGGGAGCTTCAGGTCGGGGTCGTTGGCGTCGACCTCGACGGGGGCGGAGGCTGTGGCTTCCGTTCCCGGGGGCACGCTGGGATCGTCCGCCGCTTCGGCCGTCGTGGCCACGAGGAGGTTCGCGGCGACCATGAGTGTGGCCGCGGTGAGGGTCTGGGTGAGGCGGGGGGTGCGGGTCATGGTTGCCTCACCCGGAGATCTGGATG
>CBFGZZ010000709.1:0-1703 GCA_965653385.1 uncultured Streptomyces sp. | reverse complement strand
CGCCCCGCCTCGGCCGGGAGCCGCCCGGCGGGGGCGGGCGCCCCGGCACCGACTACTTCCGGCTTCCTGAGAGGGGACCCATGACCACCGGCCTGGACACCGGCACCCACGAGCCACTGGACGCGGGTACCTACGACGTGCTGCGCGACCGCCTCACCGCGCAGGCCGCCGAGCTCGCCCGCCGCACCGAGGCGCTCAACGCCCGCCGAGGCGAGGAGTTCGGCTCGATGCGGCTGGAACTCGCCGGCACCGGGCGACTGCGTACCGAGCACGCCGCGGAGCCCCGGGACATCGTCGCCGTGGGGGACGTGCTGCTCTTCGGCCACAACGCCGTCCCGGGCCGTGCGGCGGACACCAGTGTCGGAGATGTCCTCGCCCTGCACGACCGCACCCTTCGACGGCTGCCCGACGACGCCGTACCCGGCCTGCTCGACGATCCCGTCTTCGTCCGGGAGTTCGCCGCGCTGCACCGCTACTACCGGCAGGCCCGTCTCCTGCGGCTCCGCACGGTCGAGGACAAGGTGCTCGCCGTCTTCCAGACCGGTGAGAAGACGGCCGACATCCGTGTGCTGCGCTGGGCCCTGTCCGACGACGGCCGGGCCACCTTCCTGGACGCGCGCGGTGACCGTGACCACGTCCTGCCGCCCTCCCACGACGTCGAATGGACGGCGGCCACCCGCGACGACCACGTCCTCGGCCGCCATCCCCATGTCTCCATAAACGGCGAGGCGTTCGTCTCCACGGTCGGCGGCACCCTCACCGTCAAGACCGACGACGACACCGAGACCGATGAGGGTGTCCACAGCGAGCCGGTCGACGAGCCGCTGCAAGCCCTCGCGGACGCGGACATCGCCCACGCGCGCGTGGGGCCGCTGATCCTGCTGCGTGTGCGCCCCTACAAGGAGGAAACCGACCGCCACCTGGTCCTCAACACCCTCACCAGGACCGTCGTCCGCCTCGACGGCATCGGCAGGGCCTGCCGCCGCCTGCCGGACGACCAGGGCATCGTCTTCCCGGGCGGCTACTGCCTGGCCGACGGCACCCACAAGGCGTACGAACTCGACACGGAGCAATTGGAGTTCGAGCGGGAGGTCCGCTCACCGAACGGCGAGGACGTCCTCTACGCCTTCCACGCGCGCGTGGAGGGCCGCAGCGTCCTCCTGCCGTACAACACGATCCGCAAGGAGATGGCCGCCCCGCTGCCCTGTCACGGCTGGGCGCTCCTCGACGACGGCGCACTGGTGCTCCTGCGCGCCGACGCCGACGAAGCACAGCGGGTCCACCCCGCCCAGCTGTGGAACTCCCCCTACGTCTCCGACACCCACGCCGCCACCCGGCCCGTCGGCACCGGCCCACTGGCCCGCGTCGGCAACGCCGACCTCGTGCGGGGCATCTCCGACTGCCTGTCCATCACCGGGGCCGTCAACCGGATGGCCCCCACGAGCGAGGTGTACGAGGCCCTGGTGGCCGCCTGCGTCCGGGTGACGGACACCCACCACTGGCTGGCCGACCCCGAACTCGGCGACCTGCACGCCCCCCTGGCCCAGGTGCGCGGCACGGCGGAACAGGTCCTTGCCGAGTTCGAGACCGTCCAGGCCCTGACCCGGCAGGCCGCCGACGCCCTCGACGAGGCGGCCGCCCGGGTCGCCGCGGTGGTACGACGGCTTCGCGGTGAGGCGCCGCGCGGAGCCGCCGCCTGGGTG
>CBFGZZ010000708.1:0-1706 GCA_965653385.1 uncultured Streptomyces sp. | reverse complement strand
GAGGAGCAGGGCGCGGACATCACCAAGCTCCAGGGCACGACCCAGAACGACATCGTCAAGGAGTACCTGTCGCGGGGGACGCACGTCTTCCCGCCGGGGCCGAGCCTCCGACTGACGACGGACATGATCGCGTACACGGTCTCCCACATCCCGAAGTGGAACCCGATCAACATCTGCAGCTACCACCTGCAGGAGGCGGGCGCCACGCCGGTCCAGGAGATCGCGTACGCGATGTCCACCGCGATCGCGGTTCTCGATGCCGTACGCGACTCAGGGCAGGTCCCCGCCGAGAAGTTCGGGGACGTCGTGGCCCGTATCTCCTTCTTCGTGAACGCGGGCGTCCGCTTCATCGAGGAGATGTGCAAGATGCGGGCGTTCGGGCGGATCTGGGACCAGGTCACGCGCGAGCGGTACGGCATCGAGAACCCCAAGCAGCGCCGCTTCCGGTACGGCGTCCAGGTCAACTCCCTCGGTCTGACCGAGGCGCAGCCGGAGAACAACGTCCAGCGGATCGTGCTGGAGATGCTGGCCGTGACGCTCTCGAAGGACGCACGCGCGCGTGCCGTGCAGCTTCCCGCCTGGAACGAGGCGCTGGGCCTGCCCCGGCCCTGGGACCAGCAGTGGTCGCTGCGGATCCAGCAGGTGCTGGCGTACGAGAGCGATCTGCTGGAGTACGAGGACATCTTCGAGGGCTCGAAGGTGATCGAGGCGAAGGTCGACGAGCTGGTCGAGGCCTCGCTCGCGGAGATCGACCGCATCCAGGAGATGGGCGGCGCGATGGCCGCCGTCGAGTCCGGCTACCTCAAGTCCCAGCTGGTCGCCTCGCATGCCGAGCGCCGGGGCCGGATCGAGTCCGGCCAGGAGAAGATCATCGGTGTCAACGCCTTCGAGGGCACCGAGCCGAACCCGCTGACCGCCGATCTCGACACGGCCATCCAGACGGTCGACCCGGCCGTCGAGGCCCGGGTGATCGCGGGTCTGCAGAACTGGCGCGACACCCGCTACCAGCCGCCCTTCAACCACCCGCGCCCGTGCAAGGCGCTGGAGAAGCTGAAGGAGGCCGCGAAGGGCACCGGCAACCTCATGGAGGCCACCCTGGAGTGCGCCCGCGCCGGGGTCACGACCGGCGAGTGGGCCGGGGCGCTGCGCGAGGTGTTCGGCGAGTTCCGGGCGCCGACCGGCGTGTCGTCGGCGCCGGTGGCGATCCCCGCCGAGGAGGGCTCGGCCCTGTCGCAGGTCCGCCGCAAGGTCGACCTGACCGCCAAGGACATGGGCGTCGGCAAACTCCGCTTCCTCGTCGGCAAGCCGGGCCTCGACGGGCACTCCAACGGCGCCGAGCAGATCGCGGTGCGCGCGCGTGACGCCGGCTTCGAGGTGGTCTACCAGGGCATCCGCCTGACGCCCGAGCAGATCGTGGACGCGGCCCTCGCCGAGGACGTGCACGCGGTCGGCCTGTCGATCCTGTCCGGATCGCACGCACAGCTGGTGCCGGACGTCCTGGAGCGGCTCCGTGTGGCCGGTGCCACAGATATACCGGTGATCGCCGGTGGCATCATCCCGAATGGTGACGCCGAGCAGCTCAGGGCCGCCGGAGTGGCCGCCGTCTTCACCCCGAAGGACTTCGACATCACCGGGATCATCGGCCGCATCGTCGACGAGATCCGGAAAGCGAACAAGCTCGACCCCCTGGAGGTCCCCGCATGACC
>CBFGZZ010000707.1:0-1764 GCA_965653385.1 uncultured Streptomyces sp. | reverse complement strand
TTCCCGGCCTGCCTGACTGCGGACGGCAGCCGTGTTCGGCCGGCCTGTCCACTGGTGGGGTCGTGGGACGGGCGGGGGGGGGTGGCTGGGGCCGCCGGTCCCACGGTGCGCCGCCTGACCTGTCCCCGGTGTGGCGGCGCTGGGGGCGCCTCCGTAGTGGAGGCCGCCCGTCCGTGGGTTCCCTCCGTTACCAGGTGACCGGCAGTTCGTGGACGCCGAAGGCGGCCATCGTGCCCCGGAACGGGACCTCTTCCAGGGGCACGGCCAGGCGGAGACCGGGCAGCCTGCGCAGCAGCCGGGGCAGCGCCTCCGTCAGTTCCACCCGGGCCAGGTTCTGCCCGAGGCACTGGTGGATGCCGTAGCCGAAGGCGATGTGGCCGCGGGTGCTGCGCGTGATGTCGAGGGACCCGGCGTCGTCCATGAAGGACGGGTCGTGGTTGGCGGCGGGCAGGTTGACGGCGAGGATGTCGCCGGCCTTGACCTCCTGGCCGCCGATGACGAGGTCCTCGTGGGCGGCGCGCCAGATCATGTCCTGGGCGATGGAGAGGTAACGCAGCAGTTCCTCGATGGCGTTCGCGACCACCTTGGGGTCGTCGCTGTCCCGGACCAGGGCTGCCTGCTCCGGGTGCTCCAGCAGGGTCAGCGTGCCCAGGCCGATCATGTTGGCGGTGGTCTCGTGGCCGGCGATGAGCAGGACGAGGCCGTTCATGGCCACTTCCTCCGGCTTGAGCTCACCCGTCTCGACGCGCTCGGCGATCAGCCGGCTGATCAGGTCGTCGCCGGGCTCGCGTTGCTTGCGCTGCACGAGCTCCATCAGGAAACCGAACAGCTCGGCGCTCGCATGGCTCTTCTCCTGCGGGGTGACGTCCGGCTGGTTGATCGTGATGCTGTGCTTCTGGAAGAACTCGTGATCCTCGTAGGGCACCCCGAGCAGCAGGGAGATGACCAGGGACGGCATCGGAAGCGCGAAGGACGCGACGAGATCGGCCGAGTCGCCCTTGGCGGTCATCTCGTCGATGAACCGGTCGACCATCGCCCGCACCTGGGGGCGCATCGCCTCCATGCGCTTGACCGTGAAGTCCTTGGTCAGCATCAGGCGGATCCGGGCGTGCTCGGGGTCGTCCATGCGCGGGAACGCGGGCACCTGCTGCTGTTCCCCGCCCGGGTGCATCCGGGGGTAGCGGATGGTGTCGGCGCTGATCCGCTGGTCGGACAGGACGAGTTTGACGTCCTCGTGGCGGGTGACGACCCAGGCGGTCTCACCGTTCCACAGCCGCACCTTCTGCAGCCCGTCGCCCAGGCGCCACTGCTCGTACTCGGCGGGCAGATCGAGCGGACAGCGTGCGGAGCGGGCGGCGGGGTAGGCCGGCAGATCGAGGTTGCCGGTCGGATCGGTGGCCGTGCTCATGGGTCCTCCAGTGGGGGTTGTGGGGGTTGGTGGGTAGAGGGGAGCTGCGGATGTGGGGCTATGCGACGGCGGTGCCGATGACGGCTTCCGTCCAGGCGGTGCTGGCCGCGACGAGCGAGCGCCAGGCGCGTACGGCCTTGGGCGGCAGCCCCGCGGCGAGTACGCCGGTCAGCCGTTCGCCCCGGCGGTAGACGACGAGCAGCCGCCGCGCGTCCTCGGCCTGCAGGACGAGCGCCTCGTCGTGACCGCGCAGGTAGCCGTACGCGTGGATCTTGACGTCGTACTGGTCGGACCAGAAGTACGGCACCGGCGCGAACGGTCGTCGCTGGTCGGGGGTGAGGTGGTTGCGGGCGACG
>CBFGZZ010000706.1:0-1772 GCA_965653385.1 uncultured Streptomyces sp. | reverse complement strand
ACGGTCTGGCCCTGCGCCACCTACCGAGACCTCAACGCCGCCGCCCGTCCGTCTGCCTGATCCGCCCACCCCGAGGAGCCAACATGACCACCACACCCGCCGACCAGACCGCTGAGGCACTGCGCCTCGTCGCCTCCCGCCAGCACGCAGCCGTGACCGCCCTCCAGCGGTGGATGCACATCACCTTCGCCCGCGCCGCCAACCTCCTCGACGAGCTGGAGCAGCAGGGCCACGTCGGCCCGGCTGACGGCAGTAAGGCCCGTGAGGTCTATGTCCGGTACTGCGAGCAGTGCGGCCGGATCGGCAAGCGCGGCTACCGGACGCTCGCCAACGAGCACGGCTCGATCACCGTCTGCGCGAACAAGATCGCCTGCCGTAAGCGCTGGCCCAAGCCCGCCCGGGACGACGACTGAGCGCCCGCGCCGTCAACGCCTGATCCGCCTGCCCACCCCACCACCCGAAGAGGACACCACCGTGATCACACCGACCATCGACACCGACACCCGAGCCGTCCCCGGCCGGCGCGTCGAGTTCACCTACTACCCCGACCTCAACAAGGCCGACCGGCCCGCCTACCCGGGCATCATCACCGGCACCGAGCCCGGCCTGAGTGGCGCTCTGCGCGCCCGGATCCGCCTAGACGGCACCCGCTGCAACCTGTCCATCCCCGTCGACTACGACGGCATCACGTACCTCGACGAGGTCGTCGCGGTGCCGGAGCTCCCGATGGGCCGCTTCACTCCGACCGCCGACGACTTCGGCGGGGCCTGGGACGGCGTGCCAATCGTGCAATGCGAGTCCGAGGACATCGTCATCCTCACCGGCGACCAGACCCGCGCCGCTGTCGCACTGCGCGCGTTCTGCAAGGACATGGGCATCGACCGTGACTATCTGCCCGCCATGCAGTCCCGTTGGGCGGTCTTCGAGTGGCAGCCGGAGGACGCCGAGATCCCGTGGATCGTCAGCTGGGACGCCGCTGAGGGCGACGACCAGGCCGTTCAGATCCACTTCCTGCCCGCGTGATCTGCGTATGAGCAGCAGACGGCCCGCCGGGGCGAATCCGGCGGGCCGCACCCCGAACCCTACCCAGCACCCGGAAGGAGCCCTCGTGGACCGCATCTACACCAACCACCGGCACGGCGAACGCCGCATCCACATCGAGATCGACGAACACGAGATCGCCGACCTCCTCGACGACTTCGACGCCTACCCGCCCGACGCCTTCGACGCCACGAAGCGGTTCATCGACATCCTCCGCGAGTCCCACGACCGCTTCGCCAGGAGCCGCCAGCGTGACGCCCACGAGGCCGAGGTCAGCCGCACATGAGCCTGCACCTCGCGCCCGTCCGCTTCCGCAACGCTGCCGCGTTCGTCGCCATGTGGCACCGCCACCACCAGCCCCCGGTGGGCATGGTGTTCGCCGTCGGCGCTGCTGATGAGGCGGGAGTCCTGCACGGCGTTGCGATCGTCGGCCGACCTGTGGCCCGGCTCTTCGACAACGGTCAGACGCTGGAGGTCACCCGCACCGCGACCGACGGCACCCGCAACTGCAACAGCCTGCTGTACGGCGCGGCGTGGCGCGCGGCGAAGGCGCTCGGGTACACGCGGCTGATCACGTACACGCAGGCCGGAGAGACCGGCGCGAGCCTCCGCGCTGCTGGCTGGCGCGTCATCGCTGAACGCCCCGCACACCCGGGCTGGGACCGCCCCAGCCGTCCCCGGCAGTCGAACGGCACCGAGCACATGCCGCGAACCCTGTGGGAAGCCACTGA
>CBFGZZ010000705.1:0-1799 GCA_965653385.1 uncultured Streptomyces sp. | reverse complement strand
GATGTGGGCGCGGGCGCAGGGCCCGGCTGAGCCTGAGGGGACAGGGACTGGGGTTGGGACTGGGGCTGAGGCTGAGGCGGCTCGACGGGGGCCGCGGGGGCAGGAGGTGCGGTGGGGGGCTGCCCGACCGGAGCCGTACCGGCAGCCGCCCCGGGACCGGTGGCGGGCGGAATCTGCCCCGGCCCCCCGGAAGCCCGTACGGCAGCCCGCGCCGCCGCGGGCCCGCCACCCGGCGGAACCGGTGCGGCGGGCGCCCCCGCGTGGGCGTCGGGGCCGGGCACGTATCCCATCGCGGGCATGCCACCACCCGCGGCCGGGGCCGCACCCGCCGAGAAGTTGACACCCCGCTCCAGTCGATCGAGCCGGGCCATCACGGAACGCTCGTCCCCGTACGCCGCGGGAAGCATCACGCGCGCGCAGATCAGCTCCAGCTGGAGCCGGGGCGAATTGGCGCCCCGCATCTCGGTCAGTCCCTCGTTGACCAGGTCGGCGGAGCGGCTGAGCTCTGCGGCGCCGAAAGTTCCGGCCTGGGCCTGCATGCGCTCCAGGACGTCGACCGGGGCGTCGATGAGCCCCTTCTCGGCGGCGTCCGGCACGGCGGCGAGGATGACGAGGTCACGCAGCCGCTCCAGCAGGTCCGCGACGAAACGCCGCGGATCGTTGCCCCCCTCGATGACACGGTCCACGACCTCGAAGGCAGCGGCCCCGTCACCGGTCGCGAAGGCCTCCACGACGGAGTCGAGCAACGAGCCGTCGGTGTACCCGAGCAGAGAGGTGGCCATGGCGTACGTCACACCCTCCTCCCGCGCTCCGGCGAGGAGCTGGTCCATGACGGACATGGAGTCACGCACGGAGCCCTGGCCGGCCCGCACGACGAGGGGCAGCACGCCGTCCTCGACGGGGATGTTCTCCTTGCCGCACACCTCACCGAGGTAGTCGCGCAGGGTGCCGGGCGGCACGAGCCGGAAGGGGTAGTGGTGGGTCCGCGACCGGATCGTCCCGATGACCTTCTCGGGCTCGGTGGTGGCGAAGATGAACTTCAGATGCTCCGGCGGCTCCTCGACGACCTTCAGCAGCGCGTTGAAGCCGGCCGACGTGACCATGTGGGCCTCGTCGATGATGTAGATCTTGTAGCGGCTGGCGGCAGGCCCGAAGAAGGCCTTCTCCCGCAGCTCACGCGCGTCGTCCACACCACCGTGGGACGCGGCGTCGATCTCGATGACGTCGATGGAGCCAGGGCCGTTCCGCGCCAGGTCACGGCAGGACTGGCACTCCCCGCACGGGGTCGGCGTCGGCCCCTGCTCGCAGTTCAGGCACCTGGCCAGGATCCGCGCGCTGGTGGTCTTCCCGCATCCGCGCGGCCCGCTGAACAGGTACGCGTGATTGACCCGGTTGTTCCGCAGCGCCTGCTGCAACGGGTCGGTGACATGCTCCTGCCCGATGACCTCGGCGAACGACTCCGGGCGATAGCGGCGGTACAGCGCGAGAGACGACACGCATACGAGGTTATAGGCGCCCACTGACAACCCACCCCGCCCGGGAACGCGAGCGCCCCCCACGCACCCGCCAGAGCCGACCTACCCTTGCTGCCTTCCGGCCCTGGGGGAGTTCAGTCAGATAGCGCCGCGTGAGGGGCTGCCCAAACAGTACCCGATGGCAGGGGCCGGGAACGAGTTCGCGAGCACTCCTCAACGTCTTGTATTGTTTGCGGCGGAGGATTCGCCTAGAGGCCTAGGGCGCACGCTTGGAAAGCGTGTTGGGGGCAACCCCTCACGAGTTCGAATCTCGTATCCTCCGCC
>CBFGZZ010000704.1:0-1816 GCA_965653385.1 uncultured Streptomyces sp. | reverse complement strand
TGGCTACTATAGATATTACAAAGTCAGCCTCTAATTATTCGACGCTTGAGTATGTTGTTAAGACCGGTAAACGAGGGTCATGGCACGACATTATCGAGGTATATTTAACACAACGGACAGGTGCCGAAGCGGCGATGGTTGTAAATAATAATGCCGCCGCAGTATATTTACCGTCCGGCAGGTCCGCCTGCGGCACTCCGCCGAGCGCGAGCACCGCCCGCACCCGACGCTCCTGGGCCGCGTCCAGCGGATCGTCCAGGACATCCTGGACGGCACCGCCCCCCTGGTCGCGGCGGGCCCTTCTGCGCAGCACAGCCACCCCTCCCCTCGCCGTGTGGTGACTGTGACGCCGGGAGGGCCCAAAACGTTCGGCGTAGGCCGGCGGAATTTCCGGGAAGCCCCCGCCGCTGCAAAGGGGCATGCATGCGGACGGACACAGAGGCGTACGTCACACCGCCGCGTAGCCCGGTCGCGTGCGGGCAGGCGAGCTTGCGGTGCGGGGCCGCCGCAGGGCGAATATCTCCAGCTCAGCCCGGGTGTGAGCCGCAGAACCGCGGCTCGGACCGGGGTGGGTCGCGTTCCACCGTTCGGTCATCCCGGTCAAACGATTGGACAGGCGGACCAAGGCTGACCGCATGATGGAAACGCCTCGGCCATGCAGCAGACACAGACAAGCCACGCAGATCACGTAGAAGGAGTCGCCGTGAGGGTCGGAATCGTCGGAGCCACCGGTCAGGTCGGCACGGTCATGCGCAGGATCCTCAAGGAGCGGGACTTCCCCGTCACCGAGCTGCGTCTGTTCGCCTCGGCCCGCTCGGCGGGTACGGTCCTGGACGGCGTGACCGTGGAGGACGCGACGACGGCCGACTACACCGGCCTGGACATCGTCCTGTTCTCGGCGGGCGGCTCGACCTCCAAGGCCCTGGCCCCGAAGGTCGCCTCCCAGGGCGCCGTGGTGATCGACAACTCCTCCGCCTGGCGCCGCGACCCCGAGGTCCCGCTGGTCGTCTCCGAGGTGAACCCGCACGCCATCGCCGACCGCCCCAAGGGCATCATCGCCAACCCGAACTGCACGACGATGGCCGCGATGCCGGTGCTGCGGCCGCTGCACGCGGAGGCCGGCCTGGAGGCACTGGTCGTCGCCACGTACCAGGCCGTCTCCGGCTCCGGTCTGGCCGGCGTCGACGAGCTGTTCGAGCAGGTCAAGAAGGTCGGCGACGACGCGCCCAAGCTGACCCACGACGGCTCCGCTGCGGAGTTCCCCGAGCCGAACAAGTACGTCGCGCCGATCGCGTACAACGTCCTGCCGATGGCCGGCTCCATCGTCGACGACGGTCTGAACGAGACCGACGAGGAGCAGAAGCTCCGCCACGAGTCCCGCAAGATCCTGGAGATCCCCGAGCTGAAGGTCTCCGGCACCTGCGTGCGCGTCCCGGTCTTCTCCGGCCACTCCCTCCAGGTCAACGCCCGCTTCGCCCGCCCGATCAGCGTGGAGCGCGCCAAGGAGCTCCTGGCCGGCGCCCCCGGCGTGGCCCTCACCGACGTCCCGACCCCGCTCCAGGCGGCCGGCCAGGACCCGTCCTACGTCGGCCGCATCCGCCAGGACGAGACCGTCGAGCACGGCCTCGCCCTGTTCCTCTCCAACGACAACCTCCGCAAGGGCGCGGCGCTGAACGCCGTTCAGATCGCGGAGCTGGTGGCGGCTGAGCTGAAGGGCTGACGCCCGTACTCCACGGCGAAGGGGCGCCCACCGATGACGGTGGGCGCCCCATGGCGTCGGACGGCCGGCGCAGCCGGCCGGCCGCCGCCGACTACG
>CBFGZZ010000703.1:0-1817 GCA_965653385.1 uncultured Streptomyces sp. | reverse complement strand
GACCGACGCCCGCGCCCTGGACGAGTTCCGGTTCTGGGACGTCGGTTCGATCGCCGGCCGAAGCGGCGAAGTCGTCGCACAGACCTGGCCGTTCGTCCTGGTGGGCCTGTTGCTGGTCGCCGTGGTGGCGCGAGGTCTGGACGCCCTGGCCCTCGGCGACGACGTGGCACGGGGGCTCGGACACCGGGTCGCGCTGCTGCGGGCCGTCGGCGCGCTCGCCGCGACCGTGCTGACCGGGGTCGCCGTCGCGGTGGCCGGTCCGATCGCGTTCACCGGGCTGGCCGTTCCGCACATCGCGCGGGCGCTGGTGGGTGCCGACCACCGGTGGGTGCTCGCCCTCTCCGCGCTGCTGGGTCCCGTGGTGATCCTGGTGTCGGACGTGCTCGGCCGGTTCGTCTTCCCGCCCTCGGAAGTGCCGGTGGCCGTGATGACCGCGTTGCTCGGCGTGCCGTTCCTGGTCGCGCTGGTACGGAGGAAGGCGACGGTGCCGGCATGACCCAGCCCCTTGAGCGAACCGTCCCGGCCCCACGGCGTCTTCGCCCGGCCGGCTACACCGTCGTCCGGGTGCAGAACGGGAGCTTCCTGCTGCACCGCCGGGCGGGTGCCGTGGCGGTCCTGCTGGCCGCCCTGCTCGCGGTGGCGGTCGTCGCCTCCCTGTGCGTCGGCGAGTCGTACGTCTCCCCCACGGAGGTCGTGCGCGTGCTGCTCGGGCAGCCGAGCCCCGACGAACTGGTCGTCGGCACGCTGCGTCTCCCCCGGCTGGTGACGGGGCTGCTGGTCGGCGCCGCGTTCGGTGTCTCCGGCGCGCTGGTGCAGACCGTCGCCCGCAACTCCCTGGCCAGTCCGGACGTCATCGGCGTCACGCACGGCGCGGGCGCGGCGACGGTGACCGCGATGACCTTCGGGATCACGTCGTACAGCCTCCTGCCGTACGTGTCGGTCGTGGGCGGGCTGGCGGCCGCCGCGCTCGTCTACGTCTTCGCCTGGCGGGGCGGGCTGCACGCCACGCGTTTCGTCCTCGTCGGGATCGGTGTCTCGATCGCGCTCGGCTCGCTGACCCGGTTGTTCCTCACCAAGGGCGACTATCTGGTGGCCCAGCAGGCCAAGGTGTGGCTGACGGGTTCGCTCAACGGGCGGGGGTACGACCAGGCCGCGCCGCTCGCGCTGGTCCTCGCGGTCCTGGTCCCGGCGTTGCTGTGGGCGGCGCACGCGCAGCGCATGGTGTCCCTGGACGACAGCACGGCGACCGCGCTGGGGGTACGGCTCGGTCCCGTGCGGCTGGGTCTCACCGCGCTCGGTGTGGTGCTGGCGTCGGTGGCGACGGGCGCCGCCGGCCCGGTCGACTTCGTGGCGCTGCTCGCCCCGCAGATCGCGCACCGGCTGACCCGCACCGCGCAGATCCCGCTGCTCTCCTCCGCCCTGACCGGCGCCGCGATCGTCGTCGTGGCCGACCTGCTGGCCCGCAGGCTGTTCTCCCCCGTCGAACTGCCGGTGGGCGTC
Organism: uncultured Streptomyces sp.; assembly: GCA_965653385.1. Taxonomy (GTDB): domain Bacteria; phylum Actinomycetota; class Actinomycetes; order Streptomycetales; family Streptomycetaceae; genus Streptomyces. The sequence goes on along the minus strand of CBFGZZ010000703.1, from coordinate 317 downwards.
CTCACGGCGGCGGTCGGCGCGCCGTATCTGTTGTGGCTGATCGCCCGCACCCGTCTCCGTCGCTGATCCGGCGCCGGCCCGGCCGGGTTTCTCGGCCGGAGCGCCGGGCCAGGTCCTCCAGGGCCGCGACGGCCGATCGGCGTGCTCGTACGCCACGAAGAGGTGGTCGTGGTGGTGGCCGGCCACGACGTCGCGGCTCAGGCCGGCGTCGGCGAGTTCCCGCGCGAACGCCGCGGTCAGGCCGGCCTCGTGGAGCACGGATTCGACGCGCAGGGTGATCCAGCCGGCGACGTGGTCGTACGCGAGGCCGGCCGCGA
>CBFGZZ010000702.1:0-1824 GCA_965653385.1 uncultured Streptomyces sp. | reverse complement strand
GTCCCGCGCCGAGGCGTTCGCCGACGAGCACGACGTGGAGCGGGTCGTGGACTCCTACGCCGACCTGCTGGCCGACCCCGAGGTCGAGGTCGTCTACAACCCGCTCGCCAACGGCCTGCACGGCCCGTGGAACCTCGCCGCGCTGGCGGCCGGCAAGCACGTCCTGACGGAGAAGCCGTCGGCGAGCGACGCCGAGGAGGCGGCCGAGGTACGGGAGGCGGCGGCGAAGGCCGGGACGGTCTTCATGGAGGCCTTCCACTACCTCTTCCACCCCGTCACCCGGCGCCTGCACGAGCTCGTCGAGAGCGGTGAACTGGGCGAGCTCCAGCGGGTGGAGACGCGGGTGGCGATTCCGGCGCCCGACGACTCCGACCCACGCTGGTCGCTGCCGCTCGCGGGCGGCGCGATGATGGATCTCGGCTGCTACAGCCTGCACGCGGTGCGGATGCTCGCGCCGTGGGCGGGCGGCGCGCCGCGGCTCGTCTCCGCGCGAGGTGGCGAGCGAGCGGGCGCGCCGGGTGTCGACGAGTGGCTGGACACCGAGTTGGAGTTCCCCGGCGGCGCGACCGCGTCGGCGCGCTGCCACATGGCGTACGACGAGTTGGAGATGAGCTGCCGGATCGTCGGCTCGGCGGGCGAGGCGTTCGCGCCGAACTTCGTGCTGCCGCACCGGGACGACCGGGTCGTGGTGCGTACGGCGGACGGCGAGCGCACGGAGCGGCTGGGCACACGCTCGTCGTACACCTACCAGCTGGAGGCGCTCGCCGCGCACCTCCGCCGGGACGCCCCGCTGCCGCTGGACGCGGACGACGCTGTGGCGACGATGACGCTGATCGACGAGTCCTACCGGGCGGCGGGCTTCGAGCCGCGTCCGCGTACGGCGCTCGCGGGCTGAACGCCCCCACGGCGGGGCGGAGCACGGACAGGGGCCGGGGGAGGCTTCCCCCGGCCCCTGTGCGGTGCCCTGTCAGACGTACAGCGCGGGCCGCTCCACCAGGTCCACCGGGACCCGCCCGCCGTCCTCCAGCGCCCGTACGCCCGCCTCGCACACCGCGGCCACGGCGTACCCGTCCCAGGCACTGGGCCCGGTGACCTCGCCGCGCCGGGTGGCGTCCACCCATGCCTGGACCTCACGGTCGTAGGCGTCGGCGAACCGCTCGATGTAGTCCTGGGCGATGATTCCGCCCCAGCGGCCGGCCGCGTGGGTGACCATGGCGTGGCCGTCGCCGACGCGGGCGGTGCCGCGTTCGCAGACGGCCTCGGCCTGGACCTGGTAGCCGAATCCGCAGTTGACGTAGATCTCGACGTCGACGATCGCGCCGCCGTCGGTCTCGAAGACGACGAACTGGGGGTCGCGGATGCCGTCCGGCGCGTTGCCGGACGGTGCCGGGGCGAGCACGGTGACGGCCGTGATCTCGTGGCCGAGGAGCCAGCGGGTCACGTCCATCTCGTGCGTGACGGAGTCGTTGATGAGCATCTCGGAGGTCCAGCCGGGCGGGCTTGCGACGTTGCGGTGCCGGTTGTGCAGCATCAGGGGGCGGCCCAACTGGCCCGTCTCCAGCAGGGACTTGAGCTTCATGTACTCGGCGTCGTAGCGCCGCATGAAGCCCACCTGGACGCGGCGGTGACCGAGCCTCTGCTCGGCCTCCAGAACGCGCAGCGCGGAGGCGGCGTCGGGCGTGAGCGGCTTCTCGCACAGGACCGGCAGGTCGTGCTCGATGGCGGTGAGGAGGGCCGCCTCGTGGGCGGGGCCCGGCGAGGCGATGATCACCGCGTCGACGTCGGCCGCCGCCATCGCGGTGGCCGGGTCGGTGTGGGCGGTGC
>CBFGZZ010000701.1:0-1827 GCA_965653385.1 uncultured Streptomyces sp. | reverse complement strand
TCTTCTTACGGCTGGCGCCCAGCGAGGTCACGGCCTTGACCAGCAGCAGTCCGGCCAGGGTGAGGACCAGCAGGATGACGCCCTGGGCGGCGGCGCCGTTCCACTGGTTCTCCTTGGTGACCTGCTGGTTGATGAGGGTGGCGATCATGGTCTGGTTGGGTCCGCCCATCAGGGCCGGGGTGATGTAGTAGCCCAGCGAGAGGATGAAGCTGAGCAGTCCGGCGCTGGCCAGTCCGGGGGCGACCAGGGGCAGGTAGATGCGGCGGAAGATGGTCACCCGGCCCGCGCCCATGCTGGAGGCGGCCGCGAGCAGGCGGCGGTCGACCCCGCGCATCACTCCGTAGAGCAGCAGCACGGTGTAGGGCAGCATCATGGAGGTGGTGCCGATGACCACGCCGAGTTCGTTGTAGAGCAGCTGGAACGGCGCTCCGGGTACCGACATGGCGGTCAGGGTCTCGTTCACCAGGCCCTTGTCGCCGAGCATGATGATCCAGCCGTAGGTACGCACCAGGGCGCTGATGAAGTGCGGGACCACGACGATCAGCATCGCCAGACCCGCCCAGATGGGCTTGAGCCGGGTGATCGCCTGGGCCAGGAGGAACCCGAAGACGAGGCTCAGCGCGGCCGTTTCGGCGGAGATCCGGAGCGTCGTGAACAGCACCGAGAGGTTGACGCCGGTCAGGGCTTCGGCGTACCAGTGCAGGGTGAAGGAGCCGTCGGCGTCCTTCAGGCTGAGCAGCAGCGTGGAGAAGATCGGGTAGACGAACAGCACCAGCAGGTAGATGACGACCGGCAGCGCGTACAGGATCCCGACCCGCGTCCGGCGCGAGGCCAGGAGCTTGCGGGGGCGGGCAGGAGTGTTGGCGGTGAGGGTGGCGGCCATGGCTCACCCTGCCTGTTCGTCGGCGAAGAGGTTGACGTCGTCCGGGTCGGTGGTGATCCCGACCCGCTCGCCGGCGACCGGGCCGCGGCCCGCGGGTACCTCCAGGCGCAGCAGCGGCGCGTCACCGCCGTCGATGCGAACCCCGGCGCGGACCAGGGTGCCGACGTAGGTGGCGGTCTCGACCGTGCCGGTACAGAACCCGTCATCACTGGCGCAGGCCCGCAGCCGACCCGGCTGCACAGCCACCTTCACGGAGGCGCCGGAGGGCAGCTGATGGCGGCGCGCCTTGATCAGACCACCGCTGGCATCGAGGCGGACCAGGGTGTGCTCGTCGGTGTGCTGCTCGATGCGGCCGGGCAGGAAGTTGGCCGCGCCGAGGAAGTCGGCGACGAAGGGGGTCTTCGGCCGTTCGAACAGCTCCCTCGGGGTGTCGAACTGCTCGATCAGGCCGTTGCGCATCACCGCGATGCGGTCCGACATGACCAGCGCCTCTTCCTGATCATGCGTCACATAGATGACGGTCAGGCCCAGTTCCTGCTGAATGCTCTTGATCTCGACCTGCAGCTGGTCACGCAGCTTCTTGTCCAGGGCGCCCAGCGGCTCGTCCATGAGGATGACCGGCGGACGGTAGACCAGCGCCCGGCACAGGGCGACCCGCTGCTGCTGACCACCGGACAGCTCGCGCGGTTTGCGGCCGCCGAAACCGGACAGGCCCGCGATCTCCAGGGTCTCCCCGACCCGGCGGCGGATCTCGTCCTTGCTCACGCCGCGCAGGGTGAGCGGGAACGCGACGTTCTCGGCGACGGTCATGTGCGGGAAGAGCAGGTACTGCTGGAAGACGAACCCGAGGCCCCGTTTCTGCGGGGCAAGGCGGGTGACGTCGCGGCCGCCGACGGTGATGGTGCCGGAGTCCGGTTCGCAGAACCCGGCGATCATCATCAGCG
>CBFGZZ010000700.1:0-1860 GCA_965653385.1 uncultured Streptomyces sp. | reverse complement strand
GCGAGCTTCGCCACCGGTGCAGCCGTACTCGTGGTGTCCGCCCTCACCGCCGTACTGCTGGCACGCGTCGGGCACACGCCGCAGCACCGCCTGATGGCGGCCTGGCCGCAGCAGCTGCCGCTGCCGCCCGCGGCGCTCGGTGCCGGGCTGCTCGGTGCGGTCGCGTTCGGCGACGAGTTCCGCCACCCCGCCCTGGCCGCGGATCGCGGCACCGTCCCCCGCCGGCTGGGACTGCTGGCCGCGAAACTCCTCGTCGCCTCCGCCACCGCGCTGGTGCTGGCCGTCCTCACCGTGGGCTGCGACACCGAAGTGCTCTACCTCGTCTACGGACCGGAGCTCGCGGAAGTTCCCGCCGACTGGCTCGGGCTGGGCGCGAGTTGGATCGGGCTCCTGGTCGGCTGTGCCTGGGCCGGCGTGCTTGCCGCGGGTCTGTTCCGGTCCACCACGGCCGGGCTCGCCGCGGTTGTCGCCGTACCCGTCGTCGTCGTACCACTCGTACAGAAGGCCTTCGAAGGGCCGTCTGTGCGGACGGCGGCCGGGTTTCCGCTGCGGCTGCGGGAGCTGCTGCTCTCGCAGTGGCCGTTCGGGGGAGAGCGATATCTGGAAGCCGCCGCGCGCGTGGTCGCCCAACCTGTCGGCGGCGCCCTGACGTTGTCGCTCACCGCCCTGCTCTGCGCATATGTCCTCACTACCCTGCGGAGCAGGGTCAGATGACGGCCGTCCCTGCCGCTCCCGGTCCTGCCGTCCGCACAACTCCCCGGGGAAAGCCCATTTCTTTCCGATAAGGCGTCAATTGCGACGGGGTGAGCGATCACCCTTTCGTGTGCTTTTCACCAAAGACCTCAAGGGAGTTGAGGACGGCGCCGACAAAGGATCCGTGAGTACCCTTGCGCACACCATGATGACCGCCGCCCGCGCCGCCGACTCCGGTCTTGCCGGCCCGGGCGATCTCGACCGCTACCCCTACGCCGAGGCCACCGTCGCCGACCGCGTCGGAGCCCCTGCCTGGGACGGCGCGGAGCCGGAACTGGGCCGTGTGGGCCGCCGCGCCGCGGGCAGCCGCGGACGCGGGCTGCACGGCCAACTCGTCCAGCAGCTGGGCCAGATGATCGTTTCGGGCGACCTGGGCGCCGACCGCCCGCTGGTGCCCGAGGAGATCGGCCAGCGCTTCGAGGTCTCCCGCACCGTCGTCCGCGAGTCGCTCCGTGTCCTGGAGGCCAAGGGCCTGGTCAGCGCCCGTCCGAACGTCGGCACGCGCGTGCGCCCCGTCAGCGACTGGAACCTCCTCGACCCGGACATCATCGAGTGGCGGGCCTTCGGGCCGCAGCGCGACGACCAGCGCCGGGAGCTGAGCGAGCTGCGTTGGACGATCGAGCCGCTGGCCGCGCGCCTCGCCGCCGGGCACGGGCGCGACGACGTCCAGCAGCGGCTCGGCGACATGGTCGAGATCATGAGTCACGCGATGGGACAGGGCGACGTCCTCACGTTCTCCCGTGCCGACGCCGAGTTCCACTCGCTGCTCATCCAGGTCGCCGGCAACCGCATGCTGGAGCACCTCTCGGGCATCGTCTCGGCCGCCCTCCAGGTCTCCGGCGGCCCTGTGACCGGCTGTGACCGGCCGAACGAGACGTCGCTGGCGCAGCACAGCAGGATCGTCGACGCCCTCGCCGCCGGCGACGGCGCGGCCGCCGAAGCCGCAATGCGTCAACTGCTCACCGTCCATCCCGAGGTCGAGCGCGTGGTGCCCGCCCCCCGCGAGCACTGACCGCGCCTCCGGGGGCGCGGCCGGGACTGCCTCCCCCTCCTGTGGCAGCACCCGGACTGAGCGCCCTCTCCCGTCGGACCCGCAGGATCCATCAC
>CBFGZZ010000699.1:0-1877 GCA_965653385.1 uncultured Streptomyces sp. | reverse complement strand
CACCGGGAGTGCCTCGACTTCGCCGACCGGGCCGCACAGGACGCCCCGGTTGACTCCCTGATGCAGGCGCTGCCGGCCCGGGCCGTCCTGGCCTACCTGAACGACGGCTGCGGTCCGGGCGTGCCGCCCGAGCGGCTGGCCGCGGCGGCCGACCGGGCCATCGCGCTCTCCGCCCGCTTCCCGGCCGCCGACCTCTGGCCGGCCGCGATCCGCAACAAGCTGACGTACGTCCTGGTACGCCTCAGCCGCTGGGAGGACGCCCTGGAGCAGCTGCGGCTGATCGGCCCGTACGCCACGTCCTACCCCTGGAGCCGGTTCTCGGAGGATCCGCTGGGCCGTTTCCTGGAGGTGCGCGACGAGGTGCGGCTGCGGACGACCGGTGCCCACGCGCCGAGCGGGCGTACCGGGCATCCACAGGATGGGCACGCCGGACGCGTTCACTCCGGCGACCACTAGGCTTTGGCGCCGTGACCGTCCGCCTTCCGCTGTTTCCCCTGAACTCGGTGCTGTTCCCGGGACTCGTGCTGCCGCTGAACGTCTTCGAGGAGCGCTACCGCGCCATGATGCGCGACCTCCAGAAGACCGCCGAGGAGGAACCGCGCCGTTTCGCCGTCGTGGCGATCCGCGACGGCCACGAGGTCGCCCAGAGCGCCCCCGGCATGCCGGACCCCACCTCCGTCCCCGAGCGCGGCCCCGCGGCGGGCTTCGGCCCGGACCCGGTCAAGGCCTTCCACGGGGTGGGCTGTGTGGCGGACGCCGCGACGATCCGGGAGCGGGCCGACGGCACCTTCGAGGTGCTGGCGACGGGTACGACGCGCGTACGCCTGCTCTCGGTGGACGCCTCGGGCCCGTTCCTGACGGCGGAGCTGGAGGAACTCCCGGAGGAGCCGGGCGACGAGGCCGGGGCGCTGGCGGAGGGGGTGCTGCGGGCCTTCCGCCAGTACCAGAAGCGCCTGGCGGGCGCCCGCGAACGCTCCCTGTCCACGACCGCCGACCTCCCGGACCAGCCCTCGGTCGTCTCCTACCTGGTGGCGGCGGCGATGATGCTGGACACCCCGACGAAGCAACGCCTCCTCCAGGCCCCCGACACCGCGTCCCGCCTGCGCGACGAGCTGAAACTCCTGCGCGCCGAGACCTCGATCATCCGTACGCTGCCCTCGCTCCCGGCGTCGGACCTGACGCGCGGCCCGACGAGTCTCAACTGAGCGGAACGACATGGCGAAGAAGTCGAAGAAGAACCAGCAGCAATCGGCAGGCGGCACCCCGGCGACGGTCGCCCTCACGGCTGCGGGCGTCGAGTACACGGTCCACGCCTACGACCACGACCCCGCCCACCCGTCCTACGGCGAGGAGGCCGCCGAGGCGATGGGCGTCTCCCCCGACCGCGTCTTCAAGACCCTCGTGGCGGACGTGGACGGCGCCCTGACCGTGGCCGTGGTCCCCGTCGCCGGCCAGCTGGACCTCAAGGCCCTCGCCTCGGCGGTCCATGGCAAGCGCGCCGCGATGGCCGACCCGAGCCTGGCGGAACGCACCACGGGCTACGTCCGCGGCGGCATCTCCCCTCTGGGCCAGCGCAAGAAACTCCCCACGGTGCTGGACACCTCGGCCACGGCCCACCCCACGATCTGCGTCTCGGCCGGTCGCCGGGGCCTGGAGGTCGAACTCTCCCCCGACGACCTGACCAAGCTCACGAACGCGACCCTCGCCCCCATCGGACGTGCGTGACCCCTCGACGCGCCTCGCATCCTCGGTTAAGTACGAGGGACATGTCGAAGAAGACGCGGAAACGAAGGTGGCGTATCAAGAAGGGCCGCTCGAACCACGGTCGCCGTCCGGCGTAGGGGACAAAGGCTTTCCAGCCCGTCCGCCGCGCCGCC
>CBFGZZ010000698.1:0-1877 GCA_965653385.1 uncultured Streptomyces sp. | reverse complement strand
GCCCCCACCCCGAACTCCTCGTGGAACGGCGCCCCGATCTTGCGTACGACGAGCACGTCCAGCGGGGCCTCCAACTCCCGCGCGATCTCCCGGGCCACCGCGACACCGCCCCGGGGCAGCGCGAGGACCACGGGATGCGGAAGGACGCCCTTCTCCTGCCGGACGCGCAACTGCTCCGCCAGCTCCCGTCCGGCCTCCTTGCGGTCACGGAACTGCATGGGTCTCCCCTTCCGTCCGTCGCCGCGTACCCCACCCACCGGTACCGGACACACCACGGGGCTCGTGCGGCGGCCGACGCCACAGGGGTCTGGACCGCTCGGACGGGACTGGCTTAGGGTTCCGGACGGCAAGCGCTTTCTAGCCTGCCCATGCCAAGCACGTTCACGTCGTTCCCTCGCACCACGCCCCTCAGCCATGCGCGGAAAGGAAGCGTCACGTGCCGCACCACGAGACCCCCCACCCCCTCCCTCTCCCGTCCCGGCCCTGGTCCCGCAAGTCCTTCCTGCGCGGGATGGCCGCCGTCGGAGCCGCCCCGCTGCTTCCCGGCGTCCTCCCCACGGCCGCCCGGGCCGCGGCGGACCGGCCCGACTTCCCGCTGGTCCGGGGCGGCACCGCCGTGGAACTGTACGTCGACGCGGCGGACGACCCCGCCGTGATCCGCGCGGCCGGCGACCTCCAGGCGGACGTCGAGCGGGTCAGCGGGCTCCGGCCGGTGCTGCGGCACACGCTGCCGGAGACGGCGGCGACGCTCGTGCTCGTGGGCACGCTGGGCGCCAGTCCGGTCGTCGACCGGCTCGTCACCCAGGGGCGGCTGGACGTCTCCCGGGTGAAGGGACGCTGGGAGGCGTCCGTGACACAGGTCGTCGAGCATCCACTGCCCGGGGTCGAGCGGGCCCTGGTGATCGCGGGCAGCGACCGGCGCGGCACAATCTACGGCGTCTACGACACCTCGGAGCGCATCGGGGTCTCCCCCTGGTACTGGTGGGCCGACGTCCCCGTGCCCCGGCGGGAGACCGTGACGGTCCCCGCGGGCCCACTCAAGCGGTACGAGCCGTCGGTGCGCTACCGGGGCGTCTTCATCAACGACGAGCAGAACCTGACCACCTGGTCGCACCGCACCCAGGAGCCGGACAAGAACATCGGCCCCGAGACCTACCAGCGCGTCTTCGAGCTGCTGCTCCGTCTCAAGGCCAACTACCTGTGGCCGGCGATGCATCCGTACTCCGACTTCTTCAACAAGCATCGCGAGAACCCCGAACTCGCCGACCGCTACGGCATCGTCGTCGGCTCCAGCCACCCCGAGGCCCTGCTGCGCAACGGCGTCCACGAGTGGGAGCCGTGGGCCAGGGACCATCCCGGCGCGGACGGCACCCCGCCGGTGTACGACTACACGGTGAACCCGGCTGTCATCTCCGACTACTGGAGAGCCCGGGCCAGACAGAACGCGTCGTACGAGAGCAGCTGGACGATCGGGATGCGCGGGCTGCACGACAGCGCGCTGGAGACGAAGTACGCCACGACGATCCCGGAGAAGGTGGCGGTGATGAACGACATCATCGCCGACCAGCGCCGCATCCTCGCCGAGGAGGTGGGCGCGGCGGCCGAGCCGCAGATCTTCATCCCGTACAAGGAGGTCCTGGAGCTGTACAACGCCGGTGTCCAGGTCCCGGACGACATCACGCTGATCTGGCCGGACGACAACCACGGCAACATGCGCCAGCTGCCGAACGACGCGGAGCGGGCCCGGCCGGGCGGCAACGGCATCTACTACCACCTCTCCTACTGGGGCCGCCCGCGCAGCTATCTGTGGCTGGACACCACCCAACTGGCCAAGGTCTGGCAGGAGTTGCGCCGGGTGTACGAGCACGGCGTCGACC
>CBFGZZ010000697.1:0-1887 GCA_965653385.1 uncultured Streptomyces sp. | reverse complement strand
GGATGACCGTGTACTCCAGCTCGGACGTCATCTCCGGCGCCGTGTGGTGCCGGCGGACGTCGACCTGCATCTCCATGTAGCGCTGGTGGTCGTTGGTGACGTGGAAGAGGTCGCGCGGGAGCGTGTGGATGGGCCGCGGGTCGCCGAGCATCTCGCAGTCCAGGCCGATGACATGCGACACGACGTCACGGACCGACCAGCCGGGGCAGGGCGTGCGCCGGTTCCACTCACCCTCCACAAGCGGTGTCACCAGCTCGGATATCGCTTCGATGGAGTGGGTCCAGGCGTCGGCGTAGGGCTGGAGGGTGGGATGCAGACTCACGGAACGGGACCCCTCGGCGGTCGGTACACGGGCGGTTTGTGGCGGCGTTGCCAGTGGGAGGTGGCGGCTGTCGGCGGGTGTCTTGAAACGCTAAGTTACGCTGCTGTGAGGCACCCCGGCAGTGCTTTCGTGTGACGATCGTAGGCCCCGTGGGGAAGCCCATGTGGACCGCTCGAATGCCAGGACGGTGGTAGTGTGCGCGCCTCTTTGCTCCAGATCGACGTCAATGAGGGCGAATCGGTCGAATCGCGCCGAGCGCGTGTAGCCTCCCTCGTCCGGGACCAGGCCGGCGCGGCCGACCTCGTCGTCCTCCCCGAGCTGTGGACCACCGGAGCCTTCGCCTACGAGGAGTTCGGCAGCGAGGCCGAGCCGCTCGAAGGGCCGACGTACGAGGCGATGGCGAAGGCCGCGAGCGACGCGGGGGTGTGGCTGCACGCGGGGTCGATTCCCGAGCGTGACCCTGAGGGTCCCCTCTACAACACCTCTCTCGTCTTCTCCCCTGCCGGTGATCTGGCCGCCGCGTACCGCAAGATCCACCGGTTCGGCTTCGACAAGGGCGAGGCCGTGCTGATGGGAGCGGGCGAGGAACTGGTGACGGTGCGTCTGCCCGAGACCACGGTCGGCGTGGCCACCTGTTACGACCTCCGTTTCCCCGAGTTGTTCCGCGGTCTCGTCGACGCCGGCGCCGAGACCCTGGTCGTCCCGGCGGGCTGGCCGGAGCGCCGCCGGGCGCACTGGACGCTGCTGGCTCAGGCGCGGGCGGTGGAGAACCAGGCGTTCGTGCTCGCCTGTGGAACGGCCGGGACGCACGCGGGAGTTCCACAGGCCGGTCACTCGATCGTGGTGGACCCGTGGGGCGAGGTGCTGGCGCAGGCCGGCGCGGGGGAGCAGGCGCTCACCGTGGAGTTCGACCCGGGGAAGGTCGCGGTGACGCGGGACCAGTTCCCGGCGCTCAAGGACCGGGTGCTGGGGCTGGCGGCGCCGCGCCGCTGAGGGCTGGCCCCGTCAGTCGTCGTCCCGCCGCTCCTTCTCCGCCAGGTGGATCACACACACCGCGACCGCGATCAGCAGCGCCGGGTCGGCGTCGTCCCGTACGACGTCCACGCCGTACGTCTCTCGCACCTTCAGCCATCTGCGGGAGACGACGGCCAGCAGTTCGCCGTCGTACTCGACGGCGAACTCCCGGTCGAGGATCTTGCCGCTCACGTCGAGCTCCGTGCTGCCGTCCGCCAGGGACACCCGGTAGTGGTTGCGCAGCAGGGACAGCCGTTTGCGGCGGATCGTGGCGAGCGGCCCGCCGTCCCGCTCGATCACCATCGTGTCGCGCAGGGCGAGCATCTTCTGGTGGATGTCGACGAGGACGCGCCCCTCGGTGTCCTTCAGCTCGAAGGTGTCCCGCAGCCGCATCGCCTTGCCGTCGACGAGGTACACCTTGTTGCCCCGGTCGTCCTCGATCCAGTAGTCGTCACCGAAGCCGAGGAGCCGGTCGCGTACGAGGAATCTCATGACACGAGGCGTTCCCCGCCACCCGGTCCGAAACGCCGTCTGTAGGCCGAGGGGCTGAG
>CBFGZZ010000696.1:0-1887 GCA_965653385.1 uncultured Streptomyces sp. | reverse complement strand
CCGCCCCCGGACCGCCGTCACCCGCCCCGTCCCCGCCAACAGGCCCAGCTCCCGGTGCAGATGCGCGCCGAGCTCCGCCGACCGCTGCTGGAACTCACCCGTCCGCAGCATCGCGATCACCTCCAGCGCCACCGCGCACGCCAGTGGATTCCCGCCGAACGTCGACCCGTGCTCCCCGGGCCGGAACACTCCCAGCACCTCCGCCGACGACACCACCGCCGACACCGGCAGCACCCCGCCCCCGAGCGCCTTGCCGAGCACATACGCATCCGGCACCACGCCCTCGTGCTCACACGCGAACGTACGCCCCGTGCGCCCCAGCCCCGACTGGATCTCGTCCGCGACGAACAGCACGTTCCGCTCCCGCGTCAGCTCCCGCACCGCCGGCAGGTATCCGGCCGGCGGCACCAGCACCCCCGCCTCGCCCTGGATCGGCTCCAGCAGCACCGCCACCGTGTTCTCCGTCAACGCCTCCCGCATCGCCGTCAGATCCCCGTACGGCACGATCTCGAAGCCCGGCGTGTACGGCCCGAAGTCCGCCCGCGCCTCCGGGTCCGTGGAGAAGCTGACGATCGTCGTCGTACGGCCGTGGAAGTTGTTGCCCGCGACGACGATCTTCGCCATCTCCGCCGGCACCCCCTTGACCCGGTAACCCCACTTCCGGGCGGTCTTCACGGCCGTCTCCACCGCCTCCGCCCCCGTGTTCATGGGCAGCACCATCTCCATCCCGCACAGCTCGGCGAGCTGCTCGCAGAACGCCGCGAACCGGTCGTGATGGAACGCCCGCGACGTCAGCGCCACCCGCTCCAGCTGCGCCTTCGCCGCGTCCAGGATCCGCCGGTTGCCGTGCCCGAAGTTCAGCGCCGAGTACCCGGCCAGCAGATCCAGATACCGCCGCCCCTCCACATCCGTCATCCACGCCCCGTCCGCCGTCGCCACCACGACCGGCAACGGGTGGTAGTTGCGGGCGCTGTGCGCCTCGACTGCGGCGATCAGGGATGCGGTGGTGCTCGACGTACTCACGGGGCTCTCCGTTTCCGCCACCACGAGGGCTCGTGTCCCGGCCGTCACGAACCTCGCGGCCACTGTCCAATTCTGGCCTTACGAGTGCTTTGCGGCCCCTTCCTATCGTTGCTCGCATGGTGGACGCGGGACCATGCGCCGTCGGCGCGCCCGGTAGGCTGATCGACGGGCCGTGACTGGCGCGCTGAGATGGACCAACCATCGGGGAGCGGCCCCCTGGACCAGACCGCGTCCAGACCGAGTGCCGTGCGCCTGGGCCGTACCGTGAACGCTGCACACGACGTCCGGAGGTCCCCATGTCAGCCGAGCCCCTCTCCACCGAGTCCACCGCCTTCCGTGCCGCCCTCGACGTGATCCGCGCCGTCGAGCCGCGCGTGGCCGACGCCATCGGCCAGGAGGTCGCCGACCAGCGCGAGATGCTCAAGCTGATCGCCTCCGAGAACTACGCCTCCCCGGCCACCCTCCTCGCGATGGGCAACTGGTTCAGCGACAAGTACGCCGAGGGCACCATCGGCCGCCGCTTCTACGCCGGCTGCCGCAACGTCGACACCGTCGAGTCCCTCGCCGCCGAGCACGCCAAGGAACTCTTCGGCGCCCGGCACGCCTACGTCCAGCCCCACTCCGGCATCGACGCCAACCTCGTCGCCTTCTGGTCCGTCCTCGCCGCCCGCGTCGAGGCCCCCGCCCTGGAGAAGGCCGGCGTCCGCCAGGTCAACGACCTCACCGAGGCCGACTGGGCCGAGCTCCGCCGGGCCTTCGGCAACCAGCGCATGCTCGGCATGTCCCTGGACGCCGGCGGCCACCTCACGCACGGCTTCCGCCCGAACATCTCCGGCAAGATGTTCGACCAGCGCTCCTACGGCA
>CBFGZZ010000695.1:0-1892 GCA_965653385.1 uncultured Streptomyces sp. | reverse complement strand
GGGCGTTGAAGCTCCTATAGATCGTCAAGCCCGTGGGTGGGGTCCATAGGATGCGTTCGTGGCGCGGTTTGATGAGGTCAAGGCGATGTTCTGGGGCGAGGGTCGGTACGGGGTTCAGCCGCCGTTGACCGACGCGGTCGTTCAGGATGCCGAGCGTCGGCTCGGTGTCCGTCTGCCGGCTTCGTTGCTGGAGATCCTGCGGGTCCAGAACGGCGGTGTGGTGGCGGAGTTGTGGAACGCGTTCCCGACCGATGTGCCGACGTCATGGAGCGAGAATCACGTTCCGCTCGACGAGATGATGGGCATCGGCCGTCACGACGGCCAGGTGTCCTTGCTGGACACGGCGTATCTGGTCGAGGAGTGGGGTCTTCCGTCCCCTCTGGTTCTGTTGTCCGGTGATGGTCACTGCTGGATCGCTCTGGACTATCGGAGGTGCGGGAAGCACGGGGAGCCGTCCGTGACGTGGTTCGACGTGGACGACGGCACGGAGCTCCCGCTGGCCGCGGACTTCCAGGCGTTCGTCGAGCGTCTGGTTGCGGCCACGTCGCTCGATTCCGGTGACTCGGACGGTAACCGGTCGGCGTCATGATTTTGCTCTGGCCGAGCCTGCTGTGCGCAGGGTGCTGGTGCTCATGAGGTGCCTGTAGATCTCGCGGGCGACGAACCTCTTGAGGCACCGCATGATGTCCTTGGTGGACATGCCCTCGGCAGTGCGTCTGGCCACATAGTCCCGTGTCCGCTGGTCGTACCGCATGCGGACCAGGACGATGGTGTAGAGGGCGCTGTTGGCGTGTCGGTCTCCGCCGCGATTGATGCGGTGGCGGTTGGTGCGGCCCGACGAGGCCGGGACCGGAGCCGCGGCGCACAGGTGGGCGAAGGACGCTTCGGATCTGAGCCGGTCGGGGTTGTCTCCTGCGGTGATCAGCAGTTGGCCGGCCGTCTCGGTCCCCACTCCGGGCAGGGCGACGAGACTGGGGGCCGCCCGGGTCACGAGGGGAACGAGGTCCGCGTCGGCCTCTTTGATCTCCTGCTGAAGGGCCTGGTAGCGCCTGGCCAGGCGGCGAAGTGCCGTCTTGGCCGCGCAGGCCGGGTCCGCGAGGTCACCGGCCGGCCGGGTCCGGGCGAGGGTGTCGATCAGAAGGCCGGTGGGCAGTCCACGCAGCTTGTCTCGCAGGGCGGAGGGAGCAGTGACCATCAGAGCGCGGATCTGGTTGATGGTCTGCGTCCGGCCCTTGACCGCGCTCTTGCGGACCACGCGCAGAGCACGGATCGCTTCCACGATCCCGTCCCGACTCTTCGGAGTTCCGCTCGCCCGGCCGGACAGGACCGCGGTGGCCGCGGCGTAGGCGTCGATCGGATCGGACTTGCCGTGAGCCCGCCTGGCCCTGCGGTCCGGGCGGTCGACCTCCACGACCGTGATGCCGTTCGTGGTCAGGAACCGGGCGAGTTCGGCGCCGTAGGCTCCGGTGCCCTCCATCCCGACCGCGATGACCTCGCCCTGGGAGCGGAGCCAGGCCAGCAGTTGCTCGTATCCGGCCGAGTTCGTTGCGAAGGACTGCGTGTCCAAGCGACGGCCGACCGAGTCGATCACTGCGGCTTGGTGGACGTCCGTATGGGTGTCGATTCCGCCGATCACCGCTATCTCGGGCGCTGTCATGCTCGGCTCCGCCGTCCTTCCCTCTGAGGCTGCGAACAGCGCGTGCTGCCCGGGCAGACGGACAAGACAGTGAAGGGGCTGGTGGCCAAGCTCCTATGAGGTCACGGACGCCCGCGAGTACACGCAGTGGCATCACCCGCGGGCCGACGATTCAACGCACAGGCAGCCGAAGCGCCAGTCAGACCCAGAGTCAGACCCCCGAGCGATGCCGCGTACATCCTCACTGTCAGACCCG
>CBFGZZ010000694.1:0-1898 GCA_965653385.1 uncultured Streptomyces sp. | reverse complement strand
CGGCCCCGGTCATCCCCTAGGCCGGGGCCGCCCCGACTCCGTCGGACACCCCAGACGACGCCGCACACCCGGAAGCGATGACCATGACCCTGACGACGACGCGCATCAGCCCGGACTGGCCGTGCCAGGTCAAGACCCCCGGCTCCTACGACTGGGAACGTTCGGCGGCCAAGTGGCTGCGTGAGCTGGTGCCGGCCCGCTACGCCAGCTATCCGGCACTGATCCGTCACCCCGTGCTGCTCGCCCGCCATGCGCAGATCCAGGTCCAGAACGAGATCCGGGTCGCACGCACCGCACTTCAGACCGCGAGGGCCGACCTGCCGGCCCTCGGTATGCCGGAGTCGGTCATCGAGCTCACCATCAAGATGTACGCGGCGGAGGTCATGCAGTTGCAGCACATCGCCCGCAGTGTGCGCGCGGTGTCCCAGGCGCTGGTCGACCGGCGCTGACCGGTCGCCACCGGCCGTTATCGGCGTCATGGGGCGCCGTAGGGCGCCATGGGGCGTCACCGGACCAGTCGGGCGTCAGGACGAGCCGGCCGTCGCCGCGCAGGTGACCTGCGCCGAGGGCGCGCCGGACTCCGAGGTGTCGGCGATGAACCCGAACGTGACGCTCGCACCGGGCGCCAGCCTCCCGTTCCACGAGGCGTTGGCGACGGTCGCGGTGCCGTCCCTCGTCGTGGTGAGGGTGCCGTCCCAGACCTGAGTGAGGCGGGCGCCGTCGTCCGGTACGACCGTCGCGGTCCAGCCGGAGACGGAGGTGGCGGGCGCGTTGGTGACGGTCACCTCACCCTGGTAGCCGCCCTGCCAGCTGTTGACGGTCCGGAATGACGCGGTGCAGGCGGAAGAGCCCCCGGCGCCACCGGAGTCACCTGAGTCACCCGAGTCGTCGGCGCCAGGTCCACCCGGTGCGTTCGGGGCCGGCTCGGCCGATGCCGAGGCGCTCGCGGTCGGGTTCGTGTCCCGGGCTCCGGCCGCCGCGTCGTCGCCACGGCCGGAGAGCAGGAGCGCCCCGCCGAACCCCACGACCGCCGCCGCCGTGACGGCGACCGCGATGGCGGTCCGGCGAAACCCGGGGCCGCCGGACACGGCCGGACGGGGCCGGGCGCCGCTGCCGAGCGGTGCGATCCTCGTCCCGTCGGCGACGGGCGGGAGTTCCTGTGTCGCGTCCTCGGTTCCGGACAGGGACGGGGGCACGGGCACGGCCTCGTAGCCGTTCCTGTCCCGCTCCAACTCCTTGAAGAGTTCCGCGAGGGCGTCGGTGCGGCGCGGGCGCAGGACGCGGATCGGTTCCAGGGCCGGGCCTTCGTCGAACTGCTCGGGGTCGGGCCGTGTGGGCACGCCGCTCTCCTTCCGTCCCGTCTTCACGGGATCCGCCATTCCCCGGGAAGTGATACGGGGTTGCGGTCCCTCCGGTTCAGCGAAGCACCCCGGTCGCCACCGCCGACCAGCCTCCCTGAATCGATCGATACGATCAATTCGGTATAAAATGTTGAGCGTTTGAGCGTTCCCCTGCTAGAAAGCGCCGTCATGACAACTCGTTGGTCACGTCGCGGCTTTCTGGCCGCAAGCACCGGCACCGCTGTCGCGCTCGGTCTGCCCCCGCAGGCGAGCGCCGCGTCTCCGTCCGCCGTATCGGCCGCGGCGGTGGACGCGTTCACGACCCTGCGGGCGAAGTGGCGCACGCTGATCCTGGGCGAGGGGTTCAGCCCCACCGCCGAACCTTTCAAGAGCCGGCTCGCCGAACTGGGCAGTACCGCGAGCCAGTTGCAGTCCTCCATGGCTCCGACAGCCGGCTCGCTGTGGCCGGATCTCGTGTACGCCGATCCGGAGCCCGACACTGCCAGCAGGGCACGGGGCTGACGGGCAGCGCCGGCCTCCGGGACGCGATCCTCACCG
>CBFGZZ010000693.1:0-1909 GCA_965653385.1 uncultured Streptomyces sp. | reverse complement strand
CGGTCGTTCCCGCTTGAACTACGGCGCCGGATCGCATGACGCGGACACGCGGGTCCGCGTAGGCTCGAACGGCCCGCCGAGCGGCGGGGGAACAGGGGGTGCGATGGACATCGCGGGCGCGCGCGAGAGGGCGGCCCGGGTCGCTTCGGTGCTAAGACACCCCCTGGGGCTGCGGCGCTCACGCTCCGCTTCCGCGATGCGCGACCTGGCCTCCGATCTGAGCGCAGCGCTGCGTACCAGAGCCCACCCCCCGGCCGACGTCCGCGAGCTGTGCCACGCGCTGTGCGCGGAGATGAGCGCGCGGCGCGGCGGTCGGCCCGTCGAGCTGCGGTTCGAGCGGTTTCCCGACGAGATCGAAGTGACCGGGCTGTGGGTGGAGTTCCAGGACTTCGACCTGGTCATCGTCGAGGAGCGGGCCGAGGCGATGCAGCAACTGGTCATCCTCGGCCATGAGTTGTGGCATCTGCACGCCGGTCACGGCCACCATCACACGGACGGTACGGCCGCCGCCCGTGCCCTGGCCGGCACGCCCGGCTGGAAGGACGTCGCCCTCACGGTGGCCGCCCGCAACGGTTCCCGGGAGCGGGACGAGTCCGAGGCCGACGACTTCGGGCACCGGTTGGCGGCCGCGTTCCGGCCGCTGCTGTCGGGGCGGGGGGCGGAGCCACCGCTCGGGCCGGTGCAGCGGTCCATGGGGTATCGCGGGAGCGGGGCCGGGGGCAGGAACCGGAGGGTGGAGCGGTGACGTGGGCGAAGCTCTTCGGTGACGTGCAGATCTCCTTCTGGATCCCGACCGTCGCCCTCACCGCCGCCCTGGCGATCAAGCTGCCCAGCATCGTCAGGATGTGGCGGGACCCGCTGCTGCGTGCGGTCGGCGGCCTGCTGCTGTTCGCCTGCTCCGTGTTCGTCTTCGCCGCCCCGGGCACCATCGCCTGGACCAACCGCGTCACCGGCGTGCCGAACATCTCGGCGCCCTGGGTGTACTCGCTCATCACCGCGCTGTGCGCGTCCTGGCTGCTGCTGATCATCGCCTGGCGCAACGGCCTGGCCAACCGCTCGGCCGCGACGCGCCGCGCGACACGCTGGGTCGTCTCCGTCTACGCGGGTGTGGTCGTCGCCCTCTGGGTGCTCTTCGCCCTCGCCGACGCCCCCGTGGAACGGCTGCGGGACCTGGACACCTACTACGCCACGACGCCGTTCATGCGCGAGCAGATCCTGCTCTACCTGCTCGCGCACACCGTGGCCTGCACGATCACCGCCCGGCTGATCTGGAACTGGATCCGCACCGACGGCCTGGACGGCTGGCTGCGCTGGGGCCTCAGGTTCCTGGGCGTCGGCTATGCGACGAACCTGCTCTTCGACGCGTCCAAGCTCACCGCCGTCACCGCCCGCTGGACGGGCCACGACCTGGACTGGCTGAGCACCGACCTGGCGCCGGCGGCGGCCTGTGTCTCCGCGTCCCTGGTCGCCGTGGGCTTCATCCTCCCGCACACGGGCCAGTACCTGCACGAGCACTGGCGGATCCGGCTGCGCCACCGGCACCTGCGCACCCTCTCCGTGCTGATGCGGTCGGTCAGCGCCGCCCGCGAGCCGTTCACCCTGCGCGGCACGGCGGAACTGCGGCTGATCCGCCGGGAGACGTTCATCCGCGACGCGCTGCTCCAGGTGTCCCGGCACCTCGACGAGAACCTGCGCGGACGGTCGTACGACGCGGCCCTCGGCCTCGGCTTCGGGCCCGCGCAGGCGGAGGCCCTGGCCGCGGCCGTGATGCTCCTGGACGCCGTCGACACCCGGCGGCGCTCCCCGGAGGCCGACGCCGGCGCCTCCCCCTCCGGCCCCGACACCGCGTATCTGCTGCGGGAGATCCAGGCCGTGTCCCGAGCCCTCCGTCACCCCGACGACATCGAGG
>CBFGZZ010000692.1:0-1924 GCA_965653385.1 uncultured Streptomyces sp. | reverse complement strand
TGGGTCAACGCCTACCGCCAGACGCGGTACGAGCTGCCGTTCAGCGGCGTGAAGGACAGCGGCTACGGCCACGACGCCGTCCTGGAGTTCACCCGGGAGAAGGCCGCCGTCATCAAGGCCTGACACCCCGGCACACATCCGTACCAACGCCTGCCGACTAGCCCCTCGGCAGATCTGCCCCACCACAACGCCCCCACCACAACGAAGGAGAAAACACATGGGTGACATGGACGGCAAGGTCGCAGTGATCACCGGAGCCGGCGCCGGCATGGCCAAAGCCTGCGCGGAGCTGTTCGTCCAGCACGGTGCCAAGGTCGTCGCCGCCGACATCAGCGGAAAGGAGAAGGACACCGCGGCCGAGCTCGGCGAGGCGGTCGTACCCGTCCACTGCGACGTCTCGCAGGAGGACCAGGTCGTCGCGATGTTCGAGACAGCCGTACGCGAGTTCGGCCGCGTGGACGCCGTACTGAACGTGGCGGGCATCGCCGACGGAGCACCGCTCGCCGACTCCACCCTGGAGATGTACGACCGGATCATGGCCGTGGACCTCAAGGGCGTGTTCCTCGGCACCAAGCACGGAATCCGTACCATGCGCGCCACCGGCGGCGGCGCGATCGTCAACTGGGCCTCGCTGGCAGCCCTGGCCACCTCCGGTGCTTATGCCGGTGTCTACTCGGCCGCGAAGGCGGGCGTCATCGCACTGACCCGGGCAGCGGCGACCGAGTACGCCACCGACGGGATCCGTGCCAACTCGCTCTGCCCCGGCATCATCCTCACCGACATGGGCCAGAACGCGGTCCAGGCGGCACCGGAGAAGCTCCAGAAGCCTGCGATGCAGCGCGGCGGCACCCCTCAGGAGGTCGCCGAACTGGCTCTGTTCCTCGCCTCGGAGCGCTCGTCCTATCTCACCGGGCTGGCCGTTCCGATCGACGGCGGCTGGGGCTCGCTGCTCCGCTGAGTGCACCCGTCACCAGGCAGTGCGCGCGGCGACGCAGGGGAGCCGTAACACAAATCCTTGGAGTTTTCCGGGAGTCGGAGCGTTCGGCACGTGCGGCGGACGCTCCGGCCCTGGGCTGGTGCCGCGGATTCCCGGAGAACTCCCAGAACCTCTCCGAAGCGTCTCATGCGCGGCGGACAGGCTGGTCGAGCCCAACGACACGCGGCCCCGCGCCGCGTGCGTCACCGAAACACAGCGGAGTACCACTGAGATGACTGCCATCACCGTCGAACCCAGGCAGGGAAGGTCGCCACAGGCCGCGCCCGCCCGCCCCGAAAGCCCGTTGGAGAACGCCCTGGAGGGGGCGGCGGCCGCCCTGTGCGCCCTCATCGCCATGGTGGCCGTCTCCGCACTGGCCCTGTGGCTGCTGGACGCGGAATCCCTCGGATCGCTGTGGTCCCTGGCGCTCACGGTGACGGCCATGGCTGTCGGGGGCTCGGTGAGCCCGGCGGCGGCGTCCTCCGGGGCGGAGGGCTCCGGAGGGCTTTCGAACCTGCTGGGCGGCGGTGGGCTGAGCCCGACCATGAGCGGCACGGTCGACGCCGTGCCGTTCGGGGTGACCCTGCTCGGCGCCATGGTGCTGTGGCTGGCGTTCTCGTGGCGGATGCGGCGCCGGCCGTCCACCGCGGGTGAGCTGGCCGCGCGGACCGCCGGAGCCGCGGTGACGGCCCTGCTGGGCTTCCTGGTCGTGGCCAAACTCGCGGAAGGCTCCTTCCGCATGCCGGCGTCCGCGATGAGCGGAATGCGCGGCGAGGACTCCACGTCAGGAGGACTCGGCATCGGCAACAGCCCGCTGGGCGATCTGTTCGGCGGCGGACTCGGCCGGCGTCTGGGCGGTGGCTCCACCATGTCCAGGGACATGGTGATGAACTATCAGGTCCAGGCCGGTTCGGCCGTACTGGGCGGGCTTTTGTGGGTGGCCGTGGT
>CBFGZZ010000691.1:0-1930 GCA_965653385.1 uncultured Streptomyces sp. | reverse complement strand
CAACCGCTGGTAGCAACAGGGCTCTTCGCGCAGGGGCGCCGCCTCGGTGCCGGGTTCGTGGATCGTGACGCCCGCGCCCTCGCGGCCGAGCAGGGGCTTGGCGACGTAGCCCGTGGTGTGCGCCAGTTCTCTCGGGCCGTCGAGGTAGGCGGGGAGCAGGTTCGGGTGGTCCGGGTAGAGCTCCCAGAGGATGGCTAGGAGGGCCTTGTTGCTGAGGAGCATCTTCCAGGCCGGTTCGATCCAGAGGGTCGTGCCGGTGCCGCCGCCGTTGTCGAGGGTGTCCAGGACGTGGTCGGCGAAGCGGTCGGTGGTGAGCCACTCCCAGGGGTAGAGCTTGAAGCAGCTGCGGATGAAACGGAGTCGGGTGTCGACGAAGCGGCCGGAGAGACGGTCCCAGCCGATCTCCTCCACGGAGATCCAGCCGGTGTCCAGGCCCGCCTGTTCCGCGGTCTCCTTGAGGTAGGCGACCGTCATCATGTCCTCGCCGAGTTCGTCGGCCGAGGAGTAGGCGAAGTACAGGGGGCCGCCGGGCGGGAGCAGGGCGGACTGCTTCTTCCAGGCGGCGACGAGGCGTTCGTGGAGGGAGTTCCACTGGTCGGCGCCGGGGAAGCGCTCCTCCATCCAGAACCACTGGGGGGACGCCGCCTCGACCAGGGAGGTGGGGGTGTCGGCGTTGTACTCCAGGAGCTTGGCCGGGCCGGTGCCGTCGTAGTGGAGGTCGAAACGGCCGTAGACGGAGGGGAGTTCGGCGCGGCGGCGCCAGGCCTCGGCGACCGCGTTCGCGACGCGCGGGTCGGTGATGCCGAGGTCGGCGAAGCGGCCGGCGGAGACGATGTGGTCCGCTGCGGCGAGGCACATGCCGTGCAGTTCCTCGACGACCTCCTCCAGCGCCTCGACCTCGGCCAGGGAGAAGACGTAGTGGGCGCTCTCGTCCCAGTACGGGCGCAGGGAGTTGTCGGGGTAGCGGGTGAGGGGGTAGATGAGGCCCTGTTCCTCGACGGTCTGCTGCCAGCCGGGGCGGGGTTCGATCGTGCGACGCTCCATCGGTCTGCCCGCTCAGCCGCCGCTGCTGCCGGAGCCCGAGCAGCCGAAGCCGCCCCGGTCGACGGCGTCGCTGCGGTTGAAGGTGCCGTAGTCGGCGCGGCCCTTGTCGGTGTCGGCGTCGTAGTACCAGGCGGCGTCGGAGCTGCCGGTCTTCTTCCTGGCGCTCTTGCCGTACGACGAGTTGGAGCTGGACGTGCAGTTCTTGTCCGCGATGACCTTGTAGCCCTCGTAGGTGTAGCTGTCGCGGTCGACGCAGCGGCGGTCCGGTTCCGAGCCGCACGAGGTCAGGGCCGCGGCGATGACGCCCATGCCGCCGAGGACGACCGTGCTCGAGCGCAGTCGGCGTCGTGTTTCCGCCATGTGTGTCTCCCCCGGTGATCCGTTCGGTCCCGATGATCCATTGATCCGTTCGGTGTTCAGCGGACAGCCTAAAGATCGCCGTGCGCCGCCGCGCGAGGCCCCCCTGGCTGTGCCCTGCCGCCTACAGTCGCTTTGTGCTCTTCGGAATGATCTGCGCCCTTGGTGCGGCGGTCTGTTTCGGTGCGGCCACCGTCCTTCAGGCCGTGGCCGCGCGGGCGGCGAGTGCGCAGGGGGGACGGGGTGGCGAGGCGGGGGTGCTGCTGCGGGCGCTTCGGCAGTGGCGGTATCTGGCCGGACTCGGCCTGGACGGGCTGGGGTTCGTGTTTCAGGTTCTCGCCCTGCGGTCGCTTCCCATCTACGCCGTGTCGGCGGCGCTGGCGTCCAGTCTCGCGGTGACCGCGGTGGTCGCGGCGCGGTTGCTGGGGGTGCGGTTGCGACGGAGCGAGTGGGTGGCGGGGGGGGTGGTGTGTGCGGGGTTGGCGATGCTGGGGCTGGCGGCGGTGACCTTCGCCGACGCCGCGGCGCA
>CBFGZZ010000690.1:0-1960 GCA_965653385.1 uncultured Streptomyces sp. | reverse complement strand
GCGTGCCCGGCGACGCCGATGCCGCCGCCCATCGTGACGCCGTCGGCGAAGGCGACGAACGGCTTGGGGTACTCGGCGATGCGGGCGTTGAGGGCGTACTCCTCGCGGAAGAAGACCCCGGCGTCGTCGGCACGGCCCGACGTGACCTGCTCGGCGAGGCCGCGCACGTCGCCGCCGGCGCACAGTCCGCGCTCGCCCGCGCCGTCGAGCAGCACGACGTCGACCTCGGTGTCGTGCTCCCACGCGTCGAGGGTCTCGTGCATGCGCTGCACCATGCCGAGGTTCAGCGCGTTGATCGCACGCGGGCGGTTGAGAGTGAGCCGTCCGAGGCCGCCGCTGGCGCTGACGAGCACGGTCGGCTCGGGCGCGGGCTCGGCGGTGGGCTCGGGGTCGGTGTCGGCGAGGGCGGTCACGAGCGCAACGTTACCGGGCCGGTGAAGTTCTCCCACGCCGCGCGTGGATTTCCGACAGGATGGACGAAGTTCTGCATTGGTTCCGCGACGAAGCGGCCCCGTTCCTAGCCCCGCGGGTGTCCGCTCACGAGACGAGGGGGTTCGGCATGCCCGACGGTCAGCTGCTGGAGTTCTCAGGTGTCACCAAGCGCTTCGGCGCCGTCATGGCCGTCTCGGGGCTCACCGCCCGCATCGAGCCAGGCCTGGTGACGGGATTCCTGGGGCCCAATGGCGCCGGCAAGACCACGACTCTCCGCATCCTGCTCGGCCTCGTGCGTGCCACCGACGGCACCGCCACGATCGGCGGCAAGCGCTACGCCGACCTCGCCATGCCGCTGCAGACGGTCGGTGCGGTGCTCGAGGCATCCAGCTTCCATCCCGGCCGCACGGCCGCCAACCACCTCACCATCTACGCGCAGGCCGCGGGCATCTCGAAGGCTCGCGTCGACGAGGCACTGGGCCTCGTAGGACTGGGGGATGCCGCGGGCCGCAAGGTCGGCGGATTCTCACTGGGCATGCGCCAGCGCCTCGGCCTCGCCTACGCGCTGCTCGGTGACCCGGGCGTGCTCGTGCTCGACGAGCCGGCGAACGGCCTCGACCCCGAGGGGATCCGATGGATGCGCGGGTTCCTGCGTCAGCTCGCCGCCGAAGGACGCACCGTGCTGGTGTCGTCGCACCTGCTGAGCGAGGTGCAGCAGACCGTCGACGCGCTGCTGATCATCTCGCGCGGGCGCCTGGTGTTCCAGGGCTCGATCGACGACCTCGCCGACCCCTCCGAGCACGCCACGATCGTCGATGCGCCCGACCGTGCCGCGCTCGGCGCCGCGCTGCAGGCAGCCGGTGTGCCGTTCGAGGTGCTGCGCTCGGGGCTGACCGTGCGCGGGCTCGAGCCGGCCGCTGTCGGCGCGGTCGCCGCCGGAGCGGGCGTGGCGCTGTCGTCGCTGCACCGCCGCGGTCCGGCGCTCGAGGAGGTGTTCCTCGACCTGGTGAACGGCGCGCGTGTGCACGCCAGCGCTGCGGGTGCGGTCGGTGGGATGGCGGCCGTCGGGAGCGCGGAGTCGGACGGGTCCGCCGCGGAGGAGTCCGTCACCACTGAGCCCGATGCCGCCGCTGAGCCGGAGGGCCCCGAGCCCGAGGCCGCCGGACCCGTCACGGATGAGCCGGTAGCCGCCGCGCCGGAAGCCCCTGAGCCCGAGGCCGCCGACCTGTCGGCCGCCGACCCGGAGGCCCCCGAACCCGAGGCCGCCGGACCCGTCACCGCCGACCCGGAGGCCTCCGAGCCCACGGCTGCCGAACCCCTCACCGCCGACCCGGAGGCCCCCGAACCCGAGGCCGCAGAGCCCGTCGCCGCCGACCCGGAGGCCGCCGCCCTGTCGGCCGCCGACCCGGAGGCCCCCGAACCCGAGGCCGCCGGACCCGTCTCCGCCGTCCCGGAGGCCTCCGAGCCCACGGCTGCCGAACCACTCACCGCCGACCCGGAGGCCCCCGAACCCGAGGCCGCCGAGCCC
>CBFGZZ010000689.1:0-1982 GCA_965653385.1 uncultured Streptomyces sp. | reverse complement strand
GTCCGGCACCAGGGCCTCGCACCCCGGCTGGCCGCCGCGCTCGACGCCGTCGCCGTCGCACCCGGCGCCCGCGAGGCCACCGTCGCCGGGCGTACGGTGACCGCCGACAGCCCGCGCGACCTGCGTGGCCGGCTCACCAACGCGCTGTACGAGGAACTCCACGCGGGCCGCCACCAGGGCGGCGCCCTCCCCGACGGTCCGCCGCCCCGGCGCACCCTGCGCGACCCGGCCCTGGAGGAGCGGCTCGCCGCCGCCGTGCCGCACCGGACCACGCCCACCCGGGGGCGCCTCGTCGAGGTGCTGTCGCGGCCGGACGGCGACCAACTCGTCGTACGCCTCGCGGAGGTCACCACGCGTGTACCGGCCGACCGGCTGCTCGCCCCGGCCACGCCGCCCGCGCCCGGCGCGTACGTCGAACTCGCGCTGGAGGCCGCGCGGCCCGCGCTGTCCCCCGGGTTCTTCTACGTCATGGGCTCCCGCCCGCTGCCCCGCCCCGCCGGCGCCGTACGCCGACTCTTCCTGCACGCGCGGGACGCGGACGCGGCCGTCGTGCTGTGGGGCGCGGCGCTCGACGCGCTGGAGGCGGCGGGCGCCCGGTACCACGCGAAGGTGCTCTCCGACCCGCAGGACTTCCCGCGCCGCGACGCCGTGGTGGTGTACCTGCACGGCGACCACCGCCCCGGCGAGCGCGCGGTCGCGGCGGCCGTGGCCCCGTACGCCGGCACCCTGACCGGCCCCGCCACCTCGGTGTTCACCGAGGAACTGGCGCCCGGTGTCGCCGCCGCCTGGGACCCCGAGGACCCGCGCCCCGGCCAGAACGGCATGAGCTTCGGCCAGCACCGCGCCTTCGCCCTCGCCTGCGGACTCATCGCGCACGCCCTGAACGACGGCCCGCACGCCCTCACCGAGTTCGTCGTAGAGGCCTTCCACGAGGCCGGAATCGACCCGCTGCACCCCCAGAACAACCTCGACACCCGCCCGGGAGACGCACGATGACCACGACGACCACCGAGGCCCCGGCCGACACCCCGGCGGACGCCGTGTCCGGCGGGCTCGGCACCGCCCTGACCACCGCCTACAGCGACGCGCTCGCCGAGGTGTACGACGAGATCTACCCCTCCACCCCGGACCTGGAGGACATCGCCGACTTCCTCCTCACCCTCACCGCACCCGGTGCGAGCGTCCTCGAACTCGGCGTCGGTACCGGCCGGGTGGCGCTGCCGCTCGCCGACAAGGGCTTCCGGGTGCACGGCGTCGACTCCTCCGAGGGCATGCTCGCCCGGCTGGCCGAGAAGGACCCCGAACGCCGGATCACCCCCGTGCACGCCGACTTCGCCGCCCTCGACCTGGGCCGTGCCTTCGACGTCGTCCTCGCGCCCTTCAACTCCCTTTGCTGCGCGGTCACCCCGGACGAGCAGATCGCCCTCATGCACGCCGTGGCCCGGCACACCGCGCCGGGCGGACACGTCGTCATCGAGACGTTCGACCCGAGCGACTACCACGTACAGAAGAAGAACGAGATCAGCACGTACCCCGTCGCCGGGCGCGGCGCCATGATCGAGTCGATCGGGGTGCTGCCCGCATCGCAGAACATGATGGTGCACAACACCCTCTTCCTCGACGGCGAGCCGCCCAAGTCCGCGACCACCGTGATGCGTTACCTGTGGCCGAGCGAGCTGGACCTGCTCGCCGGGATCGCCCGCCTGGAGCTGTCCGCCCGCTACTCCGGCTGGCGCGAGCAGCCCTTCGACGGGGGCGACAGCCGCAAGATGTGCGTCTCCGTGTACCGGCCGCTGCCGTGAGCCTCCGGCTGGAGAGCGGCTTGCGGCTGGTCACAGAGGAGGCCCCCGGGCGCGGGCTCGTGGCCGTGGCCCTGACCGTGGCCGCGGGCGGCGACGACGATCCGGCCGGCCGGCACGGCATGGCGCATCTCGTGGAGCACCTGATGTTCCCGCGTGACCAGTTGTCCGGGTCAGGGTCCG
>CBFGZZ010000688.1:0-1991 GCA_965653385.1 uncultured Streptomyces sp. | reverse complement strand
GCCGACGCCGACGCCGACGGCATGACCGAAGTGACCCTGGCCGCGCAGCACAACCTCGCCGCCATCCTCACCTACCAGGGCAAACACGCCGAGGCACTCACGATGTACGGCAACCTGGTCGACGCCCGGTCGCGGTGGCAGGGCGACGACCATCAGCACACCTGGAACGCCCGGCGCAACTACGCCGCCGTGCTCAGCTCGCTCGGCCGTGTGACCGAGGCCGAGACACGGCTCACCGAAGCACTCGAGGGATTCCGGCGGGTCTACGGGCCACGGCACGCCGACACCCTCGGGGTACAGGTCTCCCTGGCGGCGACGAAGGCCAACCAGGGGCGCACCGCGGAGGCGGTGCCGTTGCTGCGCGACGCGATCGAGGGCTACCGGAGCACACACGGCCCGAACCACCCCCGTGTGCGCGAACTCACCGATGTCCTCGCGCAGTTGAGCGGATGATCAGCGGCGCCCGGGCACCCGCGGCCTCAATGACACGTACCCGCAGGTCAGGCCGGTTCCCTCAGCACTCGATGATGTTCACAGCCAGCCCGCCCCGGGCCGTCTCCTTGTACTTCACCGACATGTCCGCCCCGGTGTCCTTCATCGTCTTGATGACCTTGTCCAGGGACACCTTGTGGGAGCCGTCGCCGCGCATCGCCATCCGGGCGGCCGTGACGGCCTTGACCGCTGCCATGCCGTTGCGTTCGATGCACGGGATCTGGACGAGGCCGCCGACCGGGTCGCAGGTGAGGCCGAGGTTGTGTTCCATGCCGATCTCGGCGGCGTTCTCGACCTGCTCCGGGGAGCCGCCAAGCACCTCCGCGAGCGCGCCCGCCGCCATCGAGCAGGCGGAGCCGACCTCGCCCTGGCAGCCGACCTCGGCGCCGGAGATGGAGGCGTTCTCCTTGAACAGCATGCCGATGGCGCCGGCGGCGAGCAGGAAGCGGACCACGCCGTCCTCGTCGGCGCCGGGCACGAAGTTGATGTAGTAGTGCAGGACCGCCGGGATGATGCCGGCGGCACCGTTCGTCGGGGCGGTGACCACCCGGCCGCCCGCCGCGTTCTCCTCGTTCACGGCCATCGCGTACAGCGTGATCCACTCCATGGCGAGGGCCTTCGGGTCGCCCTCGGAGCGCAGCTTGCGGGCCGTGTTCGCGGCCCGGCGGCGGACCTTCAGGCCGCCCGGCAGGATGCCCTCGCGGGACATGCCGCGCGACACGCACTCCCGCATGACCCGCCATATCTCCAGCAGGCCGGCCCGGATCTCCTCCTCGGTGCGCCAGGCCCGCTCGTTCTCCAGCATCAGCGAGGAGATCGACAGGCCGGTCTCCTGCGTCAGGCGCAGCAACTCGTCACCCGTGCGGAACGGGTACTTCAGGACCGTGTCGTCGAGCTTGATGCGGTCCTCGCCGACCGCGTCCTCGTCGACGACGAAGCCGCCGCCGACGGAGTAGTAGGTCTTCGACAGCAGTTCCGCCCCGGACGCGTCGAACGCCCATATCGTCATGCCGTTGGCGTGGTACGGAAGTGCTTTACGGCGGTGCAGGACCAGGTCGTCGTCGAAGGAGAACGGGATCTCGCGCTCGCCGAGCAGCCGCAGCAGACCCGCCTGCTTGATCGCCTCGACCCGCTCGTCCGCCCCCTCCACGTCCACCGTGCGCGGCGAGGCGCCCTCCAGGCCGAGCAGCACCGCCTTCGGGGTGCCGTGGCCATGGCCGGTGGCGCCCAGGGAGCCGTACAGCTCGGCGCGTACGGCGGCGACGGAGTCCAGCAGATCCTCGTTGCGCAGTCGGCGGGCGAACATGCGTGCCGCGCGCATCGGGCCGACCGTGTGGGAGCTGGACGGGCCGATGCCGATCGAGAACAGGTCGAAGACCGAGATGGCCAC
The DNA here is from genome assembly GCA_965653385.1 of uncultured Streptomyces sp. Taxonomy (GTDB): domain Bacteria; phylum Actinomycetota; class Actinomycetes; order Streptomycetales; family Streptomycetaceae; genus Streptomyces. Next base: position 109 of record CBFGZZ010000688.1, on the reverse strand, counting down.
GGTGGGACTCCTCAATACGGGGTGGAACAGGGGCGTGGGGTGTCCCGCTCACCTACGAGTGTGCGGGACACCCCACAAAAAGGGACTACTTGTTCAGACCGGGGTACAG
>CBFGZZ010000687.1:0-1997 GCA_965653385.1 uncultured Streptomyces sp. | reverse complement strand
TTCTGGGGCTCCGCCCCAGACCCCGCTCCTCAAACGCCGGAGGGGCTGGATTTGCCGGGCCGGGGCTGGATCTTTCAGCCCGTCCGGCGCTTGAGGGGCGGATCGGGGACGGACGATGGCAGGGGTCGAGGTCAGTCTGCGGTGGGGGCTCATTCACATGATCGAGGAGTACGCGCGACACAACGGTCACGCCGATATTCTGCGAGAACGCATCGACGGTGTAACCGGAGCCTGAATTCAACGTAATTCCAGGAATTCTTTTCAGGGCAGCTTCCCCTGTTCTTCTGCCCGCTTTCTCCAGCCCTAAACACAAAGATTTAGCGAACGCCATCCGTACCAATTCGGACAGGTCTCGTGAGAGTTACACGGCTGTGACGCGTTCCACATCGTGACCGTTTTGTGCGGGATTTAAGGGACTGAATGGGGCACTTCACCCCGGTGAGCCATGGGCTCTCACGCCCGCGTGATAACACACCCACCGCTCATACGTAACCCCACACGGCCATGCAATTTCGAATTTCCCTCGGTAAATTCAATTCGCATGACTGCCGCACAAGCAGACCTGCAAATCGACCGTCCGGCGGTGGCCGACGGGGCCGCGCTGTGGCGGATTGCCAGAGACTCCAAGGCCCTCGACCTCAACTCGTCGTACAGCTATCTGCTGTGGTGCCGCGACTTCGCCGGCACGTCGGCCGTCGCCCGCGACGAGCGCGGGGAGCCGGTCGGCTTCGTCACCGGATACGTACGGCCGGAGCGCCCGCGCACCCTGCTCGTCTGGCAGGTGGCCGTGGACGACGCCTACCGCGGACGCGGCATCGCCGCCGCGCTGCTCGACGGGCTCGTCGCACGGGTCGGCGGCGAGTACGGCGTCACGAACATCGAGACCACCATCACCCCCGGCAACATCGCCTCCGAGCGCCTGTTCGACGCCTTCGCCGAGCGGCACGGTGCCGCCCTGGAGCGCGAGGTGCTGTTCCCCACCAGCCTGTTCCCCGACGGGCCGCACGACCCCGAGGTCCTGTACCGCATCGGTCCCCTCTCCCTCTGACTTTCCCCACACGCAACGAGGAGCGATTCGTCGTGACCATCACCCAGCCCGACCTCAGCGTCTTCGAGACCCTGGAGTCCGAGGTGCGCAGCTACTGCCGCGGCTGGCCCACCGTCTTCGACCGCGCGCGCGGCAGCCGTATGTACGACGAGGACGGCCACGAGTACCTGGACTTCTTCGCCGGTGCCGGTTCACTGAACTACGGGCACAACAACCCCGTCCTGAAACGGGCGTTGATCGACTACCTGGAGCGGGACGGCGTCACGCACGGGCTCGACATGTCCACCAGCGCCAAGCGGGCCTTCCTGCAGACCTTCCAGGACCTGGTGCTGCGGCCGCGTGACCTCCCGTACAAGGTCATGTTCCCCGGCCCCACGGGCACCAACGCCGTGGAGTCGGCGCTCAAGCTGGCCCGGAAGGTGAAGGGGCGCGAGGCCATCGTGTCGTTCACCAACGCCTTCCACGGCATGTCGCTGGGCTCGCTGGCCGTCACCGGCAACGCCTTCAAGCGGGCCGGCGCCGGCATCCCGCTCGTGCACGGCACGCCGATGCCGTTCGACAACTACTTCGACGGCACGGTCGAGGACTTCCTGTGGTTCGAGCGGCTGCTCGAGGACCAGGGATCCGGGCTGAACAAGCCCGCCGCCGTGATCGTGGAGACCGTGCAGGGCGAGGGCGGCATCAACGTCGCCCGCCCGGAGTGGCTGCGGGCGCTGGCCGAGCTGTGCGAGCGGCAGGACATGCTGCTCATCGTCGACGACATCCAGATGGGGTGCGGGCGTACCGGGGCCTTCTTCTCGTTCGAGGAGGCGGGCATCACCCCCGACATCGTCACCGTGTCGAAGTCGATCAGCGGGTACGGACTGCCCATGTCCCTGTGCCTGTTCAAGCCGGAGCTGGACATCTGGGAGCCGGGCGAGCACAACGGCACCTTCCGCGGCAACAACCC
>CBFGZZ010000686.1:0-2010 GCA_965653385.1 uncultured Streptomyces sp. | reverse complement strand
GTCCGCTCGGCGCGGAAGCCCAGGAATTCATGGGACTCCGGGTCGAAGATGAGGTAATTGCCCTTGTCGTGGGCTTCCTCAGGGTAGGAGATCCCCACACCGGCGCGCCCGGCGGAGTCCTCCATCCCCGGGGTCACCTTGACCCCGGGCACCAGTGCGAGAGCCTCGTACGCGGCAGGACGCAGTGCCTCGGGCAGCACCGGCCACTTCAGGAGCTCGCCGAGCAGGAAGTAGGCGAAGTACCAGTCCGACGCGGTGAAGTCGTCGATCGGCTTGCCGGACGTGCCGACGCCGATGATGACCGAGATGAGCCTCTCCGGGTCGGTGGGCAGCTTCTTCAGCTTGCTCCACTCCCGAGGCGGCCACACGTTCTCCTTCTCCCCCATGGGCTCCTCCCAGATCACCCGGCCGAGCTCCATGGTCAAAGATCGCTTGGTGCCGTCCACCGAGTCCCAGTTCTCGTCCACATAGGTCTTGACCGCGCCGGTCTTCGTCTCCGTTTCCTTGATGATCCGCTTCGAGTAGATGAACTGGTCGTCGCGCGGCGCCACGGGCTTCTCGTGCTTGGTCGCCCACGCCGCCGCCCCGTTCAGCACCGTCACGGCGGCGGCGTTGCGCATCCGCGGGGCGTTCGTGCCCGCGCGGTCGGTGCGGCCGCCCTCGTCGGCGCCGTCCGCGGTGATCACTACCGCCGTGCCCGTAACCGCCAAGGTGACCACCGCGGCCGTCGCGAGGCGCAGCGCGTAGCGGCGGCTGGGCGCGGCAGCCGGGTGCCGATCCGTACGCGCAATCGTGTTGAGCAGTCGGTGGCGGGCCTGTGCTCGGGTCGGTTCGGTGAGCGGGGCCGCGTCCGCGTTCCAGTCCCGCAGGAGTTCGAGTTCGTCAGTCATGGCCGGATGCCTCTCGCAGTGTCGTCGGATCGGATCCGCCCAACGCTTCGCGCAGTTTGCTGCGAGCCCGGTGCAGCCGTGATCTGACCGTGCCGATGGGGACACCGAGGGCCTGGGCCACCTCCTCGTAGCCGAGACCGCCCCACGCCACCAGCAGCAGCACGTCCCGGTGCCGCGCGGGCAGTGCGGCCAGTGCCGCCGCCAGCTCGCGGCGTACGGCCTGTGCCCCTACCCGGGCCGCGGCCCGGTCGGCAAGCGGCTCCTCGTGGTCGGCGGGAGCCGGGACGCGGGCCAGGGCCTTGAACCGGCGGGCCTCGGCCCGCCGGTGCCGGCCGACCAGGTTGGTCGCTATGCCGAACAGCCAGGGCCCGGCGTCGTCGCCCGTGGCCCGCGAGGGGTCGTACCGGTGCCGCAGCCGGAAAGCAGTGGTGAAGGTCTCCGCCATGAGGTCGTCGGCCGACTCGCCGCCGAGCCTACGGGCCAGATATCGGTGTACCGCATCCGCGTGCCGGTCGAAGAGCACGGCGAACGCCTCGGGCTCATCCCGGGACCGTGCAATGACCGAGGCATCGCTCTCCGCCCCCGTGCGGACGCCTGGCTCGACGGTCATCGGGGCTCCTCTCGTGCTGTGGAACGCTTCGAAGGCTTGGGCTTTCATCTCTCCTTCGCCCGTCGCCTCCGACGAGTTCCATCGCAGCGGCCTAGCCCCGCTCGGCGACCAACCCCCCTGACAGGAAGGCCGACCAGCTGGCGGTGGAGACGGCGAGCCGAGGGCCGGTGGGGTGCTTGGAGTCGCGGACGTGGATGGTGTGGGGGCAGGTGGCGACCTCCACGCATTCGCCGCCCTCACCGCCGCTGTACGTCGACTTGCGCCAGGTGTAGGCGACTTCGAGGCAGTCGCCGCCCTCACCGCCGCTGTAGCTGGACTTGAACCAGTCGAGTCCGTCGGTGTTCACAGTTCCCCCAGCTTCTTCTCGATCAAGGCGCGGGACTCCAAGGGATTGAGGGCCAGCGCCCGCATGATCCCATAGCGCTCGGCGAGCTTCCGCACCTCCTCGGTGTCAGTGATAAGCCTCGGATAGCCCTGTACCTCCGTATAGCCCACCTGGGCATGCTTCTG
>CBFGZZ010000685.1:0-2011 GCA_965653385.1 uncultured Streptomyces sp. | reverse complement strand
ATCCCGAATCGCGAATCGCGAGGGCGCGCGGTGGACGCGGCGGACGCTGATATCCATTCAACACCCCGCGTTCATGGGGCGCATCCGCAGTGGGGAGCGGTGATCTCGAGGTCGCTGCCGGGCGTCGGCAGGTGTGCGGAGGCCATGGCGGGACGCGAACCCACGTAACTTCGGTGGTGGCGCACCGCGTTCATGGGAGCCTCGGTCGTACGACCAAGGTCGCAGGGCGGAGCCCGTCTTCCGACAGGGGTCAAAGTCGGTTGCGGCCCTTACGCTGGCGGCCATGACCGCCCTTGAACCGCGTGACGCCGATGTCACGAAGACAGCCGACGTCCCCCTGGTCCCCGAAGCCGAGGAGACCGTGCTGAGCAGGGCCTATCGGGCCCTCAGCGTCGGGATCGTCTCCGTCGTGCTGCTCATCGCCTTCGAGGCGACCGCGGTCGGGACGGCGATGCCGGTGGCGGCGCGGGAGCTGGACGGGGTGTCGTTGTACGCCTTCGCGTTCTCGGGGTACTTCACCACCAGTCTCTTCGGGATGGTGCTCGCGGGGCAGTGGTCGGACCGGCGGGGGCCGCTCGGGGCGCTGACGGCCGGGATCGCTTCCTTCGGGGCCGGGCTGCTGCTGTCCGGGACGGCGGGGGCCATGTGGCTGTTCATCCTCGGTCGGGCCGTACAGGGGCTGGGCGGCGGGCTGGTGATCGTCGCCCTGTATGTCGTCGTCGGGCGGGCCTACCCCGAGCGGCTGCGGCCGGCGATCATGGCGGCGTTCGCGGCGAGCTGGGTCGTGCCGTCGATCGTGGGACCGCTGGCGTCCGGGGCCGTGACCGAGCATCTGGGCTGGCGCTGGGTGTTCGTCGGGATCCCCGTGCTCGTGGTGTTCCCGCTCGCGCTCGCGCTGCCGCAGATACGGCGGCGGGCGGCGGGGCCGGTCGACGGTTCGGCGGGCAGCGCCTCCTTCGACCGGCGGCGGATCCGGCTCGCCCTCGGTATCTCCCTCGGCGCCGGGCTGTTGCAGTACGCCGCCCAGGACCTGCGGTGGCTCTCCCTCGTCCCCGCCGTCGCAGGCGTCGCGCTCCTGGTGCCGGCCGTACTCGGGCTGCTCCCGCGCGGCACGTACCGGGCGGCGCGCGGGCTGCCGTCGGTGGTGCTGCTGCGCGGGGTCGCCGCGGGGTCGTTCATCGCGGCCGAGTCCTTCGTGCCGTTGATGCTGGTCACCCAGCGGGGGCTGTCGCCGACGCTGGCCGGGTTCTCGCTCGCGGCGGGCGGCGGGACGTGGGCGCTGGGGTCGTGGGTGCAGTCGCGGCCGCGGGCGGAGCCGTACCGGGAACGTCTGATGACGCTGGGGATGGTGCTGGTCGCGGCGTCCGTCGCCGCCGCGCCGAGCGTGCTGATCGACTCGGTACCGGCCTGGACACTCGCCGTGGCGTGGGCGTTCGGGTGCTTCGGGATGGGGCTGGTGATCTCCTCCACCAGCGTGCTGCTGCTTCAGCTCTCCGCGCCCGAGGAGGCGGGCACGAACTCGGCGGCGCTGCAGATCTCCGACGCGCTCTCCAACGTGATCCTGCTGGCCGCGGGCGGCGCCGCGTTCGCGGCGCTGGGGGGCGGCACGGTGAGCCATGCGGTCACGGGGGCGTCCGGTGCGCATCCGGGGGCGTTCGCCGCGGTGTTCCTGCCGATGGCGGGGGTGGCGTTGGTGGGAGCTTGGGTGACTACGCGGCTGCGTGAGGAGACCCGGTGACACCGAGTGGTACCGCGTAGTACCGTCGAGGCATGGCTGGACTGAACCTGCGTTTTTCGGACGAAGAGCTCGACGCGCTGCGTGAGCGCGCGGCGGCGGAAGGGCGAAGCATGCAGGCCTTCGCGCACGACGCCGTGATCGCGGCCGTGAACGAGCACTCACGGCTGTTCGACGAGGCTGCCGAGCACGTGCTGAAGGCCAGCGCCGAACTGAACCGGAGGCTCGCCTGATGCACCACCTCACTCTGCCCGAGCTGCTGAATCTGGCGCAGCG
>CBFGZZ010000684.1:0-2019 GCA_965653385.1 uncultured Streptomyces sp. | reverse complement strand
AGAGCGCGAGCAGCTCCTTGGTCGTGATGGTGAGTAGCTCGGGTCCGCCGTCCGCCTCGGGGCGGACGACGAGCGTGTCATCGATCCGGACACCACCCCGGCCCGGGAGGTGGACCCCCGGTTCGACGGTGACCGGCACGCAAGCGTCCAGTTTACCCATGGCCGCGGGAGCCAACTGCGGGTCCTCGTCGATTTCGAGTCCCACACCGTGCCCCGTCAGGGCCGGAAGCCCCTGCGCGTACCCCGCGGAGTCCAGCACCTGGCGTGCCGCGCGGTCCACATCACGGTAGGCGGCGCCCGGCACCAGCGACTCCCGTCCGGCGCGCTGGGCGGCGAAGACCAGGTCGTACAGCTCGATCTGCCAGTCGGCGGGCGACGTACCGATGACGAACGTACGGCCGATCTCGCACCGGTAGCCGCGGTACGTGGCCCCCAGGCAGACGGAGAGGAAGTCGCCCTCCTCCACACGGCGGTCGGTCGGGCGGTGCGCTCGTCGGCCGGCGTTCGGGCCGGTGGCGACGGAGGTGGGGAAGGCCGGGCCGTCGGCGCCGTGATCGACGAGGCGGCGTTCGAGTTCGAGGGCGAGGTGGCGTTCGGTGCGGCCGACGAGGATGGATTCGAGCAGCTCCCCGAGGGCCTGGTCGGCGATCTCCGCGCCGATCCTGAGGCAGGAGATCTCCTCCTCGTCCTTGACCACTCGGAGTTGCTCGACAGCGCCACCGAGGTCGGCGAGGCGCAGTCGCGGCACGACCGAGCGGATGGCTCGGTGGCGGGCCACGGTGAGGTGGTGTTCCTCCACGGCGAGACAGACCCCGCCCTGCGCCGCGGCGAGGTCGGCCGCGGCCACGGCGGGGTCCCCTCCTGGGCCGGGGAGGGCGTGGATCCGCAGTGCCTCGTCGGGGCGGCCCTCGCTGGGGCGGTCGTCGGGCGGGCCGGCGCACACGAGCAGGTCTTCGGTCTTGCCGAGGAGCAGCACGGAGCCCTGCGGGGCGCCGCCCGCGAGGTAGCGGACGTTGGCGGGGCGGGAGATCAGCGCGGTGGCGCTGCCGCTGGCTTGGCAGCGGTCCCTCAGCCGGGATCGGCGGGTGGCGTACACCTCTGACATGACCCGAGCGTAAGAGCTCCGCTCGGTTGACGCCGGTTGGGGGCGTCTGAGTGGGGTGTCCTGATATGTGCGGGTTGGTGAGTGCTGTTCGGGGCGGGGGGTGGAGTTCGAGGTTGTGTGCCGTCTGACGGTGAGTGGGGGTTGCTCGCGCAGTTCCCCGCGCCCCTTGGGGTGCTTCTGCTTGGGCGGCTACCAGGCCGGGGGGCTGGCGATGGAGCGGGAGAGGACGTCGTTGAGGACCTGGGCTGTTTGGGGGACGTCGAGTTGGGAGTTGTCGATGATGGGGAGGCCCGAGCCGTACCAGCCGGCCATGCGGCCGTGGATGCGGGCGACCTCCTCGTCGGTGAGGCGGCGGTTGCCCGAGCGTTCGGCGTTGCGCTCCAGGACGATCTCCAGGCCGGGGAGGAGGACGACCGGGAGGAGGCCGGGCCCCACGTGGCGCTTCCAGCCGCCGAGGCCGACCACCGGGCGGTCGGGGAAGACAGCGTCGTCGAGGATGCACGAGATGCCGTTGGCCAGGAAGTTGCGCGCGGCGAAACCGCAGGTGCGGCGGGCGAGGCGGTACTGGGCCTCGGAGTGGTCGTTCCACCCGGACTGGGGGTCGGCGAAGCCCGAGCGGACCCATTCGCGGACGTCGTCGAGGCTGATGTGGGCCGTGGGGACCCGGCGGTGGTCCGCCCAGTACTTGGCGACGCTCGTCTTGCCGGCCCCGGCCGGGCCGATGAGCAGGACCGCGAGGGTCGTGGCGGCGGGGTCGGGTGCCGCGGTGGCGGGCGGGGCGCTCGGCATGCCTACCGGGCCGCCGGGCGGCAGCGGTACGTGACCGGTGGTCTCGGGCGCGGGGGCCGGCGGCACGTGGGTCGGCGCGCCCTTCGTATAAGCGGACAGGCGCTCGGCAAACGCCGGCGTGCGCC
>CBFGZZ010000683.1:0-2074 GCA_965653385.1 uncultured Streptomyces sp. | reverse complement strand
ATCACGCTTCACCTGCCTCGCGCTTGACGATCCGGCACTTCATCGGCAGCTTGTGGGCGGCGCGAGTCAGAGCCTCACGGGCGATCTTCTCGTTGGGGTACGACAGCTCGAACATCACGCGTCCGGGCTTGACGTTGGCGATCCACCACTCCGGAGAACCCTTACCGGAACCCATGCGGGTCTCGGCGGGCTTCTTGGTGAGCGGACGGTCCGGGTAGATGTTGATCCAGACCTTGCCACCACGCTTGATGTGACGCGTCATGGCGATACGAGCGGCCTCGATCTGACGGTTCGTCACGTAGGCCGGGGTGAGCGCCTGGATGCCGTACTCGCCGAACGCAACCTGCGTTCCACCCTTGGACATGCCAGAGCGCTTCGGGTGGTGCTGCTTGCGGTGCTTGACCCTACGGGGGATCAGCATTTCGGTCAGGCCTCCGTTCCGGTGCTCTCAGCCGGAGCGGACGCGGGAGCCTCGGCCTTGGGGGCCTCGGAACCGGCAGCCTGCTGCGGCTTACGACCGCGCCGCTCGCCACCGCGGCCACCACGGGCCGGGCGGTCGGCACCACCACGGGCCGGGCGGTTACCCGCACGGGCCGCAGCGTTCTCGGCGCGGACCTCGGCGATGTTCTTGACGTCGCCCTTGTAGATCCAGACCTTCACACCGATGCGGCCGAAGGTCGTCTTGGCCTCGAAGAAGCCGTAGTCCACGTTCGCGCGGAGCGTGTGCAGGGGCACACGGCCCTCGCGGTAGAACTCCGAGCGGGACATCTCGGCGCCACCGAGGCGGCCACCGCACTGGATCTTGATGCCCTTGGCGCCGGCCTTCATCGCCGACTGCATGCTCTTACGCATGGCACGGCGGAAGGAGACGCGGGAGGAGAGCTGCTCGGCAACGGCCTGGGCAACCAGCTGAGCGTCGGTCTCGGGGTTCTTGACCTCGAGGATGTTCAGCTGGACCTGCTTGCCCGTGAGCTTCTCGAGGTCACCGCGGATGCGGTCGGCCTCGGCGCCACGGCGGCCGATGACGATGCCCGGACGCGCGGTGTGGATGTCCACCCGCACACGGTCACGGGTGCGCTCGATCTCAACCTTCGAGATACCGGCGCGCTCCATGCCGGACGTCATCATCCGACGGATGGCGACGTCTTCCTTGACGTAGTCCTTGTACAGCTTGTCGGCGTACCACCGGGACTTGAAGTCCGTGGTGACACCGAGCCGGAACCCATGCGGGTTAACCTTCTGGCCCATTACCGGGTTCCTTCCTTGCTGGCGACGACCACGGTGATGTGGCTGGTCCGCTTGCGGATCCGGTAGGCACGGCCCTGGGCACGCGGACGGAACCGCTTCAGGGTCGGGCCCTCGTCGACGTACGCCTCGCTGATGAACAGCGAGGTGGCGTCCGGGTGGTCGTAGTTGTGCGCGGCGTTGGCGATGGCGCTGTCCAGCACCTTGCCGACGGGCACGGAGGCTGCCTGCGGAGCGAATCGCAGAACAGCCTGAGCCTCCGTGGCATCCATGCCACGGATAAGGTCCACCACGCGGCGGGCCTTCATGGGCGTAACGCGGATGTACCGCGCCTGGGCCCTGGCTTCCATGGTTGTCCCTCTCAGTTACTTACGTGTCTGAATGCGATCCGCTACTAGCGGCGCTTCGACTTCCGGTCGTCCTTGACGTGGCCCCGGAAGGTGCGCGTCGGCGAGAACTCGCCGAGCTTGTGGCCGACCATCGACTCGGTGACGAACACCGGGATGTGGGTCTTGCCGTTGTGCACCGCGAGCGTGTGGCCGAGCATGGCCGGCACGATCATGGAGCGACGGGACCAGGTCTTGATGACGTTCTTGGAACCGGCTTCGTTCTGGGCTTCCACCTTCTTGATCAGGTGGTCGTCGACGAAGGGCCCCTTCTTGAGACTGCGCGGCATCTAAACCCGCTCCTAGCGCTTCTTGTTCGTCTTGCGGCGGCGGACGATGTACTTGTTCGAAGCCTTCTTCGGCGAACGAGTACGACCCTCCTTCTGACCCCAGGGGCTGACCGGGTGGCGACCACCGGAGGTCTTGCCCTCACCACCACCGTG
>CBFGZZ010000682.1:0-2092 GCA_965653385.1 uncultured Streptomyces sp. | reverse complement strand
GTCGGCGACGCAGTCGATGTCGACGCGGCCCTCTTCGAGGGTCTTGCCGGCGTCGCGGCTCTCCAGCAGGCCGAGCTTCTCGCGGTCGCGCACCAGGAGGTCGGCGACACGGCGCAGCAGGGCGGCGCGCTCGGCGACGGGCGTACGCGGCCACTCCCCCTGGCCGCCGTCGAAGGCCCGGTGGGCGGCCGCGACCGCCAGATCGGTGTCCTTCTCGTCACCCTCGGCGACCACGGCGAACGGCGTCGCGTCCGCGGGGTCGAGGATCTCGCGCGTCGCACCGGAGGCGGCGTCGCGCCACTCGCCGCCCGCGTGAATCGTCTGCTGCGCCTGCTGTCCGGTCATGATCGGTGTTGCCTTCCGTTCCTGTTCAGTGCCCCTGAGTCACACAGGTGTCACCCACGAGGACCGTGACCGCCTGCCCCGGCCCTCGTATTGCATGCGCAATCGATGGTCGAAAGTGCGGTGCATCACTGAACATCCGGACAAACAGGAACAAAAAGGGGCGGCGCCGGGGGTCGACCGGAACCAAACCTTTGACTAAAGTCAAAGAACTATGGAGCCGGTATCGATGGATCACGTGACGGCCTTCCGCCGCTTCAACCGCTACTTCACGCGCCGCATCGGCGTACTGGACGACCACTACCTCGGCCAGGACCGCCCGCTGGGCGAGGCCCGGCTGCTCTTCGAGATCGGCGACGGCGCGTCCCTGCGGGAGCTCAGGAGCCGGCTCGGTCTGGACGCCGGGTATCTGAGCCGGATGGCCAAGACGCTTCAGGCCCAGGGCCTGGTCCGGCTGAGCGCGCATCCGCAGGACAACCGGCTGCGCATGATCGAGCTGACCCCGGCCGGGCGGGTGGAGGTGACGGAGCAGGACCGGCGGGCGGGCGCTGTCGCGGCCGGGCTCCTCGAAGGCCTCGGCGAAGCACAGCGCGCCGAGCTGACCGGGGCCATGGCCACCGCCCAGCGGCTGCTGCGCCTCGCCGGCATCACCGTCGCCCTCGTCGACGGCGCCGCTCCGGACGCCCGGGCCTGTCTGGACGCCTACGCCGCCGACATCGACGCGCGGTTCCCCGAGGGGTTCGACAAGGACGACCTCGTACGGCCGGAGGAGGTGTCCGGCGACGCCGGGGCCTTCTTCGTCGCCTACGAGGAACACCGCCCCGTGGGCTGCGGCGCGCTACGGCGCCTGGAACCCGGTGTCGGAGAGATCCGCCACGTCTGGGTGCACCCCGACGCCCGGCGCCTCGGCCTGGCCCGCCGTCTGCTCGACGCCCTCGAACAGGAGGCCTCCGCCCGGCACTTCACCGTCGTACGCCTCGACACCCACGCCGCGCTGACCGAGGCGCAGGCGATGTACCGGGCGTGCGGTTACACGGACATCCCCGCGTACGACGACAACGTCTACGCCAGCCACTGGTTCGAGAAGCGGCTGGACGGGCGACTGGACGGCTGAGGGCTTCAGCTCGCCGTGAACGCCGCCCTGGCGCTCTCCAGCGTCTTGCGCGTCCCGGCCCAGTCCTCCGTCGTACCTCGGACGACCATCGCGTAGAGGCGGCCGTCGTCCGTCTGGAAGACCCGGTCGACGGCCCTCACCCGCTCGCCCAGGTCCTCGCTGTCGTACTCGTAGACGAGCTCGCTCGCGTTCGTCTCGTCGGCGACGGTTTCCCGGCTGATCTGTGTGAAGCCCGGCTGTCCGGAGAGGCTGTCGACGGCGACGTCGAGCGCGTCCTCGGGGGTGTAGCCCGCTTCGACCACCTCGAAGATCTGCAGGAGGCCGCGCTCGTCGGGCGCGGTGTAGAAGACGACGGCTCCGTCGTTCTGCTCGCTGCGGGTCCAGTCCTCCGGGACGACGGTGGAGAAGCCGGAAGGGTCCTCGACCGCCCGGTATCCGGCGGGCACTTCGGGTGACTCGGACGCGGCCGTGAACGGGTCCTCGGAGGACGGAGCCGGATCGGACGGGGTGTTGGGGGGTGGTGCGGACCGGTCGTCCCGGGAGACACCGGCCGTGCTCGCCGGGGTGCGGTCCGCCTTGCCGCCGCCGTCGTCCCCCGTCATGCCGACCGCAAGCCAGCTCGCGACGGCCGTGACC
>CBFGZZ010000681.1:0-2121 GCA_965653385.1 uncultured Streptomyces sp. | reverse complement strand
TCGGTAAGCTCATCCCGGCCGGTACGGGTCTGTCCCGTTACCGCAACATCCGGGTCGAGCCGACCGAGGAGGCCAAGGCCGCGATGTACTCGGCCGTCGGCTACGACGACATCGACTACTCGCCGTTCGGCACGGGCTCCGGCCAGGCCGTTCCGCTGGAGGACTACGACTACGGTCCGTACAACCAGTAAGCGAGCAGCAGCCTGACTCAGGCATGGTCGAGGGCGGTCACCTTTGGGGTGGCCGCCCTTCGGCGTCCCCGGACGTCTCCCGGGGGCGCCTCCGGGGAATCTCCGGGTAGCACCCCGATGCCGACAACGCCCGTCCGGCGCATCATGGAAGGACTCCGACCAGTACGGGGGAGGTGCTCCATGACACATCCGTCGTGGCAGGGGAGCGGTGCTCCGCAGCCGTGGCAGGGGGGTCAGGCGCCGTTGAGGTGGCAGGGCGCTCCTGGGCCGCAGGCGTGGCCGGCCTGGGGTGGATCGGTGATGCTCGCCTCGCATGCCGACCGTGAGCGGGCCGTGGATGTGCTCAGGGCGGGGTTCGGTGAGGGGCGGCTGGAGAAGGGCGAGTTCGATCAGCGGATCGAGCGGGCCTATGCGGCTCGTACGGTGGGCGAGCTGGCTCTGCTGGTCGCCGACCTTCCCCAGGGGCCGATGCCGCTGCCGGTGCCCGTGACGCCGGTGCCGCGGGCCTTTCTGCCGGTGGCCCGGCCGCAGGTCAACGGCAAGGCGGTGGGGTCCGCCGTCTGCGGAGTGCTGTGTCTGGTGAGTTTCGGGCTGACCGGGATTCCGGCGGTCGTGCTGGGGCACTCGGCCCGTTCCGAGATACGGCGCAGCGGGGAGGGCGGTGACGCGCTCGCCCTGACCGGGCTGGTGCTCGGGTGGCTGTCGACCGCGGGCTGGGCGGTGTTGCTGACGCTGATGCTCGTGGCCGCCGCGGTGTCGGCCTAGGCCGGCGCGAGGTGGTCCGGGAGGTGCTGCGATGTGCTCGAATCGCCGATTCGAAGATCGAACACGTCGTGTGGTCTTGACATCGGCCGTATGGCGATGCGGGCGAAGCCCATTTGTTTTGACCGTAGCGTTTGAGGTAGGTACGCTCAGACCTTGTGCCTGGGGTGTGCCCTGGCTCTCGTGCGTGCCTTCAACCGCATAGCGAGCTGTGAGCGGCCACCGTAATCTGTGCTCTTTTCGCCTCGCGGCGGGAATCCGCCGGATTCGACACACCCGACCGCGTGGGTCGGCGACGTTCCAGGTTAGCTGTACCCATCGGCACACAGAAACCGGAGAAGTAGTGCCTACGATCCAGCAGCTGGTCCGTAAGGGCCGGCAGGACAAGGTCGAGAAGAACAAGACGCCCGCACTCGAGGGTTCCCCTCAGCGTCGTGGCGTCTGCACGCGTGTGTTCACGACCACCCCGAAGAAGCCGAACTCGGCCCTGCGTAAGGTCGCGCGTGTGCGTCTGACCAGCGGGATCGAGGTCACCGCTTACATTCCGGGTGAGGGACACAACCTGCAGGAGCACTCCATCGTGCTCGTGCGCGGCGGCCGTGTGAAGGACCTGCCGGGTGTTCGCTACAAGATCATCCGCGGCTCCCTCGACACCCAGGGTGTCAAGAACCGCAAGCAGGCCCGCAGCCGCTACGGCGCCAAGAAGGAGAAGTAAGAATGCCTCGTAAGGGCCCCGCCCCGAAGCGCCCGGTCATCATCGACCCGGTCTACGGTTCTCCTCTGGTGACGTCGCTCATCAACAAGGTGCTGCTGAACGGCAAGCGCTCCACCGCCGAGCGCATCGTCTACGGCGCCATGGAAGGTCTGCGTGAGAAGACGGGCAACGACCCGATCATCACGCTGAAGCGCGCGCTGGAGAACATCAAGCCGACCCTCGAGGTCAAGTCCCGCCGTGTCGGTGGTGCGACGTACCAGGTTCCGATCGAGGTCAAGCCCGGTCGTGCCAACACGCTCGCGCTGCGCTGGCTGGTCGGTTACTCCCGCGCCCGTCGCGAGAAGACCATGACCGAGCGTCTGCTCAACGAGCTTCTCGACGCCTCCAACGGCCTCGGTGCCGCTGTGAAGAAGCGCGAGGACACCCACAAGATGGCCGAGTCCAACAAGGCCT
>CBFGZZ010000680.1:0-2133 GCA_965653385.1 uncultured Streptomyces sp. | reverse complement strand
GGCGGCGCCGTTGGCCGTGGGGGCGACGCCGGGGGTGGGTGCCCGGGCCGCCACGGAGCCTACGGTTCCGGCTGGTCCTGCCGGTGATCCTGCTGGTCCTGCTGATCCTGCTGATCCTGCTGGTCCTACGACCGAGGGCGCCGGGGTTTCGCCGTACGCAGGCCGGTCCGGGCCGTACGCCCCCGGCGCCCCGTACCGGCCTCCGAACCCGGCGACGAACCCGTATCTGCGTGTGCCGGACCAGCTGTGCGAACCGGAGGACGCGCGGCCGCCCGGGGCGGTCCCGCCGTCCGAGGGTGCGCGGTCGCCCGGGGACGCGCCGGGGCGCGACGGTGGCGACGACATGTACGGCGCGCCCACTGTCGTCCGGCCGATCGAGCCGCTTCCCAGGTCGGCTCGACCTCCTCGAGGGCGTGGGAAACGGCCGTCACCCGGAGCGGACGACGGGCCTCCCTCTCCGCCCCCGCCGCCTCCACCTCCACCTCCGCCGCCCGCTCCCCCGCCACCGGGGAATCCGAAGCGGCGTTCCTGATCCACCGGAGGCGCTCCTGAGGCACCAGCTGGACCGGCATCTCTCGGGGAGATCCGCCCTGGTGTCGGCTCACGGGTGCCTCCGGGGCACCTCACAGCCACCGAGGCAGTCGTGACCGTGACGTAAGGCGCGCGCCACCCGACCGACACCCAGTGTTCCGTGTCCGCCAGACGGACCTCAGGGGCGGCAGGCACGGGGTGCCGGATACGGTGGAAGCACCATGAGCGCTTCGCAGACCTCCGACATCCCCACCCTTCTCGTCAAGATCTTCGGGAAGGACAGGCCGGGCATCACGGCCGGACTCTTCGACACGCTGGCCGCCTACTCGGTCGACGTGGTCGACATCGAGCAGGTCGTCACCCGTGGCCGGATCACGCTGTGCGCTCTCGTGACGCAGCCTCCGGCCGGCGTGGAGGGCGATCTCCGGGCGACCGTCCACAGCTGGGCCGAGTCGATGAAGATGCAGGCGGAGATCATCTCCGGCCTGGGCGACAACCGGCCGCGCGGCCACGGCCGCTCCCTGGTCACCGTGCTCGGACACCCGCTCACCGCGGAGGCGACGGCCGCCATCGCCGCCCGGATCACGAAGTCGGGCGCCAACATCGACCGCATCTTCCGGCTCGCCAAGTACCCGGTGACGGCGGTGGAGTTCGCCGTGTCCGGTGCGGAGACCGAGCCGCTGCGCACGGCCCTGGTGACCGACGCGGCGGCACTGGGCGTCGACATCGCGGTCGTGGCGGCCGGGCTGCACCGGCGTGCCCAGCGCCTGGTCGTCATGGACGTCGACTCGACGCTCATCCAGGACGAGGTGATCGAGCTCTTCGCGGCACACGCCGGGTGCGAGGACAAGGTGGCCGAGGTGACGGCGGCCGCGATGCGCGGGGAGCTGGACTTCGAGCAGTCGCTGCACGCGCGCGTGGCGCTGCTGGAGGGGCTGGACGCCTCGGTGGTGGAGAAGGTGCGCAGCGAGGTGCGGCTGACGCCGGGCGCGCGCACGCTGATCCGTACGCTGAAGCGCCTCGGGTATCAAGTGGGTGTCGTCTCGGGTGGTTTCACGCAGGTCACCGATGACCTCCAGGAGCGGCTCGGACTCGACTTCGCCCAGGCGAACACGCTGGAGATCGTCGACGGGAAGCTGACGGGCCGGGTCACCGGCGAGATCGTGGACCGGGCGGGCAAGGCGCGGCTGCTGCGCCGGTTCGCCGCCGAGGCGGGAGTTCCGCTGTCCCAGACGGTGGCGATCGGGGACGGCGCCAACGACCTGGACATGCTGAACGCGGCCGGCCTGGGTGTCGCCTTCAACGCCAAGCCGGTGGTGCGGGAGGCGGCGCACACGGCGGTGAACGTGCCGTTCCTTGACACGGTCCTGTATCTGCTGGGCGTCACCCGCGAAGAGGTCGAGACGGCGGACAGTCACGACGAGGTCTGACGGCCCACGGCGTCGGGTGCGTCGACCGCCTCGGGCGCCGTCGACCGCCCAGGCCGCGTCCCGGGGGCCCTACGTGCACAGGGGCCCGGCCCCGTCACGGTGCCGGGCCCCGTCGCGGGGGTCGGTCACTCGGAGGGGGCCCAGTAGTCGAGCAGCGTGGCCACGCCGGGCT
>CBFGZZ010000679.1:0-2142 GCA_965653385.1 uncultured Streptomyces sp. | reverse complement strand
GGCACCGCGCAGTACGTCGAGGAGGGGGAGCCGCCGTCCGGTGGGTGGGGTCTCCGGGGCCCGCAGGGCTCGCGCGTCCGTGTGCGTCATGCGTTCATCGTCACGGCGGCACCGCCCCGAATCGTCATCAGCGAAGCCGAACCTGCCGTACGTCGAAGGATGCAGAAGGCGGGCGCCGACCGGTGATCTCGGCCGGTGCCCCCGCGTTCACGCGGGGGGGTGCAGGTCATCCTAAGACTGCTCTGACGTCAGGTTGAGGTACGGGTCTGTACTGGTGCGGTCAGCCGGAGTCATTCGGAGCGCCGCTGGCTCTCGATGTACTGGCGTACGACGGTCAGCGGTGCCCCGCCGCACGATCCGGCGAAGTACGACCTGGACCAGAAGCGGCCGTGCGTGATCGCCTGGCTGACCTGGCCCGTGTACTCCTGCCGCAGCCGCCGTGAGGAGACGCCCTTCAGGGAGTTGACCAACTTCGACAGGGCGACCTTGGGCGGGTAGTGCACGAGCAGGTGGACGTGATCGCGTTGGCCGTTGAACTCCTTCAGCTCCGACTCGAAGTCCGCGCACACCTCCCGCATGATCTCTTCGCAGCGTTCGAGCATGGCCGGGGTGAAGACTCCACGCCGATACTTCGTGACAAACACCAAGTGCACGTGAAGGTGGTAAACGACGTGCGCCGAGCGCCTGATATCGAGGGCCGCTTCCCATCGTGGTGACATGCACCAAGGCTATGGTGATCACCTTTCCGGTCAACAAATAGGATGGGGAGGGGAGTTGAAGCAGCAGCGTGGCCACATGGTCCGGCTTTACCTCACCCCCGCCCAGGCGTTGGCCGCCGACGAGCAGGGACACGCAGCCCGCACCATGTGGAACCTCGTCCACGACTGGTGGACGATGCTCCCCAAGGACAAGCGGAACCTTGCTGCCGCCGATGCGGCGATTCGCCAGGGCCGCAAAGAACTTCCCTGGCTCGGCGTCCTCCCCGCACAAGCCGCGCAGGCCGTACTCAAGACGTACTTCCGCGCCTGGGTGAACTATTGGGAAGGCCGCGCCGACGCCCCGAACTTCAAAGGCCGATTTCGGTCCCACATGGCCATCGACATCCCCCAGGGCCGCGACCTGCAG
The DNA here is from genome assembly GCA_965653385.1 of uncultured Streptomyces sp. Taxonomy (GTDB): domain Bacteria; phylum Actinomycetota; class Actinomycetes; order Streptomycetales; family Streptomycetaceae; genus Streptomyces. Next base: position 1,017 of record CBFGZZ010000679.1, on the reverse strand, counting down.
ATCGTGCGCCTGAACCGGCGCTGGGGTCGCATGTGGGTGCCGAAGATCGGACACGTCCTCTTCCGCTGGACCCGTGACCTTCCCGTGGGCAAACACGCCGACAAGCTGAACAAAGTCACCGGTGCCCGCCTCGTGAAGGAAGCCGAAGGCTGGCGCGTCGTCTTCCGCGTCCAGCGCGAGGTACTCGAACCGGCCGAGCACACCGGGCCGACCGTCGGCGTCGACCGGGGCATCACCAAGCCCCTCGCCCTCTCGGACGGAACCTTCCGCGAACACGGCCCCTGGCTCAGCGAGGGCGAGAAAGAGCGGCTGCGCCGCCTGGAGAAGAAGTCGGCCCGACAGCGCCGGAACCGTAAAAAGGGCGAGAAGACAAGTCGTCGCCTCGCCCGCACCTATGACCAGATCGCCAAGCTCCGCGCAACAGCCAAGCGCCGAGCCGTCGACTGGCAGCACAAGACCACCACCGAGATCACCGAGACCTTCTCTCGTATCGGGGTGGAAGACCTGACCATCACCAACATGGTCAAGTCCGCCCGGGGAACCGTAGAAGCCCCCGGAAAGAACGTCCGCCAAAAGGCCGGACTGAACCGCGCCATCGCCGGTGAGGCGTGGGGCCGCACGGTGACCCTGCTGGAGTACAAGGCCGCCCAGCGCGGTGGCAGCATCGTCAAGGTCCCGGCCGCGAACACCTCACGCCGCTGCTCAGCATGCGGGTTCATCATCCCCGGCGGCCGGGAGACACAGGCCCGCTTCGCCTGCAAGGCAGACGGCTGCGGATACGAGGCGAACGCGGACACCAACGCAAGCCGCAACATAGATCACGCCGCCGGATCGGCGGTGTCAGGACGTGGAGCCGGAGCCGATGGGCAGGCTGTGAAGCGTCAACCACCCACTCAGCCGCACGCGGCCTGAGAAGGGATTCCGCCCCGTTCACGGGGCGGAGGAGATCAATTGACCACGATCACCGCCGTGCCCGTCTCCCCGAACGTCCACAGCGCATCGCCGTCGGCCGCGCGC
>CBFGZZ010000678.1:0-2154 GCA_965653385.1 uncultured Streptomyces sp. | reverse complement strand
AGATCGCCAAGTCCAGGCCGGTCGAGCACGGCCTGCCATTCTCGACCTGGAGCCTGGTCAAACTGACCGACTTCCTGGTCGCCGAGGGGGTGGTCGACGACATCAGCCACGAGGGCCTGCGCATCCTGCTCCGCGAGGAAGGCGTCACCTTTCAACGCCTGAAGACTTGGAAGACCTCGAAGGATCCCGACTACGAGGCCAAGAAGGCCCGCGTCGAGCACCTCTACGCCGCCGACGGCGAGGTCCTTCCCGAGCCGGGCGAGCCCGAGGTCGTGTTCTGCCTGGACGAGTTCGGGCCGCTCAACCTCCAGTCCCATCCCGGTCGCCAGTGGGCCGAACGCGGCGGCAAGCACAAGGACCCCGAGCGCGAACCACGGCCGCGCCGCCGCGCGACCTACACCCGCCCGCACGGGGTCCGGCACCTGTTCGCCGCCTACGACCTGGGCAAGGACCAGCTCTACGGCCACATCAAGAAGACGAAGAACAGGTCGAAGTTCCTGGAGTTCTGCCGCTACCTGCGCTCCCTGCACCCGACCGACGTGCGCATCGCGATCATCTGCGACAACTACTCACCCCACCTGACCACCAGGCGCTGCCGCCGCGTGGGGGGCTGGGCCGAGGCCAGCAACGTCGAGATCGCCTACACCCCGACCAGCAGCTCCTGGCTCAACCGGATCGAGGCCCAGTTCACGGCCCTGCGCTACTTCGCGCTCGACGGCACCGACCACCCCAGTCACAAGGCCCAGGGCAGCATGATCCGCCGCTACATCATCTGGCGAAACAAGAACGCCGCCGACAAGCGCCTCAAAACCCTCGTGAGCAGGGCCAACGCCGCCTGACCCGGCGCGGCAGGCCGGCGTCACCACAGGTGCAGGAAGCTCCGGACATCGTCATAACCGTCGAGGGCCCGTCCGTCCACGTCCGTCGGGTCGGCCTCGGCCCGCGCCGCCAGCGACTTCGCCAGCGCGAGGGCCTCATCGCTGAGTCGCCCAAAGCGTCGAGCGGTGTGTCCCAGGCACAAGCCGGCCAGCCCGAGCAGTGCACTTCCCGACACAGCCCGCGTCCCGACCTGCACGCACCAGTGCTCGACGAACTCCGCGTCGTCGTCGTTCAACGCGGTCCCGACCAGGACGCCCGCCGCCTCGCCCTCCGCCGAGCGGTCACGCAGAGCCCGCTCCAACGTCTCGACCACCACCTCGTGAGGCAGAGCCGGAGGGTTCTCGAAGCTCAGATGAGAATGCACCCCGCGAGACTACGGGGACCGCATCCGACATCTGCCTGCCGCCCCGCCCGGAAGGACGGGGCGGGGCGAACGTTGGCTGATGCGGCACTAGCACCGATTTGCCCTGCTGGCCCGTGGTGACGAACCTGGCAGCGGCGTCGCGTGGCCGCAATGGGCCCGTTCACGGCGGGCGGGCTTTGACGCTTCACGCACGTCGGCATGGCCTCAAGCGTGCCGGGGCGGGTGTTCCCCCGGTTCTGCCGTCCGGGCTCCCAGCCCCATGGGGAAGTGGGCGGCCAGTTCCTGGCGGAACGTGTCGGTGTCGCCTTCCAGGGCGACCGTGGCCAACCTCTCGTGCTCGACGACCAGTTGCTGCGGGTTGTCGCTGTACGTGCGGTGATCGACGCTGAGGTGGAGGCGCAGCTTGGTCTCCCAGCCGTTCCACATGGCCTGCAGGACGCCGTGCCCCGAGAGGTCGTAGAAGAGCCGGTGGAAGCGGAGGTGGGCGTCGATGCTGGCCGGGATGTCGTCCTTCTCCATGGCCCGGCGCAGATCCTCGACGGTCTGCAGCAACTGAGGCCGCTCGGCGCCGCGCAGCGCTTCGGCCGAGAGTTCGGCTGCGTACGGTTCGACACGTAGCCGGACCGAGTCGATCTCGGCGACCTCGCGAGCGCTCACCTCTACGACGAACGCGCCACGGTAAGGGATCTTTACGACGAGCCCTTCTTCCTCCAGCTTGGTCAGCGCCTCGCGCAGCGGGGACCGGCTGATCCCCAGATCCGTGGCGATGTGCGCCTCGCGCAGCTGGCCACCAGGAGGGACGCTGCCATCGAGGATGGCGGCACGCAGTGTGCGGTAGACACCGTCCGGCGTCGTCGTCCGCTGCTCCTGCCACTCGAACTTGTGGTCCACCCCGTCACACTCCCCTGCTC
>CBFGZZ010000677.1:0-2202 GCA_965653385.1 uncultured Streptomyces sp. | reverse complement strand
CCCGATCAGCCCGTACGTCACCACGATCTCGTTCGCGATCTACCTCGTGTGCAGGCTGGCGGGTACGTACCGGACGCGGTAGCCGGGGCCCGGAGAACGGTCCCCGAGCTCGGCTGACGATCAGCGTCGTGGACCGGCGCCGCTTATTGAAAACGATTTTCGAGACGGGTACTGTCTATACGTCGTATACCTCGGGCGTCCGGCGAACTTTCGGCTGCCCGGGGTTGGTGCGTGCAAGGGGAGAGGGAACCGGCGTGATAGGTCGGCGTACGGCGCTGCGCGGTGTCGTGGGAAGGGCGGCGGTTGTTGCCGTCGGCGGAGGGCTCGCGGGCTGCGGAAACGGGGGCGGGAAGGAGCGGCCTGCCGGTGCCGAGGCGTCCGCCACCCCGCGCAAGGGCGGGAAACTGCGGGCGGCATTCATTGGAGGGAGCGCGGAGTCCACCGACCCCACGCTCGCCGCCGGCGTCGGCGTCGACTACGTGCGCGCCCGGGTCGTCTGGGACACCCTCGGTGAGCTGGACGGCGGCAAGCCCGTGTGGAGGCTGGCGGAGTCCGTCGAGCCCAACTCCGACGCGACCAAGTGGACGGTGCGCGTCAGGAAGGGCGTCACCTTCAGCGACGGGCGCCGACTCACCGCCCGTGATGTGCTGTTCAGCCTGCGCACGCTCGTCGAGAAGCGCAGCCCGCAGGGCGGCTTCCTGACGCACCTCGACCTCAAGAACGCCCGCGCCCGCGACGAGCGGACCGTCGAACTGCCCCTCACCATGGCCGACGGCTTCTTCGACCTCGCCCTCGCCCACTCGATGTTCGTGTTCCCGGACGGCACCAAGAACCTCGCCAAGGCCGTGGGCAGCGGTCCGTACGTGGTCAAGCAGTGGCAGGCCGGGCGCAGCAGTGTGCTGGCCCCGCGCGAGGACTACTGGGACGCCGACAACGGCGGGCCCTACCTAGACGAGCTGGAGCTGGTCTCCGTCACGGACTCGGCCGCCCGGCTCAGCGGCCTGAAGTCGGGCCAGTTCGAGTACGCCGGCGGGCTCGCCCTCACCGCAGTGCGCACCGAACGCGGCAACAGCGCGCTGCGCATCGAGACGCCGCCGAAGGACCTGTGGGTCGACCTCGACCTCCCCATGAACCTCGGGCTGAAGCCCTTCACGGACCCGCGGGTCGTGCGCGCCGTGAAGCTGGCGCTCGACCGGGAGTCCCTGGTGCGGACCGTGACGCTCGGTCAGGGCGAGGTCGGCAATGACCTGGTGGGCGCGCACCAGCCGTACTACGACGACGGCATCGCGCAGACCGAGTACGACCCCGAGCAGGCGAAGAAGCTCCTCGCCGAGGCCGGGCAGGAGGGGCTGTCCGTCACGATCCGCACCTCCGACTACGACTACGGTACCGAGGAGAGCGCCACCGCCATCGTGCCGATGCTGGCGAAGGCCGGGATCAAGGCGACCCTCGACAAGGTGCCGGCGGCGGACTATTACAGCGACTTCAAGACCATCCTCAGTACGCCGATCCAGACGGCCGCCTACCACCCCAATCCGCTGCCGCTGGCGATCCGTACGTACTACGGCTCGACGGCTTCCTTCCCGCTCACCGGCACCAAGGGTGCCGCCGGACTCGATCCGCTGATCGCCGCCATGAACAGGGCCACGCGGGAGGCGGATCGCCGGGCGCGCGTGGCGGACGTACTGCGGCATCTGCACGAGAACGGCGGCGACGCGCTGTTCGCCCGGGTGCCCACGGTGTCCGGGGCGGCCGCGAAGGCGCACGGGGTGAAGTCGCGCGGCTACGCCGACTTTCCGAGTCTGCGGGACGCGTTCGTCGAATGAGATCGCAGCAGTCGCCGGTGGGGCAGCGCCCGCGCTCCCGCCGCCCGTGGCCGGCGCGGAGTGCGGGGGCGCTGCTCGTGCTGTTCGCCGTGTCCGTGCTGGTGTTCGCCGCCACCGAGGCGGCGCCCGGGGACGCGGCCACCGCCCGGCTGGGCCCGCAGGCATCCTCGGAGTCCGTTGAGGAGCTGCGGGCTCAGCTGGGCCTGGACCGGCCCGCGCCGCTGCGGTACCTCGACTGGCTGGGGCACGCCGTGCGGGGTGACTTCGGCGCCAGCTACGCGAGCGGGCGGCCGGTCGGTGAGCTGATCGCCGACCGGTTCGGCAACTCCCTCGTGCTGGGGCTCGCCGCCACGGCCGTGCTGGTGCCGCTCGCCGT
>CBFGZZ010000676.1:0-2211 GCA_965653385.1 uncultured Streptomyces sp. | reverse complement strand
GCCAACGTGGAGGAGGACAACTGGGAGTGGCACACCTTCGACACGGTCAAGGGCGGTGACTACCTGGTCGACCAGGACGCCGCCGAGATCCTGGCGAAGGAGGCCATCGACTCCGTTCTCGACCTGGAGAAGATGGGCCTGCCGTTCAACCGCACCCCGAACGGCACGATCGACCAGCGCCGCTTCGGCGGTCACAGCCGCAACCACGGCGAGGCGCCGGTGCGCCGGTCCTGCTACGCCGCGGACCGCACCGGCCACATGATCCTCCAGACGCTGTACCAGAACTGCGTCAAGCACGGCGTGGAGTTCTTCAACGAGTTCTACGTCCTGGACCAGCTGATCACCGAGGTCGACGGCGTGAAGCGGTCGGCCGGCGTCGTGGCCTACGAGCTGGCGACCGGCGAGATCCACGTCTTCCAGGCGAAGGCCGTCATCTACGCCTCGGGCGGCACCGGCAAGTTCTTCAAGGTGACGTCCAACGCGCACACGCTGACCGGTGACGGCCAGGCGGCCGTGTACCGCCGGGGTCTGCCGCTGGAGGACATGGAGTTCTTCCAGTTCCACCCGACCGGCATCTGGCGCATGGGCATCCTGCTGACGGAGGGCGCCCGCGGTGAGGGCGGCATCCTCCGCAACAAGGACGGCGAGCGCTTCATGGAGAAGTACGCGCCGGTCATGAAGGACCTCGCGTCCCGTGACGTCGTCTCCCGCTCCATCTACACGGAGATCCGCGAAGGCCGCGGCTGCGGTCCCGAGGGCGACCACGTCTACCTCGACCTCACGCACCTTCCGCCGGAGCAGCTGGACGCCAAGCTGCCCGACATCACGGAGTTCGCGCGGACGTACCTCGGTATCGAGCCGTACACGGACCCGATCCCGATCCAGCCCACCGCGCACTACGCCATGGGCGGCATCCCGACGAACGTCGAGGGTGAGGTCCTCAGCGACAACACCACCGTGGTTCCGGGCCTGTACGCGGCCGGCGAGGTCGCCTGTGTGTCCGTGCACGGCGCCAACCGCCTCGGCACCAACTCGCTGCTGGACATCAACGTCTTCGGCCGTCGGGCCGGCATCGCGGCCGCGGAGTACAGCCAGAAGGCCGACTTCGTGGAGCTGCCGGAGAACCCGGCGGAGCTGGTGATCGAGCAGGTCGAGCGGCTGCGTACCTCCACCGGCACCGAGCGCGTGGCGGCCCTGCGCAAGGAGCTCCAGGAGACCATGGACGCCAACGTCATGGTGTTCCGCACGGAGCAGACCATCAAGACGGCGGTCGAGAAGATCGCGGAGCTGCGCGAGCGCTACCGGAACGTCTCGATCCAGGACAAGGGCAAGCGGTTCAACACGGACCTGCTGGAGGCCATCGAGCTGGGCAACCTGCTCGACCTGGCCGAGGTCATGGCCGTGTCCGCCCTGGCCCGCAAGGAGTCCCGCGGCGGTCACTACCGCGAGGACTACCCGAACCGCGACGACGTCAACTTCATGCGCCACACCATGGCGTACCGCGAGGTCGGCGACGACGGCACGGAGTCCATTCGTCTCGACTACAAGCCGGTCGTCCAGACCCGCTACCAGCCGATGGAGCGTAAGTACTGATGGCTACCCCCGTTATGGACAAGGTGGAGGCCGAGTCCGCCGCGTCTCCCTACATCACGGTCACCTTCCGGGTCCGCCGCTTCAACCCGGAGGTCTCGGCCGAGGCGACCTGGGAAGACTTCCAGCTGGAGATCGACCCGAAGGAGCGCGTCCTCGACGGCCTCCACAAGATCAAGTGGGACCTGGACGGCACGCTGACCTTCCGGCGCTCCTGCGCGCACGGCATCTGCGGCTCCGACGCGATGCGGATCAACGGCAAGAACCGCCTCGCCTGCAAGACGCTGATCAAGGACATCAACCCCGAGAAGCCGATCACGGTCGAGCCCATCAAGGGCCTCACGGTCCTGAAGGACCTCGTGGTCGACATGGAGCCGTTCTTCCAGGCGTACCGCGACGTCATGCCCTTCCTGATCACGAAGGACACGAACGAGCCGACGCGTGAGCGTTTCCAGACGGCCGAGGACCGTGAGCGCTTCGACGACACGACGAAGTGCATCCTGTGCGCCGCCTGCACCTCCTCGTGCCCGGTGTTCTGGAACGACGGCCAGTACTTCGGCCCGGCCGCCATCGTCAACGCGCACCGCTTCATCTTCGACTCGCGTGACGAGGCCGGCGAGC
>CBFGZZ010000675.1:0-2231 GCA_965653385.1 uncultured Streptomyces sp. | reverse complement strand
TCGAAGGGGCGGAGCCCCTGGGGATGGGACGGGTAGGGGCGGCGGGGGCGAGGGAAAAGGGTGGAGGGCGTCGGCGTCAGGGTCCGGCTGTGCGGCCCGGCAGGGATACCGTGGGGCCGTGATCGATGTACGGCGCGCCGCGGAGCGCTACCCCGGAGGGGACCCGGCAGCGGGGATCTCGTCGCGCCACGCCTTCTCCTTCGGACCGCACTACGACCCCGACAACCTCCGCTTCGGCGCGATGATCGCCTGCAACGAGGAGCACCTCGAACCCGGCGCCGGATTCGACGAGCACCCGCACAGCCACACCGAGATCGTGACGTGGGTGGTCGAGGGCGAGCTCACTCATCGGGACTCGACGGGGCACGAGACGCGGGTAGGACCCGGGGACGTACAGCGGCTCAGCTCTGCCGGTGGCGTGCGGCACGTCGAGCGCAACGACGCCGAGGTGCCCCTGACCTTCGTCCAGACCTGGCTGGCCCCGCTGGCACCGGGCGGCGACCCGGCGTACGAGATCGTCCACGGCATCGCGGACTCCACGCCGTACGCCGTCCCGGAGGCGGGCACGATGCTCCATGTGCGGCGGCTGGCGGCGGGGGAGCGGACGGCGGTGCCGGACGGGGCCTATTTGTACGTGCACGTCGTGCGGGGTGCGGTGCGGCTCGGCGGGGAAGAGCTGGGCGCCGGGGACGCGGTGCGCATCACCGGCGCCGAGGGGGTGGAGGCGGTGGGGGTGAGCGCGGCCGAGCTGCTGATGTGGGAGATGGCCGGGTAGCGGCAGGTGGTGGTGGGGCTCGACCTGACGGTCTTCCGCGGCCTGCTGGTCGCCGTGAAGGCGGCCGTCCTGAACGTCCTGTCCATCGCGGCCTCGTACGGTGTCGTGGTCGCCGTCTCCCAGCGGGGCTGGGGCGGGCCCGCGCTGGGGGTGCACGGCAAGGTGCCCATCGAGAGCTATGTGCCGCAAGGACTCGGTCGCCCATGCCCTGGAGATCACCGCGCGGGTGATCACCTGCGCCGCGCTGATCATGGTGAACTGTTCGCGGCCTTCATCATCAGCGACAACATCGTCGTCAAGATGCCGGGCCTGGGACTCGCCGTCAGTGTGCTCATCGACGCCACGGTGGTCCGGCTGCTGATGGTGCCCGCCGTGATGACGCTGCTGGGCAGACACGCCTGGTGGACGCCCCGGTGGCTGGACAGGATCCTGCCGCACGTCGACACCGAGGGGGCCGGCGAGGCCCTCGGCACGGGCGGGGCTACAGCTGGGCGCGCACCGCGTCCGTGAACGGCGGCCACACCTCGACCGCCCACGGCCCGAACGCCCGGTCCGTCAGCGAGACACAGGCGGCGCCCGCGTCGGGGTCGATCCACAGGAACGTCCCCGACTGCCCGAAGTGCCCGAAGGTGCGCGGCGAGGACGAGGCGCCCGTCCAGTGCGGCGACTTGCCGTCCCGGATCTCGAAGCCGAGCCCCCAGTCGTTGGGGTTCTGATGCCCGTACCCCGGCAGCACGCCCTTCGTCCCCGGGTACTGCACGGTCATCGCCTCGGCGACCGTCCGCGGGTCCAGCAGTCGCGGCGCCTGCACCTCCGCCGCGAACCGCAGCAGATCCTCCACGGTCGACACCCCGTCCTTCGCCGGGGAGCCCTCCAGCGACGTGGCCGTCATCCCCAGCGGCTCCAGGACCGCCTGCCGCAGATACTCCGCGAACGGAATGTCCGTCGCCTTCGCGACATGGTCCCCGAGCTGCTCGAACCCGGCGTTGGAGTACAGCCGCCGCTCCCCGGGCGGCGCCGTCACCCGATGCTCGTCGAACGCCAGCCCCGACGTATGCGCCAGCAGATGCCGCACGGTCGCCCCCGCGGGGCCGGCCGCCTCGTCCAGCTCGACGGCCCCCTCCTCATAAGCGACGAGCACCGCGTAGGCGGCCAACGGCTTGGTGACCGAGGCCAGGGGGAAGCGCTGCCCGACGGGCCCATGGGTGCCGAGGACGGTCCCGTCCGCCCGTACGACACCCGCCGCAGCGGTGGGAACCGGCCAGTCTTCGATCAGCGCGAGGCTCTGCAAGGACATGCCCACGAGCCTAAGCGGCTCAGAGCTTCAGGATCATCGTGGGGTCCGGCTTGTGGACGAAGCCGAGGGACGCGTAGAGCGGCTCGGCCTCCGCGGACGCGGTGAGCATGACCTGCCCGGCGCCCCGCTCGCGGAACCACAGCAGCAGTTCGTCCATGC
>CBFGZZ010000674.1:0-2239 GCA_965653385.1 uncultured Streptomyces sp. | reverse complement strand
GGTGAAAGCAGAGGAAGTCGGCCATGGCAACGGCGCCCAGCGTCTCCTACTCGATGACGGTCCGGCTGGAGGTGCCCGCGAGCGGAACCGCGGTCTCCCAGCTCACCGGAGCCGTCGAGTCCCACGGAGGCTCGGTCACCGGCCTCGACGTCACCGCCTCCGGGCACGAGAAGCTCCGCATCGACGTCACCATCGCGGCCACGTCCACCGCGCACGCCGACGAGATCGTCGAACAGCTGCGCACCATCGAGGGCGTCACGCTCGGCAAGGTCTCCGACCGTACGTTCCTGATGCACCTCGGCGGCAAGATCGAGATGGCGTCCAAGCACCCCATCCGCAACCGTGACGACCTCTCGATGATCTACACGCCCGGCGTGGCCCGGGTCTGCATGGCGATCGCGGAGAACCCCGAGGACGCGCGCCGTCTGACCATCAAGCGCAACTCCGTTGCGGTTGTGACGGACGGTTCGGCGGTGCTGGGCCTCGGCAACATCGGCCCGAAGGCCGCGCTGCCCGTCATGGAGGGCAAGGCGGCCCTCTTCAAGCGGTTCGCCGGTATCGACGCCTGGCCGATCTGCCTGGACACCCAGGACACCGACGCGATCGTCGAGATCGTCAAGGCCATCGCGCCCGGGTTCGCCGGCATCAACCTGGAGGACATCTCCGCGCCCCGCTGCTTCGAGATCGAGGCCCGGCTGCGCGAGGCCCTCGACATCCCCGTCTTCCACGACGACCAGCACGGCACGGCGATCGTCGTCCTGGCCGCCCTCACCAACGCACTTCGCGTGGCGGGCAAGGCGATTGAGAACATCCGCGTCGTCATGTCCGGCGCCGGCGCGGCCGGCACGGCCATCCTCAAGCTGCTGCTCGCGGCGGGTGTGAAGAACGCCGTCGTCGCCGACATCCACGGCGTCGTGCACGCCGGCCGCGAGGACCTGCGGGAGGCACCCGCGGACTCGCCGCTGCGCTGGATCGCCGACAACACCAACCCCGAGGGCCTGACCGGCACGCTGAGGGAGGCCGTGCGCGACGCGGACGTCTTCATCGGCGTCTCCGCCCCGAACGTCCTCGACGGCGACGACGTGGCCGCCATGGCCGAGAACGCGATCGTGTTCGCGCTCGCGAACCCGGACCCCGAGGTCGACCCGGCAATCGCCCGTCAGACGGCCGCAGTTGTGGCCACCGGCCGCTCCGACTTCCCGAACCAGATCAACAACGTGCTGGTCTTCCCGGGTGTCTTCCGCGGTCTGCTGGACGCGCAGTCCCGCACGGTCAACACCGACATGATGCTCGCGGCCGCGAAGGCGCTGGCGGACGTGGTGACCGAGGACGAGCTGAACCCGAACTACATCATCCCGAGCGTCTTCAACGACAAGGTCGCGGGCGCGGTCGCCGGCGCGGTGCGCGAGGCCGCGAAGGCCGTCACGACCGCGGGTGCGGGCGAGTAGTCATCCGGAATCAGTGCCTCACGGCCCGCGAAGTGTGAGCGGGCTGTGAGGATCGCCACGGCAAGCCCTTGTACCGGCGCGTCGTGGAACCTGGGGCCTTGGGACGCCGTTTATCGTGACGGCCAAGCTCAGGCCCTCTCTTCGTGTGACTCCCAAGGGTTGTCTCACGACTCCTCCGGGCGCCGGATTGGCTTTCCCGCCGCAGGTAGGGGCAGGATGCGTCTCTGGGCGCGAGGGTCTGACGACGGACCCGGGTCCCGGGTCTCACCGAGGACCCTGGCAGCATCGACATCGCTGTGCCCGACATGCGGCCTCGCCGCGTGGCACGCCTCAAGGCAAATGAACACGGGAGTAACAACATGAACCGCAGTGAGCTGGTGGCCGCGCTGGCCGACCGCGCCGAGGTGACCCGCAAGGACGCCGACGCCGTGCTGGCCGCGTTCGCCGAGACCGTCGGCGAGGTTGTCGCCAAGGGCGACGAGAAGGTCACCATCCCTGGCTTCCTGACCTTCGAGCGCACCCACCGTGCCGCTCGCACCGCCCGCAACCCGCAGACCGGCGACCCGATCCAGATCCCGGCCGGCTACAGCGTGAAGGTCTCCGCGGGCTCGAAGCTGAAGGAAGCCGCGAAGGGCAAGTAAGCGCTCCGCTTTGAGCGCCGGGGACTGGGCGCCGTTGGTGGCTGAGCGCCGCTTGTGTCTGCCGGTCCGCTGTGGCTGGTCGCGCAGTTCCCCGCGCCCCTTTGGGGCGCTGCACTGAACGCCGCTGGGGCGGCCACCCGAACTCGGGTG
>CBFGZZ010000673.1:0-2255 GCA_965653385.1 uncultured Streptomyces sp. | reverse complement strand
CACACCCCCGACCCCGACACCCACGACCGCACCCTCGCCCGCTCCGGCACCACGAAGAACCAGCCGCCCCAGCGCCCCCAGGAACCCCGAGGCGGCCTCCTCATGGGACGCCCCTTCGGCGTCCCCGTATACGTCGCCCCCAGCTGGTTCCTGGTCGCCGCCCTCATCACCTGGGTGTTCGGCGGACAACTCGACCGCGTCCTGCCCGAACTCGGCGCCGCCCGCTACCTCGTCTCCCTCTTCTTCGCCGTCGCCTTCTACGCCTCCGTCCTCGTCCACGAACTCGCGCACACCGTCGCCGCACTCCGCTTCAAGCTCCCCGTGCGCCGCATCCAGCTCCAGTTCTTCGGCGGAGTCTCCGAAATCGAGAAGGAAGCCGAGACACCCGGCCGCGAATTCGTCCTCGCCTTCGTCGGACCACTCCTCTCCCTCGTCCTCGCCGGCGTCTTCTACGCCGCCCTGCAGCCCGTCGAACCCGGCACCGTCCCCGGCGTCCTCCTGGCCGGCCTGATGATCTCCAACCTCATCGTCGCCGCCTTCAACCTGCTCCCCGGACTCCCCCTCGACGGCGGCCGCATGCTCCGCGCCATCGTCTGGAAGATCACCGGCAAACCCATGACCGGCACCATCGCCGCCGCCTGGGTCGGCCGCGCCCTCGCCGTCTCCGTCCTCATCGGCCTGCCCTGGCTCACCCAGTCCGGCGCCCTCGGCTCCGACGCCGTCGACAACGTCGGCATGGACACCGTCATGGACGCCCTGCTCGCCGCCATCCTCGCCGCGATCATCTGGACCGGCGCCGGCAACAGCCTGCGCATGGCCCGCCTGCGCGAACACCTCCCCGAACTGCGCGCCCGCACCCTCACCCGCCGCGCCGTCCCCGTCGAGACCGACACCCCCCTCTCCGAAGCCCTGCGCCGCGCAAACGCCGCCGGAGCCCGCGCCCTCGTCGTCGTCGACGCCGACGGCAACCCCCTCTCCCTCGTCCGCGAGGCCGCCATCGTCGGCGTACCCGAACACCGCCGCCCCTGGGTCCCCGTCAGCAGCCTCGCCCAGGACCTCACCGACGGCATGCGCGTCTCCGCCGAACTCGCCGGAGAAGATCTCCTGGACGCCCTCAGAGCCGCCCCCGCCACCGAGTACCTGGTCGTCGAGGAATCCGGCGAGATCTACGGCGTCCTGTCCGCCGCCGACGTCGAGCGCGCCTTCGTCAAGGCCATGGCAAGGCCGGCCTGAGCGCACCCACACCCTCAGTGGCCAAGCCCCCCGCCGGGAACCGGTAGGCTGTTCACATGTCCGAACCGACCGGTGCCGCCCGCAGGCGCGGGCCCTTCAAGGTCGGGGACCAGGTTCAGCTGACCGACCCCAAGGGCCGCCACTACACGTTCACGCTCGAAGCCGGAAAGAACTTCCACACCCACAAGGGTTCCTTCCCGCACGACGAACTGATCGGCGCACCCGAGGGCAGCGTTGTCCGCACCACCGGTAACGTCGCCTACCTCGCGCTGCGCCCCCTGCTCCCCGACTACGTCCTGTCCATGCCCCGAGGGGCAGCCGTCGTCTACCCGAAGGACGCGGGGCAGATCCTCGCCTTCGCCGACATCTTCCCCGGCGCACGCGTCGTCGAGGCCGGCGTCGGCTCCGGCTCGCTCAGCAGCTTCCTGCTGCGCGCCATCGGCGACCAGGGCATGCTGCACTCCTACGAGCGCCGCGAGGACTTCGCCGACATCGCCAAGCAGAACGTCGAGCGCTACTTCGGCGGCCCCCACCCCGCCTGGCAGCTCACCGTCGGCGACCTCCAGGACAACCTGAGCGACACCGACGTCGACCGCGTCATCCTCGACATGCTCGCCCCCTGGGAATGCCTGGAGGCCGTCTCCAAGGCGCTCGTCCCCGGCGGCATCGTCTGCTGCTACGTCGCCACCACCACCCAGCTCGCCCGGACCGTCGAGTCCATCCGCGAGATCGGCTCCTTCAACGAGCCGACCGCCTGGGAGACGATGATCCGCAACTGGCACATCGAAGGCCTCGCCGTCCGCCCCGACCACCGCATGATCGGCCACACCGGCTTCCTGCTCACCGCCCGCCGCCTCGCCGACGGAGTCGAACCGCCCATGCGCCGCCGACGCCCCGCCAAGGGCGCCTACGGCGAGGACTACGAAGGCCCCAACGCCGACGGCGGCACCGGCCGCTGAGACAGCCCGGACCGCATCCAAGTACGGCATTCAACGTACAAACGCTGTGGCCGAGTTCCCGGG
>CBFGZZ010000672.1:0-2270 GCA_965653385.1 uncultured Streptomyces sp. | reverse complement strand
TGCGCGTGGCGCTGAGGGTCGCGGCGGAGGGGGTGGGGTAGAGGAAGGCCGGCTCCTGCGTACGGCGGCTGCCGATGGCCCGATGGCCCGATGGCCCGATGGCCGGATGACTGATGGCAGGCTGTCGGCAGCCGCGGGCGGTTCACGCCTTCCGGTACGCGTACGCCTCCGTGGCCGCGGCCTCGACCGCCGCCAGGTCGGCGCCTGTTGCCGCCGTCACGACCGCGGCGACGGCCCCCTCGACGAACGGGGCGTCCACCAGGCGTGTGTCGTCCGGGAGTTCGTCGCCCTCGGCGATCAGGGCCTTCACGGTGAGGACCGCGCTGCCCAGGTCGGTGAGGACCGCGACCCCGGCGCCGCGGTCCACTGCGGCCGCCGCCGCGGCGATCAGCTCGGCGCTGGTGCCGAGCTCACCGCCCTCGGTGCCGCCCGCCGGGGCCACCGGCACCGCCGTTCCGCCGCCCGCGAGCCCCCGCGCCAGCTCGGCCACCGAAGCGGCGACCTGCGCGCTGTGCGAGACGAGCACGATCCCGACGACACGCCCACCCTCCTGCTCGTCACTCACCGTCAGCCTCCGCCAGCCCCGCGATCAGCAGCGCCGAGGACGTGGCGCCGGGGTCCTGGTGCCCGATGCTGCGCTCCCCGAGATAGCTCGCCCGCCCCTTGCGGGCCTGCAGCGGAGTCGTCGCCAGGGCGCCCTCCTCGGCGGCGGCCCGGGCCGCGGTGAAGCCGTCGACGAGCGCGTCCACGGCCGGCACGAGCGCGTCGATCATGGTCTTGTCGCCGGGCGCCGCGCCCCCGAGCGTCATGACCGCGTCCACCCCCGCGCGCAGTGCCTGAGCGAACTGGTCCTCACTCACCTCGCCCGCTTCCCCGAGGGCCTTGCCGGTCCGGCGCAGCAGGGTCCCGTACAGCGGGCCCGACGCTCCGCCGACCGTGGAGATGAGCTGCCGCCCGGCGAGCGTGAGGACCGCACCGGGTGTCTGGGGGGCCTCCTTCTCCAGCGCCGCGGTCACGGCGTTGAAGCCGCGCTGGAGGTTGCTGCCGTGGTCGGCGTCCCCGATGGGCGAGTCGAGAGCGGTGAGCCGTTCCGCCTCACGGTCGACGGAGGCGGCGGTCGCCGTCATCCAACGGCGGAAGAAATCGGCGTCGAGCACTGGATCTCCTTGCGTGGCAGGTGCGGTGCGGGCGTCCGGCTCCGGGTGCGCGGACCTTGATCGCAGACCCTGGATCACATACCCCACCGCAACCCCGGTGTCTTCACCGGCGCGTTCCACAGCCGCAGCAGTTCCTCGTCGACCTGGCACAGGGTGACGGAGGCGCCGGCCATGTCGAGCGAGGTGACGTAGTTGCCGACAAGGGTGTGGGCGACGGCCACACCGCGCTCGGCGAGCACCCGCTGGACCTCGGCGTTGAAGCCGTACAGCTCCAACAGGGGTGTCCCGCCCATGCCGTTGACCAGGACGAGCACGGGGTTGCGCGGGGTCATGTCCTCCAGGATGGCGCCCACGGCGAAGTCGGCGATCTCGCCCGAGGTCATCATCGCGCGCCGCTCCCGGCCCGGCTCGCCGTGGATGCCGATGCCCAACTCCAGCTCTCCGGGCGGCAGATCGAAGGTGGGGCTGCCCTTGGCCGGGGTGGTGCAGGCGCTGAGGGCGATGCCGAAGCTTCGGGAGTTCTCGTTGACCTGCCGTCCGATCGCCTCCACGCGCTCCAGCGGCTGTCCCTCGTCCGCCGCCGCCCCGGCGATCTTCTCCACGAACAACGTCGCGCCCGTGCCGCGCCGCCCGGCCGTGTAGAGGCTGTCGGTGACCGCCACGTCATCGTTGACCAGCACCTTCGCGACCTGGATGCCCTCGTCCTCGGCGAGTTCGGCCGCCATGTCGAAATTGAGGACGTCACCCGTGTAGTTCTTAACGATGAACAGCACACCCGCCCCGCTGTCCACGGCCGCCGCGGCCCGCACCATCTGGTCGGGCACCGGCGACGTGAAAACCTCGCCCGGACAGGCCGCCGACAGCATGCCCGGACCCACGAATCCACCGTGCAACGGCTCGTGCCCCGACCCGCCACCGGAGATCAGTCCGACCTTTCCGGCCACGGGGGCGTCCCGCCGCACGATCACCCGCTTGTCCACATCGACGATCAGCTCGGGATGGGCGGCCGCCATCCCGCGCAGCGCGTCCGCGACCACGGTCTCCGCGACATTGATCAACATCTTCATGTCTACCTCCTACTGAGGGTAGTAGGTGCAATGGCCTGTGTCTTTG
>CBFGZZ010000671.1:0-2293 GCA_965653385.1 uncultured Streptomyces sp. | reverse complement strand
AGACAGACAGTGAACGACTTCCCCGGCAGCGGCCTGTACGCCCGCACCGAGGCCGAGTACACCGGCCCGCGCGCCGAGTCCCGGTACGTGATCCCGCGCTTCGTCGAGCGCACCTCGCAGGGCATCCGCGAGTACGACCCGTACGCGAAGCTCTTCGAGGAGCGCGTGATCTTCCTCGGCGTGCAGATCGACGACGCCTCCGCGAACGACGTCATGGCGCAGCTGCTGTGCCTGGAGTCGATGGACCCCGACCGGGACATCTCGGTCTACATCAACAGCCCGGGCGGCTCCTTCACCGCGCTCACGGCCATCTACGACACGATGCAGTTCGTGAAGCCGGACATCCAGACGGTCTGCATGGGCCAGGCCGCCTCCGCCGCGGCCGTGCTGCTGGCCGCCGGCACGCCCGGCAAGCGCATGGCGCTGCCCAACGCGCGCGTGCTGATCCACCAGCCGTACAGCGAGACCGGCCGCGGCCAGGTCTCCGACCTGGAGATCGCCGCCAACGAAATCCTCCGGATGCGCTCGCAGCTGGAGGAGATGCTGGCCAAGCACTCCACCACGCCGATCGAGAAGATCCGCGAGGACATCGAGCGCGACAAGATCCTCACCGCCGAGGACGCGCTGTCGTACGGGCTGATCGACCAGATCATCTCCACGCGGAAGATGAACAACGCCGACGTTCGCTGACGCGGACCCGGTAATGTCTGCTGCCCCTTGGCACGGTTTGGGACGGTGCACGTCAAAGTGAACCGCGCCAAGGGGGGCCCGAACGGGGGGCCAGGCAAGGTACCGTCGACATAAGGCAGCACCAGGAGCCGCTGGATTCGAAAACGTCCAGGCGTCTCCCAGGCGAAGGGGAAGCACACCGTGGCACGCATCGGTGACGGCGGCGATCTGCTCAAGTGCTCGTTCTGCGGCAAGAGCCAGAAGCAGGTCAAGAAGCTCATCGCAGGCCCTGGTGTGTACATCTGCGACGAGTGCATCGATCTCTGCAACGAGATCATCGAGGAAGAGCTCGCGGAGACCAGTGAGGTCCGCTGGGAGGAACTGCCCAAGCCGCGCGAGATCTACGAGTTCCTCGAGGGATACGTGGTCGGCCAGGAAGCGGCCAAGAAGGCGCTCTCCGTCGCCGTCTACAACCACTACAAGCGCGTGCAGGCCGGCGAGAACGGCGGCGCCCAAGGCCGCGACGACGCCATCGAGTTGGCGAAGTCCAACATCCTGCTGCTGGGCCCCACGGGCTCCGGCAAGACGCTGCTCGCCCAGACCCTCGCCCGCATGCTGAACGTCCCGTTCGCCATCGCCGACGCGACGGCGCTGACGGAGGCCGGGTATGTCGGCGAGGACGTCGAGAACATCCTGCTGAAGCTGATCCAGGCGGCGGACTACGACGTCAAGAAAGCCGAAACAGGCATCATCTACATCGACGAGATCGACAAGGTCGCGCGGAAGAGTGAAAATCCGTCGATCACCCGAGATGTCAGCGGCGAGGGCGTACAGCAGGCCCTGCTGAAGATCCTGGAGGGCACCACGGCCTCGGTGCCCCCGCAGGGCGGCCGCAAGCACCCCCACCAGGAGTTCATCCAGATCGACACGACGAACGTCCTGTTCATCGTGGGCGGCGCGTTCGCCGGGCTGGAGAAGATCATCGAGTCCCGGGCCGGCGCCAAGGGCATCGGCTTCGGCGCGACGATCCGCTCCAAGCGCGAGCTTGAGGCCAAGGACCAGTTCGAGGACGTCATGCCCGAGGACCTGGTCAAGTTCGGCATGATCCCCGAGTTCATCGGCCGCCTCCCCGTCATCACGAGCGTGCACAACCTCGACCGCGAGGCTCTCCTCCAGATCCTCGTCGAGCCCCGCAACGCCCTGGTGAAGCAGTACCAGCGCCTCTTCGAACTCGACGGCGTGGAGCTGGACTTCGAACGCGAGGCCCTGGAGGCCATCGCCGACCAGGCCATCCTCCGCCAGACCGGCGCCCGCGGCCTGCGCGCCATCATGGAGGAAGTCCTCCAGGGCGTGATGTACGAGATCCCCTCCCGCAAGGACGTGGCCCGCGTCGTCATCACGGCGGACGTCGTCCACTCGAACGTGAACCCGACGCTTATTCCGAGGGACGCGCGGGGTCGGGGACCGGGCGAGCAGAAGACGGCGTAGCCGCAGCACGGACGTACAGAAGGGGCCCCGGTCGACCGACCGGGGCCCCGTCCGCAGGCGGTCCAGGGGTGTCAGGCCGTGACACCGACCGCCGCGCGCTGCCGATCACCTACACGGCCGACGCCGCCGCCAAGGT
>CBFGZZ010000670.1:0-2297 GCA_965653385.1 uncultured Streptomyces sp. | reverse complement strand
CGCCCCCAGACCCCTGCTTTCGGCCCTTGGGGCCTCGCCCTCACCCGCGGGAGGGGCTGTGTGTGGGTGGGCCGCCCCGTGGGTTTTACGGGTGGGGGTGGTGCGGGGGGATCGGGGGGAGGTCGCCGGTCGTTTCGTACGTGGCCAGCATGGTGATGCGGCGGGTGTGACGCTCGTCACCGGAGTACGGGGTGCTGAGGAACGTC
Source organism: uncultured Streptomyces sp. (assembly GCA_965653385.1). GTDB lineage: Bacteria > Actinomycetota > Actinomycetes > Streptomycetales > Streptomycetaceae > Streptomyces. The sequence continues at coordinate 2,091 of CBFGZZ010000670.1, read as the reverse complement.
TCGACGAACTTGGTGGCCTCGTCCTGCGTGTGCATGCGGGCGCCGACCGCCACGACGTTCGCGTTGTTGTGCTGGCGGCCGAGGGAGGCCGTCTCCTCGCTCCAGGCGAGGGCCGCGCGGACGCCCTTCACCTTGTTGGCGGCGATCTGCTCGCCGTTGCCCGAGCCGCCGATCACGATGCCGAGGGAGTCGGGGTCCGCGGCCGTCTTCTCCGCCGCGCGGAGGCAGAAGGGCGGGTAGTCGTCCTGGGCGTCGTAGATGTGAGGGCCGCAGTCGACCGGGTCGTGGCCCGCCGCCTTCAGCCAGTCGACGAGGTGGTTCTTGAGTTCGAAGCCCGCATGGTCGGAGCCGAGATACACGCGCATGGAACGAGTGTGACACGGCTGTTTCGGTGCAGCAGCGCCGGGTGTCGATCCTGTTTATTGTGACACAGGCCATGGAAGCTCAAGGGAACCTCAAGTAACAATCACGAATCAAAGGTTCCCGAATCTATTCTCCTCCGATTCACTGGTTCGACTCGTACGTCGCTCCACTACGACTCGTACGAGAACCGCTCCCCACGGCTCAAAGGAAATCCGTTCCATGACTTCGCAGCCGAACCAGAAGACGGCCGAGCCGGCCGTCGGCGGCCATGGCCTCCAGGCCGGACTCAAGAACCGTCATCTCTCCATGATCGCCATCGGTGGCGTCATCGGTGCCGGACTCTTCGTCGGGTCCAGCTCCGGTATCGCCACCGCAGGACCCGGCATCCTTCTGTCGTACGCCCTCGTCGGCACGCTCGTGGTGCTGGTGATGCGGATGCTCGGCGAGATGTCCGCGGCCAATCCGACGTCCGGGTCGTTCTCCGCCCACGCCGACCGGGCGCTCGGGCCCTGGGCGGGCTTCTCCATCGGCTGGCTCTACTGGTTCTTCTGGGTGGTGGTGCTGGCAGTCGAGGCGACCGCCGGCGCGGCGATCCTGGAGGGGTGGATACCGGCCGTTCCGCAGTGGGGCTGGGCGCTGATCGTGATGGTGGTGCTCACCGCCACCAACCTGGTCTCCGTCGGCTCCTACGGTGAGTTCGAGTTCTGGTTCGCCGGGATCAAGGTCGTGGCCATCGCCGCGTTCATCGTCGTCGGCGGGCTCGCCGTGTTCGGGCTGCTGCCGGGCGTCGACAGCTCGCAGGCCGGACTGAGCAACCTCACCGACCACGGCGGCTTCCTGCCCCACGGTGCCGGCGCGATCCTCACCGGTGTGCTGCTCGTCGTCTTCTCCTTCATGGGCAGCGAGATCGCCACGCTGGCCGCCGGTGAGTCCGAGAACCCGCAGCGGGCCGTCACCAAGGCCACCAACAGCATCATCTGGCGTGTCGCGGTCTTCTACCTGGGTTCGATCCTCGTCGTGGTGGCCCTGCTGCCCTGGGACAGCAAGTCGATCGCCGACGACGGTTCGTACGTCGCCGCTCTCGACTCCCTCGGCATCCCGCACGCCGGCCAGATCATGAACTTCATCGTGCTGACCTCGGTGCTGTCCTGTCTCAACTCCGGCCTCTACACCGCCTCCCGTATGGCCTTCTCGCTCGGCGAGCGCGGGGACGCGCCGAAATCGTTCGCGCGGACGACCGGCCGGGGTGTGCCGCGGACCGCGATCCTCGTGTCCGTGGTGTTCGGCTTCGTCGCCGTCTTCTTCAACTACAAGTTCCCGGACTCCGTCTTCCTCTTCCTCGTCAACTCCTCCGGTGCGGTCGCGCTGTTCGTGTGGCTGGTGATCTGCTTCTCGCAGCTGCGCATGCGGAAGATCATCCAGGCCGAGGCCCCGGAGAAGCTGGTCGTGAGGATGTGGCTGTACCCGTATCTGACCTGGGCGACGGCCGCGCTGATCGTGTTCGTGCTGGGCTACATGCTGACCGACACCGAGCATGACGGCCGGAAGACCGTGCTGCTGTCGCTGCTGGTGGCGGCGGTTGTCCTGGTCGTGGCCTTCGTGAAGGAGAAGGTCGGCCGGGGGCGCGCGGTGGAGGGCGAGGCGGCGGCTGCCGTTTCGGATCTGCCGCGTGATGAGGTCAAGACCGGCTGAGCATCGCTTGGAGTTCGAGGGGCCTTCGGGAACGCG
>CBFGZZ010000669.1:0-2299 GCA_965653385.1 uncultured Streptomyces sp. | reverse complement strand
GGGTCGGGGGAGGCGAGGGTCAGTTCGTCGAGGCCGATGACGATCGTGCCGTCGTCGTCGGTGAGCACCGCACGGGCCGGGTTGAACACCAGGGCCTTCGGCCCGAGGGCGGTGAGCCCGCCGCCGAGCGTCAGCCGGGCGCGCACCCGCTCGCGTACGGCGACGGGGGCGATGTCGGTGAACTCCACGAGGGTGGCGAGGTCACCGTGCGGCGCCATCGCCAACTCGGCGGCGAGGTGGCCGTCCGGCGGGTTGTGCAGGAGCAGTCGCGAGGCGGCGTCGACGGTGTGCAGGCCGATCAGCTCGATGCGGTGGCCCTGCGTGGTGACGGTCAGCGAACCGGCCGCCGCCAGCACCGAGCGGGCACGCTCGGCGGGCGACGGCTCGGGGCAGGAGGCAGCAGACATGGGAACCTTTCGAGTTAGGTAAGCCTAACCTTAACTCATGTCCGGTGCCTCTCGCCGTCACTTCTTGTCGAGATCGAGTGAACCGCTGTAGTCGGACGTGATCGTCTGGCCGTAGAACGGGTCCTTGCCGGTGGCGCGGGCGATCACCGAGGCCGCACCCGGCTTGAAGGGCGCGCTGCCCGTGGGGGTGGCCTCGGCGGTCCACGGAACGGGTTCGCCGGGTACGCACGGCACCTGCGTGCGGTACGAGCCGCGGACGGTGGTGCCGTCGACCGTCTGGCTGACCGTGCCGTACGAGTCGACCGTGACGGGCGAGTTGCAGGTCACCGTGCCGTGGACGACAGCCTTTCCGCTGCGCTTGTCGGCGGTGCCGGTGGCCGCGACCCCCAGCCCCAGCACGGTCGCGGCGGGCGGCTCCGGATTGTGGACGCGCACCTCGCCGCGCAGCGCTTCCGTGACTCCCGGGCAGTGCTGTTCGAAGGAGGCGTCGAGGTCCTTGACGTATCCGTACGGTCCGAACTCCACGGAGCGAATCGTGAAGCTGCCCTCGGCGAGGCAGTCCCGGCCGTTGCCCCGGAGTTCGAGCCTGGGCTCGTCGGGGCTCGGATTCGCCTTGGCGCCGGTGTAGGTGCCGGGTGTCAGCGACTGGGGCTGCCCCCACGGTGCGGCGAGATGCAGCGCCCAGGTGTCGTCGCCCGCGCCGTCGACGAACACGCTGAGGTCGGTCCCCGGAACGCCGTTCGTGCTGTAGCCCTGGACGGTGATGACGTCCTGCGAGCCCGCCGCGTCGGAGTAGGAGTACGACTGTCCGGCGCTGATGTACTCGCCCGCGTCGCCGCTGAAGGCGAAGGTTCCGGTCTCGACCTCGTAGGCCTGCGCCGTGGCGCCACCCAGCAGGCCCGAGGAAACGGCCGTGAGGGCCAGCGTCGTGGCGAGGCCGGTGGCGATGCGGGTGTACGTGCTCTGTCGGGCACGCGTTCTCATGAAGTCTCCCTGGTGGTAGGGCGGATGGGGCGGCCAGGACGGATGAGGCCGTCGAAGCGGGGCGGTTGTACAGCAGGGGGCGCGCCCGACGCCAACGCACGGACAAACAGCACCAAAGCCGGCTCCGCCGACGCATGGCGGATGCCAAAGGTTGTACGTCCGCTGTGACTTGCTTGTGTGGGCATCGACACGCCCGTGACCCGTGATGTTCCTGATGCGACATCCGCTTGATCGATCAGGAGTGCCGGCCGCAGCTTCTGCCGGCCATCGAGCGAAGGGGTGGGGGTCCCATTGAGTCCAGCGGAAAGACCTGGCACGGTCGCCGAGTACATGCGGGCGTGCGCCGCGGAGTTCGTCGTACGCGTCACCGTCCGGGGCCGGCTGCCGCTGGACTACTCCGTGGCCAGCCTGCGGCTCGTGGACTTCCTGATCGACGGGCTGCGCAAGGGCGGCGCCGGATGGGAACAGGTGCGGGACACTCTGTTCGGGCTCGGGGCCTACGTCGGTGAGGTGCTCGTGCGCCGCGCCGGCGCGCAGTGGGTGGACTTCGACGCCGACCAGCGCGCCTACTTCGGCCAGCCGGTCGGCGTGCGGATGCCGGACGGCCGGGTCTGGAACCCGATCGGCAAGGTCCGCAACCGCTTCGACCTCGGCGGGCCCGGCGAGTCGCTCCAGACCTTCTATCTGACCCTGCACGGTCGGGTCAGGAGGGCCGCCGCATGAGAAGGCCCCTGGCCGCGACGGCGCTGCTCCTCGCCGCCGCCCTGACCGCCTGCGCGGACCCGGCGGACGGCGCACGGCCCGCCGACTCCACACAGCCCACCGCCCCCCCCCCCCCAGCCGCCCCCCCCGAACCCCAACCCCCCCCGCCAACCGCCCCCCAGTACATCGCCCCTGCCGCAGACGGG
>CBFGZZ010000668.1:0-2307 GCA_965653385.1 uncultured Streptomyces sp. | reverse complement strand
TCTGGGCGGTCTTCCAGGACGAGTACCTGCCGAACCCGGAGAACCCCTGGGGCCGTATCCGGTTCAAGAGCGGTCGGACCACGTCCGGGACCGATGGTGTGGACGTCCTCACCGTGCAGGCCACCGTCGACGGCACGGAGACGACCTTGACCGGCTCGGGCAACGGTCCGATCTCGGCCTTCTTCGACGCCCTGCAGTCCATCGGCATCAACGCCCACCTACTGGACTACCAGGAGCACACGATGAGCGAGGGCGCCTCCGCGCAGGCCGCCTCCTACATCGAGTGCGCGATCGACGGCAAGGTCCTGTGGGGCATCGGAATCGATGAGGACGCCGTCCGGGCGTCCTTCGGGGCGGTCGTGTCGGCCGTCAACCGGGCTTGCCGTCGTGACGCTGTCGGCTATGTGCGGGAGGCCCCGCGCAACAGTGCCCAGACTTCCCTGGCCGCCTGAGCCGCCGACGGCCTGTCGGGCATCGACACCCAGTGGGTGAACACGCCGACGAAGGCCCCTGCCAGGTAGTGCGCGCGCAGTTCGAGTGACGGGTCGGCCGCCGGGAGATCGGCGTCCGACCCGCTCAACTGCACGGCCACCTCGTGCGCCAGCAGTTCACGGAGCCGGTTGATGAAGCGGGCGGCACCGCTCGGGCCCAGCATCCGCTGGTAGAGCGTGTCGTTCGCCTCCACGTGGCGGAAGAGGGCCACCAGTTCTTTCGGGGCACGCCCCGCTGCCCTGGTCAGCGGGCACTGTGCCGCCGCACGCGCCAGACGGCCCACTTCCTCCTCCATCGCGTCGAGGAGGAGGGCGTCACGATCGCGGTAGTGCAGGTAGACCGTCGCGCGGTTCACCGTCGCCCGCTCGGCGATGTCGGCGATGGTCAGCGCTTCCACGTCGCGTTCCGCGGCGAGTTCCAGCGCCGCGGAACGCAGAAGGGCACGGGTGCGCCGGACGCGGGGGTCCATGCGCTCGGCGGTCGCGGTCGGCTTGTTCGGCATGGAACCAGCATAGGTGATGCACGACAGATGCTGAATAAGCAACGTGAGTCGTGTATCGCTTGCTGTCGCTGGATGGTCAGGGCGGCCGGCCCGTCACGTCCAGGTGATGAGCCGTTTGGGCTGTTCCAGGATCGCGGCTACGTCGGCCAGGACCTTGGAGCCCAGCTCGCCGTCCACCAGGCGGTGGTCGAAGCTGAGGGCCAGGGTGGTGACCTGGCGGGGCTTGACCTTGCCCTTGTGGACCCACGGCTGGAGCTTGATCGCGCCGACCGCGAGGATCGCGGACTCGCCGGGGTTGAGGATCGGGGTGCCGGTGTCGACGCCGAAGACGCCGACGTTGGTGATGGTGACCGTGCCGCCCTGCATCGTGGCCGGGGTGGTCTTGCCCTCCCGTGCCGTGGACACCAGCTCACCGAGCGCCTCGGCCAGTTGCGGGAGCGTCTTGGTGTGGGCGTCCTTGATGTTCGGGACGATCAGACCGCGCGGGGTCGCCGCCGCGATGCCCAGGTTGACGTAGTGCTTGTGCACGATCTCCTGGTTCGCCTCGTCCCAGGACGCGTTGACGTCCGGGTTGCGCTTGATCGCGACCAGCAGGGCCTTGGAGATCAGCAGCAGGGGATTCACGCGCAGGCCCGCGAACTCCCTGTCCTCCTTGAGCTCCTCGACCAGCTTCATCGTGCGCGTCACGTCGATGGTGATGAACTCGGTGACGTGCGGCGCGGTGAACGCCGAGCCGACCATCGCCGCCGCCGTCGCCTTGCGGACGCCCTTGACCGGGACACGGGTCTCACGGACCGCGTCGTACGTGACCACCGGCGCCGGGGCGGGCTGCGGTACCGGCTCCGCTGCCGGGGCCTGGGGGGCTACCGCCGCGTGGACGTCCTCGCGCGTGATGATGCCGCCGGGGCCGGTCCGGGTCACGGTGGCCAAGTCGACGCCCAGGTCCTTGGCCAGCTTGCGCACCGGCGGCTTCGCCAGCGGACGGGGCTCGCTTGTGAGCACAGTGCCGGACCATGAGGCTGGTGCGGCGCGGCCCTTGCGCGGGCGGCGCTCGGTGGCGGACGGGGTTACGCCGTAGCCGACCAGCACCGGCTCGCGGTCGGCCGGTTCCGCGATGACCGGTGTGTCCGCCGGCGCTGTGCGCACCGTGATGATCGGCACGCCCACAGCGACAACTTCCCCTTCACCGGAGTGGAGTTCGTCGACCACTCCGTCGTACGGGATGGGCAGTTCCACGGCCGCCTTGGCCGTCTCGACTTCGCACACCACCTGGCCGTCGGTGACCGTGTCGCCCGGCTGGACGTACCACTTGA
>CBFGZZ010000667.1:0-2311 GCA_965653385.1 uncultured Streptomyces sp. | reverse complement strand
GGGCCGGGGTGCATCACGATGGCGTGCTCGGGCATCCGCGCCATGCGGTCGCCGTCGAGGCCGTAGCGCCGCGAGTACTCGCGCTCGGTCGGGAAGAACGCGGCGTTCATGCGCTCGCGCTGCACGCGCAGCATCATCACCGCGTCGGTCTTCGCCAGGGTGCTGTCGAGGTCGTACGACACCTCGCAGGGCCAGGTCTCGACGCCGACCGGCACCAGGGTGGGCGGGGCGACGAGGGTGACCTCGGCGCCGAGGGTGTGCAGCAGGTCGACGTTGGAGCGGGCGACCCGGCTGTGCAGGACGTCGCCGACGATCGTGATGCGCCGACCGGCGAGGTCCTGGCCGATCCCGGCGTCCCGGCCGACGAGCCGGCGGCGCATCGTGAAGGCGTCCAGGAGGGCCTGGGTGGGGTGCTGGTGGGTGCCGTCGCCCGCGTTGATGACGGCCGCGTCGATCCAGCCGGAGTTGGCCAGGCGGTACGGCGCGCCGGAGGCGCCGTGCCGGATGACGACGGCGTCGACGCCCATGGCCTCCAGGGTCTGGGCGGTGTCCTTCAGGGACTCGCCCTTGGAGACGCTCGACCCCTTGGCGGTGAAGTTGATGACATCGGCGGAGAGCCGCTTCTCGGCGGCCTCGAAGGAGATACGCGTGCGCGTGGAGTCCTCGAAGAAGAGGTTCACGACGGTGCGGCCGCGCAGGGTCGGCAGCTTCTTGATCGGCCGGTCGGCGACCCGGGCCATCTCCTCGGCGGTGTCGAGGATCAGGACGGCGTCGTCGCGGGTGAGGTCGGCGGCCGAGATGAGATGACGCTGCATCTGTCAGGCTCCGTAAGGCAGTTCAGTCAGGAGAATTCGGGTGGCACGCGCGCGTGGAGGCGCGCCGAGCGGGCGTACGGCGGGGCGCCGTACACCCTCGCGTGCTACTGGGGCTGCTTCGCACCGAGCAGCACGGTGTCGCGACCGTCCTCCTCGGCGAGCTGGACCTTGACCGTCTCCCGCAACGACGTGGGGAGGTTCTTGCCGACGTAGTCGGCGCGGATGGGCAGTTCGCGGTGGCCTCTGTCGACGAGGACCGCGAGCTGCACCGCACGGGGGCGCCCGATGTCGTTCAGGGCGTCGAGGGCAGCGCGGATGGTGCGGCCGGAGAAGAGGACGTCGTCGACGAGGACGACGAGGCGGCCGTCGATGCCGTCGCCGGGGATCTCGGTGCGGGCCAGCGCACGCGGTGGGTGCATGCGCAGGTCGTCGCGGTACATGGTGATGTCGAGCGAGCCGACCGGGATCTTGCGCTCGGTGATCTGCTCGAGCTTGGCGGCGAGCCGCTGGGCGAGGAAGACGCCGCGGGTCGGAATGCCGAGGAGCACCACGTCGTCGGCGCCCTTGGCGCGTTCGACGATCTCGTGTGCGATGCGGGTCAACACCCGCGCGATGTCAGGGCCTTCGAGAACGGGCCGGGCGTCGGACGCTTGCGTGTCCTGCTGGCTGTCCATACGAAAGGGACCTCCTTCTCCGCCTCACGGGACGGACCTTAAAGGACGTCTGGTTTGCGCCATCTACCGTAGCAGGCCGCCGACCCGCTCCCGTTCACCCACTTGGCCTAATCGGTCACCGATAGCACGGAAGAGTCGGTGTGGACCATTCGGCTTGACGCGCCAGAGTAACGCTGCGTAACCTCACAGTGAGTTACCAACCGCGCGGCATGGAACCCAAGCCAGTCGCGTCGACCCAGTGCCGGGGAGCTATATGTCCAGCGAATACGCCAAACAGCTCGGGGCCAAGCTCCGGGCCATCCGCACCCAGCAGGGCCTTTCTCTTCACGGTGTCGAGGAGAAGTCCCAGGGACGCTGGAAGGCCGTTGTGGTCGGTTCGTACGAGCGCGGCGACCGCGCCGTGACCGTGCAGCGCCTCGCCGAGTTGGCGGATTTCTACGGCGTTCCGGTGCAGGAGCTGCTTCCGGGCACCACGCCCGGCGGCGCCGCCGAGCCGCCGCCGAAGCTGGTCCTGGACCTGGAGCGCCTGGCCCACGTCCCGGCCGAGAAGGCGGGTCCGCTGCAGCGGTACGCCGCGACGATCCAGTCGCAGCGCGGTGACTACAACGGCAAGGTGCTCTCGATCCGCCAGGACGACCTGCGCACACTCGCCGTCATCTACGACCAGTCGCCCTCGGTCCTCACCGAGCAGCTGATCAGCTGGGGTGTGCTGGACGCGGACGCGCGGCGCGCGGTCTCCCACGCCGAGGAGGGCTGAGCCCTCTCCCACGGGTTGAGGCCCTTCAGCAGAAACGTGCCGCCGGGGTGGCCGGAACTTTGCGG
>CBFGZZ010000666.1:0-2319 GCA_965653385.1 uncultured Streptomyces sp. | reverse complement strand
GTCTGTGTGCTGATGTACGACCAGCTGTCGGCGCAGCGGATCGACGACTACTGCGCCGCCGTTGACCACTTCGTGCCCGACTCGGCGGTCGCCGACTACAGCGGGACCAGCACCGGGGCCAACCTGGTCGACCTGTGCCGGGTCCTGGCGCTGCGCGGGATCGTCGGTGCGGACTCCGCCAAGGTGGCTCTGGCGCGGGATGCCCTCTCCCCCGTCTTCCCCTATGTGACGAGTGGCGACGGGCTCTACCCGGACGGGTCGTTCATCCAGCACACCACCGTGCCGTACACCGGCTCCTACGGTTCGGTGCTGCTCGGCGGGCTCGGGATGCTGTTCGCGCTGCTGGCCGGGTCGGGTTGGGAGGTCACGGACGCGAACCGGCAGATCGTGTTCGACGCGGTGGAGAAGGCGTGGGCGCCGTTCCTCTACAACGGGCTGGTGATGGACGGTGTGGCGGGCCGGGCGATCAGCCGGGGCCTGTCGGCGTCCGACACGAAACAGATCCAGCAGAACGATCACCTGCGAGGTCATCCGATCCTCGCGTCGATCGTTCTGCTCGGCCAGGGCGCGAGTGCCGCGGAGAACGCGCGCTGGCGCGGTCTGGTCAAGGGGTGGCTGCAACGTGACTACTACAGCCCGCCACCGTCGTCTGCCTCGGCGCGGGCATCAAGTGCTCCGACGGCACGGCTGTGGAGACGACGGTCGAGAACCGCAACCTCGGCCCCACCGGCGGCGCCCCCTTCGTCGTCGACGGCGCCACCAAGCCTGCCGGCCACCCCTGGTCGGCGACGCTCACCGGTGCCGCCTGGGCGCACTTCGGCGGCCACGGCGGCTATGTGTTCCCCGGCGGAGCGACCGTCAAGGCGCTGCGGGACGCGCGGGACGGCCGGTGGAGCTACATCAACAAGGGCGGCTCCACGACGGTACTGAATCGCAAGTACCTGACGGTGTACGTCGACCACGGCACGAACCCGACGGACGGCACCTACGCCTATCTGCTCATGCCGGGTGCGACGGCCGCTCAGACGCAGGCCCGTGCCGCCGCGACGACCTGGCTGACCGTCGTCGCCAACACCGACGACCAGCAGGTCGTGGCCGTTGCCTCGCTCGGCTTCACCGGCGTCAACTTCTGGTTCGGCGGGGCTCCGGTCGGGCTCAGGCCTCGGCGGCCAGGAAGCGGTGCAGGGACGCCTTCATCGCGGCGACGAAGGCGTCCCTGCCCGTGTCGTCCAGAGCGTCCAGCGAAAGGTACGGGTTGAGGTCCTCCAACTCGACCAGCAGCAGCTCACCGCCCGGTGCGCGGCAGGCGTCTACGCGCTGGATGCCGTGCCTGATGCCGTTCCATTCCACGAAGCGCCGGGCGAACTCCAGGTCGCCGTCGGTGGGTTGGTACGGCTCCAGCTGCCAGCGCCGGTCGGTGCGGGGCGCGTACAGGGCGTACTGGAAGTCGTGGTCGACGAAGTAGAAGGAGACCTCGTAGGCGAAGTCGACGCAGGGCTGGATCAGGACGTTCCCGTCGACCGGCTCGCGCACCCCGTCCGCCGGAACGATCCGCAGCCCTATGGAGTCGGCGCCGGTCTTGGGCTTGACGACATACCGGTCGGCCTCGGGCAGGAGGTGCAGGTCGTCGGCGCTGTCCACGGTGGGGATGACCGGTTGTCCGGCCGTGGTCAGGTCGATCAGGTACTGCTTGCCCGCCATGTCGGCCCTGCCGGTGAGCGGGTTGTACACGCGCGTCCCGTCGGCGAGCGCGCGGCGGCGGAAGTCGTCGTACGCGTCCTGGTAGTCCAGTACGGGACCGCTGTTGCGGACGACGACCGCGTCGAAGGCGGCCATGAGCGCCGCCGCGTCCCGGGGGTGGCACAGGGCGAGGTCGAAGTCGGCGCGCAGCCGCGAGGTGAGGAAGATGTCCTCGTCGCAGTAGCGCCGCCCGCGCGCCGGGTAGGCCAGGTCGGTGACGTACAGGACGCGGGGTCGGGCGGGCGGCATGCGGGGCTCCTCGGCTGCGGCGGCAGCCGATCGTATGCGGACCGCCGCTCACCGAACAAACGTCGGGTAGGCCGAGGTCACAGCCCCGCAGACCACAGCTCCCGCCTGCCGATCCCCTCCAGGCCACGGCGCACGGTGCGCCGGGGGCCGGGCCCGAGGGGCGCGTACGACGGGACGGCGAGCACGCGGCAGCCCGCCGCCTCAGCCGCCGCCACCCCCCTGGGCGATCCGGCCAAGACGTGTTGGGCCGTTGTCGATGCCGACATGGACGGCAACCACAGCACGGCGGAAGCTCCCGCCGTGCCGGCCCTCGGCCAGGTCTTCGACCAG
>CBFGZZ010000665.1:0-2351 GCA_965653385.1 uncultured Streptomyces sp. | reverse complement strand
GCAACCTGCTGCCTCCCCCTCGTAGTTGATCCCCGTGCGACAGACCATGCTTGCATCCACCACTGACAACCGGGCAGCACTCCGTGGCCTTCGCCCCCGCTTCAACTCCCCTGTCTGCCCTCGGTGTTGAGGGAGTCGACCGGCCAGGTGGCCGAGTGGACGGCTGGTGTCTGGGTGCCTCGGTCAGCGGTCCACGGCGGGCAGGTGGGCCAGGCCGGTGTCGAGCAGGATGCGGTCGACCGTCTCCTCAAGGGTGCTGTCGGCGCCTATGACGGTCTCGGTGCCGCCGGGCAGCAGATCGCGCGGCCGGTACCAGTCGCGCAGCTGCGACTCGTTGACGTCGTCGGCGATCGGCTTGGTGGCATGCCGGGCGAGGGTTTCGCCGAACGGGACATCCAGGTAGTAGCTGTGGGTCGGGCCCCGGTGGTCGGCGCGCAGCTGGGCGAGCATGTCGCCGTAGCGGTCGGCATAGAGGATGCCTTCGACCACGACGTGGAACCCGGCGTCCAGGGCGTAGCGGGCCGTCAGGTCGATCAGGCCGATGTTCGCCGCTCCCGGCCGGTCCCGTTCGCGGAGCACGATGCGGCGGAGGTTGTCCTGGCCGACCAGGGCCAGGCCGCGGCCGAACCGATCACGCAGGCCAGCCGCGACGGACGACTTCCCCGAGGCGCTGTTGCCGCGCAGCACGACCAGCCGGGTTCCTTCGGTACCCACCATCACGGCAGCCACGTTACCGACGGCCGGGGACAGCACCTGTGGCGTTCCAGAGTCGCGGCGGCGGGGACGCTAGGCCGAGGGAGGCAACTCGTGAACGAGGTCTGACCTCGTCGGCGGGCCAGAAGGACGACGTCGCCAAGAGCCAGGGCCGGGGGCAAGTCGGCTCGCCGTCACCACGGCGTCTGGAACGGTATTGCCCAACACGCTCCTCAGGGCGAACCGATTCCGGCTCGCATCATGTCCGACGTGGGCCGGGAGGCAAGCTGCTCAGCCCGTGGTTGCACAAGGCCGGTCAGGCTTGGTGTCGCTGCGGGCAGTTTCGAAGGTTTCCGTTCTTCGGGGGGGGAACGGGGAGGGGTCGGCCGTCGAGTAGGTGAAGGCGCCACCTACGCGCCACTGAACCCCGACGGAGACCACTCACATGACGTCGTCCTTGGACTGGGCCGGACTTGTCACGGCTGTAACGGCCACCGCGCAGGCGGCGGCCATCATGGTGCAGGTGCACTGGGACCGGCGGCTACGCGGTCTCAGGACGACGGAGGACAAAGACTGCCGCCGCATGCCCCACCACGGCAAAGCCTCCATGCCCTGCACTCGTGCGGTCCACGTACAGGTCAGCCTCGCGAGCCGCGCCCGTACGTCGGTCACGCTGGTCATCCTCGTGGACGGCAGAGCCGACGGTGCGTGCCCGTCTTCGCTGCCCGCGAAGGGATACCGCCCGTGGTAGCGGGCGAAGCGGCAGCGGAGCGCTCCGCCCCCGCTGATGGGCAGCCCTCCGCGTGGACGGAGGCGTCACCTTGTCGTGTCAGGCCCCGACACGGCTGCTCACAGAGGGAACCTCACCAGTGGGGACTCGGCTGTGTTTCGGCCAGGTCCGAAACACATGGGCATCCGCTCCTTGGCTTCCTACGGTGATCGCGGGAGGTAGACGAGTCCACTGCACAGAAGGCTCGTCACCTTGTCATGTCAGGACCCGACACAGCTTCCTAACGGAGGAGGAGTTCCATCATGCGCAGGATCTTCAAGGCTGCTGCGACGCCGCTGGCGGCGCTCGGTGCGGCGTGCGTGCTGGCGATGCCGGCTGCTGCTGCGCCCGGCGACGGGCCGGTCGCGATGGGCAGCAACGAGACGGTCGAGGTCTACGACACGTCCAACGGCTACAAGGACTACGCGGGCTACGTGCAGTTCAAGCACAAGGGCGACTGGTTCCACACCTACCGCCAGAAGAGCCCTGGCAACCGCATCTACATCCAGTACGACAAGGACGGAGTCCCCGACTGGGGGGAAGAGATCGAGGGCGGTCTGAACCCGGGCGACCGCACGAGCCGCAACACGAACCTTCCCGAAGGGACGGTCTACAACATCAGGGGCTGCGTGCAGGTGGACGGCGGGTCCGACTACTGCTCGGGGTGGTACAAGTTCACTGCCTGACTCCGAGCGCAGACAAGGGGCGCCGGGCGGGAGCCCGCCGCCCCTTCGTCGGCTGGAGAAGACACGGCCCTGCGCCGCAGAGCCAGTTCAGAGCTTCACGCAACACCCCGAACCTGATCCCGGCCGAGCACAACAGCACCCGAAGGCAAGCTGCGCGATCAGAGGCCGCCGGCGGCAAGAGCGGCGAGCTGGGCGCCGACCTC
>CBFGZZ010000664.1:0-2360 GCA_965653385.1 uncultured Streptomyces sp. | reverse complement strand
GCCCCCACCGCCGTCCCGCAGGACATCGAGTGGCGCCTGCCCCGTCACGCCCGAAGCGTCGGCCGGGCCCGAACCCTCTTCCGCGAACAGGCCACGTCGTGGAAGCTCCCTGACGACGTGACGGAGACGGCGGTACTGCTCCTCAGCGAGCTGATGACAAACGCGTACCGCCATGCGAGGGTCTCCCCGGGCCGCGAGATCTGGGCTCGCTGCATCCTGGAGGCGAACCGCCTTCGTATCTCGGTGGCGGACGCGAACGACACCTTCCCTGAACCCTGTCCGGCCGCTTTGGACGAGGAGTCGGGCCGGGGGCTAACCCTGGTGGCCGCGCTGGCGGACGAGTGGGGAGCGGCACCCCGCGAGGGTGGCATCGGCAAGACGGTCTGGTGCGAGCTCGAATGCGAACCTTGCGAGACTCTCTGAACGACTGGTACGCCCGACGGGAACCGCAAAAATCACCCCGCGATCCACCAACCCCCCTGTTACCGTCGCCCCATGCAGCGCGCCGCCACCCCGTCTCCCACGACGACGCCGGACCCCGTCCCGGCGCCGCGCTGACAGCTGAGCGAAGAACGAAGCCCCGGGGCGAGTGCCCCGGGGCTTCGGCGTGTGGTGCTCGTCCTTTCATCTCATCCGGAGGAGCAGCCATGCACCACGACCACCGCCGCCTCGGCCGCGAGCTCGATCTCTTCGACACCGACCCCCTGATCGGCGCGGGCCTGCCGTACTGGCTGCCTGCCGGGGCGGTCGTACGGCACACCCTGGAGGAGTACATCCGCGAGGCGGAGCGGGAGGCCGGGTACCGGCATGTGTACTCACCGGTGCTCGGCAAGCGCGAGCTGTACGAGATCTCCGGGCACTGGGAGCACTACAGCGACGACATGTTCCCGCCGATGGAGCTCGGCGCGGAGCAGGTCGTGCTGCGCCCGAGCCTCTGCCCCCACCACGCCCTGATCTACCGTTCCCGGGCCCGCAGCTACCGGGAACTGCCACTCCGTATCGCCGAGTTGGGCGGCATGTACCGCTCCGAGCTGTCCGGCGTCCTCGGCGGGCTCACCCGGGTGCGGGCCATCCAGCTCAACGACGCGCATGTGTTCTGCACTCTGGAGCAGGCGGTGGACGAGGCCCGTGCCGCCCTGGAACTCATCGGCCGGGCTTACGCCGATCTGGGGATCAGGGCCGTGCGCCACCGGCTCTCGCTGCCCGGGGAGGGCGGTGGGAAGTACGTCGCCGACCCCGGGTTGTGGCGTCGCGCCACCGGCCTGCTGCGGCAGACCCTCGACGCCTCGGGCATCCCGTACGAGGCCGCCGAGGGCGAGGCCGCGTTCTACGGTCCGAAGATCGACGTCCAGATCGCCGACCCGGCCGGCCGCGAGGCCACTCTGTCCACCGTGCAGATCGACTTCCACCAGCCCGAACGCTTCGACCTGCACTACATCGGCCCGGACGGGGCGAAGCACCGCCCGGTCATGGTCCACCGCAGCGTCATCGGCAGCGTCGAACGAGCCGTCGCCCATCTGGTCGAGGTGCACGGCGGCGCGTTCCCGGCGTGGCTCGCGCCCGTCCAGTTGGTGATCCTGCCGGTGGCGCAGGCGCAGAACGGGGCGGCCGGGAAACTGCTGCACCTGGCCCGCCGAATGGGGCTGCGCGCCGAAATCGCCGGGCCCGAGC
Organism: uncultured Streptomyces sp.; assembly: GCA_965653385.1. Lineage (GTDB taxonomy): Bacteria > Actinomycetota > Actinomycetes > Streptomycetales > Streptomycetaceae > Streptomyces. The sequence goes on along the minus strand of CBFGZZ010000664.1, from coordinate 689 downwards.
AGGGCACCCTGGGCGCCCGGGTCCGCGCGGCGCGCCTCGTGCCGTACCAGGCGGTCATCGGGGAGCGGGAGGCCGAGGGGGACGGCGGCCTCGTGGCCGTACGGCTGCGGGACGGGCGCAGGCCCGGTGTCGTGCCGGGGGCCGAACTGGTGGACCGGATCGCCGCCCGCGTCGCGGCCCGGGGCCTCGCGCTGTGGGACGGAGACGCCGCATGACGCCGCGCGCACGCTGCCGCACGGCGACGCCATACGGCGACGCACTCCACCTGTACGACACCGTAAGGTCGGCTTCGTAGACCCGCCACCGCACCCGTGCGAGGAGACCTGCCGTGACGAACGCCGAAGGGCAGCCCATCCCGGTGGTCATCGACTGCGACACCGGTGTCGACGACGCCCTGGCGCTGCTGTTCGCCGTACGCCATCCGGGGCTCGACCTGCGCGCCGTCACCTGTGTGGCGGGCAACACGGACGTGGACGGCGTCGTACGCAACACCCTGACCGTGCTGGAGCTGGCCGGTGCCCCGGACATCCCTGTCGCCCGGGGCGCCGCACGCCCGCTGATCGAGCCCGCGCGCTCGGCACGGCATGTGCACGGCGAGGACGGCATGGGCGACATCGGCCTGCCCCCCCCCCCCCCCGCCCCGGCCGATGTGGTCGCGGTGTCCCAGCTGCGCCGCGAGATCCAGGCGT
>CBFGZZ010000663.1:0-2412 GCA_965653385.1 uncultured Streptomyces sp. | reverse complement strand
CACCGCCGTGCCCGTCTCCCCGAACGTCCACAGCGCATCGCCGTCGGCCGCGCGCGTGCGGACCCCGCCGGTCTGCCTGCCCTCGGCGGGCGGGGGCGAGGAGCCGTCCACGGCGTTGGAGAAGGCGATGGAGACGCCGGACTTCGCGGCGAAGTAGATGATGTTCTCGATCTGCACGCCGTCCGAGCCCGTGGTGGCCATGGTGCGCGACGACACCGCGTAGGTGCCGGGGTCCGGGTTCACCGTGCCCGGCCAGACGGTGAAGGTACGGCGGGCCGCGTCGCTCGCGTCGACCAGCCACACCCGCTTCTGGCCGAGGGAGTACACGACCCGGCGCCCCGTGCCCGAGCCGTCCGGCACTGCGGGGGACTCGGCGGACTTCGACGGGGCGGGGCTCGCGCCCGGCGACGCCGACGCGCTCGGGCGGGCCGCCGCCGTGGCCGTCGGATGCGGCCCCTTGTCGGCCTGCACGGCGAGGACGGTGACGGCGGCTATCGCTCCCACCGTCAGACCGGTCACCCAGACCTTGGGAGCAGGCACGGCACGCATCTCCTCAGCTGCACAAGCTACGGGAACCCCTCCAGCGGGGGTCGGATCATCGTACCGACCCCCGCGGGGCGGACTTCCTCAGTCCAGCACCGGCAGCAGCTCCGGCAGATGCCCGTCCGACGCCGCCGCCGCCCGCTGCCGTTCCTCCGGGACCTCGCCGTAGAGGGTCGTGCGGGGCTTCGCGGGACGCCCGGCCGCCTCGGCGACGGCCACCAGGTCGCGTACCGACTTGTAGGAGCCGTACGACGAACCCGCCATCCGCGAGATCGTCTCCTCCATCAGCGTGCCGCCCAGGTCGTTGGCGCCGGAGCGGAGCATCTCCGCCGCACCCTCCGTGCCCAGTTTGACCCAGCTGGTCTGGATGTTGGGGATGTACGGGTGCAGGAGGAGACGGGCCATGGCCGTCACCGCGCGGTTGTCGCGGGTCGTCGGGCCGGGGCGGGCGATGCCGGCCAGGTAGACCGGGGCGTTGGTGTGGATGAAGGGGAGGGTCACGAACTCCGTGAAGCCGCCCGTGCGTTGCTGGATGCCGGCCAGGGTGCGCAGATGGCCGAGCCAGTGGCGGGGCTGGTCGACATGGCCGTACATCATCGTGGACGAGGAGCGGATGCCGAGCTCGTGCGCGGTCGTCACCACCTCGATCCACGTGGCCGTCGGCAGCTTGCCCTTGGTCAGGATCCAGCGGACCTCGTCGTCGAGGATCTCGGCGGCGGTGCCGGGGATGGAGTCCAGGCCGGCCTCCTTCGCGGCGCTCAGCCACTCCCTGATCGACATGCCGGTGCGGGTGGCGCCGTTCACGACCTCCATCGGCGAGAAGGCGTGCACGTGCATGCCGGGCACGCGCTCCTTCACGGCCTTCGCGATGTCGAAGTACGCCGTCCCGGGCAGGTCCGGATGGATGCCGCCCTGCATGCAGACCTCCACCGCGCCCACGTCCCAGGCCTGTTGGGCACGGTCGGCGACCTGGTCCAGGGAGAGGGTGTAGGCGTCGGCGTCCGTGCGGCGCTGGGCGAAGGCGCAGAAGCGGCAGCCGGTGTAGCAGACGTTGGTGAAGTTGACGTTGCGGGTGACGATGTACGTGACGTCGTCGCCGACCGCCGATTTGCGGACGTCGTCGGCGGTGCGGGTGAGCGCGTCCAGTGCCGGTCCGTCCGCGTGCAGCAGCGCCAGGGCCTCGGCGTCGGTCAGCTTCGTCGGGTCGTCGGCTGCGACCCGCAGCGCCTGGCGGACGTCGGTGTCGATGCGCTCCGGCACCATCCCGGGCGCGGCGGCCTCGCGCAGGGCGCCCCAGTCGCCGTACACCACGTCGAAGTCGTCGCGCCGGTCGGACGTACGGCCCTCGGTGTCGATGGTGGCGTGCAGATCCGTACGGCCGGACGCGACGAAGGCCTCCTCGGGCTCCTGCCACGGGTGCCCCTCGACGACCGCGTCCGGACGTGCCAGGCCCGTCTGCGGGTCGGCGAGCGCCCGGACGTGCGGAAGCAGCCGCGGGTCCAGCCAGGGCTCGCCGCGCTGTACGAACTCCGGGTAGACGCAGAGCCGTTCCCGCAGCTCGAAGCCTGCCGCCGCCGAGCGCTCGGCGAGTTCCTCGATCTGCGGCCAGGGGCGTTCGGGGTTGACGTGGTCGATGGTCAGCGGGGAGACGCCGCCCCAGTCGTCTATGCCGGCCCGGATCAGCCGCTCGTACTCGGAGTCGACGAGGTTGGGCGGCGCCTGGAGGCAGGCGCTCGGGCCCATGATGTGCCGGGCGACGGCCACCGTGGCGACCAGTTCGTCGAGTTCCGCGTCCGGCATGCCGCGCATCGCGGTGTCCGGCTTGGCGCGGAAGTTCTGGATGATCAGTTCCTGGATGCCGTGGTAGGC
>CBFGZZ010000662.1:0-2423 GCA_965653385.1 uncultured Streptomyces sp. | reverse complement strand
TCGTCGTCCCCATGGGGACTCGTGGCCCTGAGGGTGAGGAATTCCGTGACCGTCGACACGTGGTGGGTCCTTCGACGTCGCCGCGCGCCGGGACCTCCACATCTACATGAAGAGCAGCGGCCCCTACCACCGGGGCAACTCCGGGGCGTCCGGCTTCGACTACTGTGCCGCGTTCATCTACACCGTCCTCCCCACGAGGACTCCCGGCGCCGCGCTGTTCGGCTCCACGCATAGGCAGAGTGGCTCGGTCAGCGTTCCGTGGCTCCACTTGTCAGCCGCCGCCGGCCCCACCTGCCGACCTGCGCTTTGCGTACGCCGTGCGGCCAAGTTCGGCTGTCGATCACGGCGTCCGAGATCGACAAGTGGGGCCGCTTCTCGATGTCGAAGCCAGGCAGAGCACGGTTCCGACAGCGAACCAGCCTCGATCGTGGGCGTCGACGAGCCGGAAGGGGTAGGAGACCTGGTCCCCGACGGTGCCGGCTCGCCGCCTCCGTCGGGGACCAGGTGGTGCGCAGGCTCGGGTGCGCCTGGTGGTCTTGTACGTGGCAGCCAGCAACGTTTGCCGACGGTTGGGGTAGCACTTAGCGATCAAGCCGTCCGGAAACGTCGATGAGAACTGGCAACGGTCCCGGGGCGCTGACCGCTCCTGAACCCGCGCGCTCCGAAGTCATGATCCACCTCGCCATGACCCGATCTGGTGGCCCGCCGCCTCACCGGCGCAGCCGCCATCTCGTTGCGCGACGAGATGCAGTGCTCAAGTGAAGTCGGGGGCGTGATCGTGCGCCCATTGACGGAAGGTGCGAGCTGGGGTTCCTGTTATCTGATCAAGTGTGACGTAGGCGTCGTCGTCCGGTGCGCTCGTGTCATGGGGTTCATCTGCGATGCCTTCGACGCCGTCGTAGCTTTCGAAGCCGAACAGGAAGTCTGCGTTCGCGGCCGCGAAGCCCCCTTGGGCTCGGTAGAAGCCGCGGGCTTGTTCGGCGGAGACCTCATCGAGCGTGATCTGTTCTCCGATCGCTTCTGCGATCACTGCAACCTGTTCGCGCTTGGTGAGACTGTCCGGTCCGATGATCGTGTCGATCCGTCCGCGGCGGCGTGGGTCGAGCAGGTTGGCCAGGACGACGTCGGCAATGTCGGCCTCATGGATGGGGTGCCCGATCTGATCGGGAAAGGGCTCCACAGCTCGGCGATCTGTCTTGATTGCCGGCCCCCATATGAGGAGTGAGTTTGCCGCGAACTCACCGGGACGCACGATGCTCCAGCCCAGCCCCGAGCCCATGACGGCCTGCTCGACGACCGCGTTGTGCGTGGTGTCGTAGCCGGCTGTCACGGCGGCGGAGGAGACCACGGCCACGTGCTTGATGCCCGCCTGCTTTGCGCGAGAGACGACCGCCTCAACGGTCTCGGGGACCGCGATCAGGACGAGTTGCGCGGCACCGTCGAATGCGTGCCTCAGCGTGGAGGGGTCGTCCAGGTCGCCGAAGACAACGTCCGCACCATCCGGGAGTGAGGCACGTTGCGGGTGCCGCGACATTCCGCGCACCGTGTGACCGGCGTCAAGTAGTCCTGCGACGACCAGGCGGCCGACCGCCCCGGTTGCCCCGGTGACAGTAATGGGAGAGGTGTTCTCTAAATGAGACATGTCTTCTCACTATAAGACGCCGACGTATCATGATGCAATGGATCTCTCCCCTCAACGCGCCCGCACCCGTCAGGCGATCCTCGATGCCGCAGCGACGCAGTGGTCTCGCGATCCCACCGTCGGCCTGGGTGACATCGCCGCTGCCGCCGGCGTGGGGCGAGCAACCATTCACCGGTACTTCTCCGACCGTCAGGTCCTTCACACGGCACTCATCACCGACTCGTGGATGACGCTGCAAACCGCGATCAAGCAGGCTGGCCCCGTCACAGACTCGGCGCTCGAGGTGATCCAACGGATTATCACCGCGATGGTGCACGCTGGTGATCGGGTGAGCTTCTTGTTCACCACCACCGAAGGCACGCCTTCTGAGGCTGACGCCGGTATCGCACGAGAGGTCGACGAGCTGATCCTCGCCGAGATCGAGCGAGGCCAGCGTGAAGGGGCACTCGACTCGGCAGTTCCCGCGAGGTGGATCGAACTGATGATCTGGAGCACCGTCTACACGGGCATGCAAGCCGCCGCCGACGGACTCGTACCACGGCACGGCGTGAACGAACTGATACGCCGAACTCTTCGCCGAGTGGTAAATCCGTCCTGAAGCCTGGCCGGTGCGTCCTCCAGAGGAGGGGCCGGCATGACCAGCCATGCCCGGAAGCAGCGGCCGACGGGACTGACGGGACTGTATTTGCGGGGCCGGTCACTGGCGGGCGGGGCCCGGGGGCTGGGCACGGTACCTCGAACCGCGTCGGTGTTCAGTCCCGGGATGAACCCAGGTCAGGCA
>CBFGZZ010000661.1:0-2436 GCA_965653385.1 uncultured Streptomyces sp. | reverse complement strand
AGGACCGGGACATCGCCATGGTGTTCCAGAACTACGCGCTGTACCCGCACATGACCGTCGCCGACAACATGGGCTTCGCGCTCAAGATCGCCGGCGTGCCGAAGGCCGAGATCAAGCAGAAGGTCGAGGACGCCGCGAAGATCCTCGACCTCACCGAGTACCTCGGCCGCAAGCCGAAGGCGCTCTCCGGTGGTCAGCGTCAGCGTGTCGCCATGGGTCGCGCCATCGTGCGTGAGCCGCAGGTCTTCCTCATGGACGAGCCGCTGTCCAACCTGGACGCCAAGCTCCGTGTCTCGACCCGTACGCAGATCGCGTCGCTGCAGCGCCGGCTCGGCATCACCACCGTCTACGTCACCCACGACCAGGTCGAGGCCATGACGATGGGCGACCGCGTGGCGGTCCTCAAGGACGGTCTGCTCCAGCAGGTCGACACCCCGCGCAACATGTACGACCGCCCGGCCAACCTCTTCGTCGCCGGCTTCATCGGCTCCCCCGCCATGAACCTGGTCGAGGTGCCGATCACCGACGGCGGTGTGAAGTTCGGCAACGCGGTCGTCCCCGTCGACCGTGACGCGCTCTCCGCCACCACCGACAAGACCGTCACCGTGGGTGTCCGTCCCGAGCACTTCGAGGTGACCGGCTCCGACTCGGGCCAGGGTCTCGCGGTCACCGTCAACGTGGTCGAGGAGCTCGGCGCCGACGCGTACGTCTACGGCACCGCCAAGGTGGGCGGCGACGACTCCAAGGACCTCGTCGTCCGCGTCAGCGGCCGTGACGTGCCGGAGAAGGGCAGCACGCTGTATGTCGTCCCGCGTTCGGGCGAGACCCACGTGTTCTCGACCTCCACGGGTGCGCGGCTGTCCGACTGAGGCAGCACAACCCCGGGTAATTCACCCAGGTTGACGAAGAGGGCCCCGCAGACGGCTGCGGGGCCCTTCTCGTTGTCGACAAATACCCCGGCATACCGGTCATTTCGAGGGCTGTGCGTCAACGCGCTACCCAAAAACAAGGCCCTCTTCGTCCCCCGAACCGGTGACTAAATGTCGCCATGTCAGCACCGAACGCTACCCTCACTCGCGTGAAGCACTCCACCATCCAACAGACACGACGCGGCCACCGGGGCCCCGCCCGCCAGCTCGGCCGCACCCTCGCTCTCGTCCTGCCCGTCTTCCTGGTGCTCTCCGGGACGCTCGCGGTCACCCGGGTCAACTGGTCGGGGGACCCCTCGGACTCGGTGCTGACCGCGACCGACGTCTCCAGCGCGGGCAAGGGGAAGAACTCCGCTCCCCGCGCGCCACAGGACGTGCTGCGCGACCAGCTCCTGACCGAGTTGCAGGAGAAGAACCCCGGCGTCGCCCTCACCCACCTCCAGCAGGCCGTCGACGAGCGCCCGTCGCTGGCGAGGCACTGCGCCTCGATCGCCCGCGCGCTGGGCCGCGCGGCGGTCCGTGTGTACGGTCCGACGCGGGCGCAGTCGTACGCCCGACCCGTCTGTGACACCGCGTTCGCCTCGGGTGTGGCCGCGGCGCACAGCTAGCGGATGGTTACCGGCGGGCTCTTGCAGAACGGTTGTCGGCCCGATGCCGCGAGCGGGGCGCCGCGTACAGTTCGGTCATGACTGATCCGAACGCCGCGTCCCGCCCCGTTCAAGCCGTCGTCCTGGCCGGGGGCCAGGGGTCCAGACTCCGCCCGTACACCGACGACCGGCCCAAGCCGATGGTCGAGATCCCCGGCACGGGGACTCCGATCATCGGCCACCAGCTCGCCTGGCTGGCCGAGGAGGGCGTGACGGACGTCGTGGTCAGCTGCGGGCATCTCGCCGAGGTGCTGCAGGACTGGCTGAAGTCGGCCGAGCTGCCGGTCCGTGTGACGACGGTCGTCGAGGCGGAGCCGCTCGGGCGCGGTGGTGGCCTGAAGTACGCGGCCGCACATCTTCCGCATCCGGATCAGCCCTGGTACGCCACCAACGGGGACATCTGGACCCGTTTCTCGCTGCGCGACATGGCGGACTTCCACACGGAGCGCGACGCGGTCGCCACGCTCGCGCTTGCGCGGCCGCGCATTCCGTGGGGCGCGGTGAAAACCGACGGCTTCGGGCACATCACCGACTTCATCGAGGCACCGCCGTCGACGTTCGAGATCAACGCCGGTGTCTACGTCTTCTCGTCCGCCTTCGCGGACCTGCTCCCCGCCCGGGGCGACCACGAACGCACTACGTTCCCCCACCTGGCACGCGAACGCCGCCTGGCCGGGTTTCCCATCCCCCAGGGCGCGTACTGGCGAGCCATCGACACGGCGAAGGACCTCACGGAGGCGGCGAAGGAACTGGCGGCGCTGGGTAGGTGAGCGGGGGGTGCCTGCGGCGGCCGGTGGCTGTCCGGTGGCCGTTCGCGCAGCGCGGTTCGGTGGGTTGGTGGGCCGGGGCCGTCGAGGACG
>CBFGZZ010000660.1:0-2446 GCA_965653385.1 uncultured Streptomyces sp. | reverse complement strand
CCGACCCGGGCCATGGCCCCGGTCCGGCCCCACACCCCACCGACCCGACCGCCCCCGGGACGCCCAGCGAGCCGCCGCCCTCGTCCTCCGGACCCGACCCGACGCCGACGACTCCGGCCCCGACCGACCCTGGGACGCCGAGCGAGCCGCCGCCGTCGTCTCCCGACCCCGATCCGTCGCCCACGGCCGACGATCCGTCGCCGTCCGGCCCGTCGGATCCGTCAGGTCCGTCAGGTCCGTCCGGCCCGGGGGGCTCGACGCCGCCGCCGAGCGGGAGCGGCGACCCGAGCCCGGCGGGGTCGTAGGCGCCGGTGCCGCCGGGTGGCCAGGGAGGCCGTGGTCGACGGGATCCGCCGGGTGGGCGGGGTCCGCTGGGTGGCCAGGGTGGCTAGTCGACGGGATCCGCCGGGTGCGGGGCCACCATCGGCAGCTGCGAGGCCAGCCGCTGCTCGCACAGCTCGACCAGGCGGTCGTATCCCGCCTTGCCCATCAGCTCCGTCAGCTCCGGCCGGTAGGACACGTACACCGGGTCGCCCGCGCCGTGCGCCGAGGTCGCCGACGTGCACCACCAGTGCAGGTCATGGCCGCCCGGACCCCAGCCTCGGCGGTCGTACTCACCGATCGACACCTGGAGCACACGGGTGTCGTCGGGCCGGTCGATCCAGTCGTACGTCCGCCGGACCGGCAGCTGCCAGCAGACGTCCGGCTTGGTCTCCAGCGGCTCGCGGCCCTCCTTCAGGGCGAGGATGTGCAGCGAGCAGCCCGCGCCGCCCGCGAAGCCGGGGCGGTTCTGGAAGATGCACGAGCCGTTGAACGGGCGGGTCTGGCGGTCGCCGTCCTCGTCCTCCGAGATCCAGCCGTGCTCCATGCCCTCGTCATGGTGCTGCCAGATCTCCGGCGTGAGCCTCGCCACATGCTCCGCGACGCGCTTCTCGTCGTCCTCGTCCGAGAAATGGGCCCCCAGCGTGCAGCAGCCGTCATCCGCGCGGCCCGCCTGGATGCCCTGGCAGCCGCTGCCGAAGATGCAGTTCCAACGGGAGGTCAGCCATGTCAGATCGCAGCGGAAGACCTGCTCGTCGTCCGCCGGATCAGGGAACTCCACCCATGCGCGGGCGAAGTCGAGCCCCTTCTCGTCCGGTTCCGGGGAGTCCTTCTGGGGCTTCTTCGCCTTGGTGGCCGCCTTCGCCTGCGAAGAACCCTTGTCGGATTTGGGCGTCTTACCGTTCTTCGCCTTTTTCGTCTTTGGCACGGGTCCAGGGTACGGCGTCCGTACCTGCGGCTTCGAGGACCTTGAGGGTCGGAGGAACGGCCGGTGGCAGTAGCGTTCCGTACATGAGACTCGGTGTCCTCGACGTGGGATCTAACACGGTGCATCTGCTGGTGGTGGATGCGCACCCTGGCGCGCGCCCGTTGCCCGCGCACTCGCACAAGGTGGAGCTGCGTCTTGCCCAACTCCTCGATGACAGCGGCGCCATCGGTCCCGAGGGGGTCGACAAGCTGATCGGCGTCATCCACGACGCGCTCCAGGCTGCCGAGGACAAGGGCGTCGAGGAAGTGCTGCCGTTCGCGACGTCCGCGGTGCGGGAGGCCGGCAACGCCGATGACGTGCTCGCGCGCGTGAAGGCTGAAACCGGCGTTGAGCTGCAGGTTCTCACCGGGTCCGAGGAGGCTCGGCTGACCTTCCTCGCTGCTCGGCGGTGGTTCGGGTGGTCGGCCGGGAAGCTGCTCGTGCTGGACATCGGGGGCGGGTCGCTGGAGATCGCCTACGGCATCGACGAGGAGCCGGACGCGGCGGTGTCGCTGCCGCTCGGGGCCGGACGGCTGACGGCGGGGTGGCTGCCGGGCGATCCGCCGGAGGCGGAGGACATACGTGGGCTCCGGCGGCACGTCCGGGCGCAGATCGCTCGCACGGTCGGCGAATTCAGCCGTTTCGGTGCGCCGGACCATGTGGTCGCGACGTCCAAGACCTTCAAACAACTGGCCCGCATCGCCGGCGCCGCCCGCTCCGCGGAGGGCCTGTACACCCAGCGCGAGCTGAAGCGGGAGTCCCTGGAGGCGTGGGTCCCGCGCCTTGCGGGGATGACGGTGGCCCAGCGCGCGGAACTCCCCGGGGTCTCCGAGGGACGGGCGGGGCAGCTGCTGGCGGGCGCGTTGGTGGCCGAGGGGGCGATGGATCTGTTCGGGGTGGAGACGCTGGAGGTCTGTCCTTGGGCGTTGCGGGAGGGTGTGATCCTGCGGAAGTTGGATCACTTGTCAGTGGATTGATGCCTGCGGCGGCCCGTTGCAATTGCCGGCCCGGCCCCCCGCAGGAGCTTCGCCGGTCCGGGCGTCCCAGCCGGCCGGGCATTCGAGGACGGGCCCTTGCCGTCCCCCCCCCCCCGCCGGAGCTACGCCCGGGCGGGCGCAGCCCGCCCGCCCGGCAATGGGGGACGAGGGGTTGGCGGGG
>CBFGZZ010000659.1:0-2456 GCA_965653385.1 uncultured Streptomyces sp. | reverse complement strand
GTCTTGCCGTTGGCGACGGCGATGAGCACGTCCGCGGCGGCCAGCAGGACCAGCGTGGTGAAACCCACCGCACGCAGACAGCCCTGCCGACGGGTCCGCGTCGTGGGGATGTCGTCCGTCGCAGGCAGGAGGTTCACATCGGTCACTGTAGAGAGGAGCGGTCGGCCGCGCCGCGGCCGGTCGGCCGACACGGACGGCAGGCGCGGGAACCGCTTCGCCGGCGGTTCCCGCGCCTGGTCATGGCATGGTGGGAGCTGTCAGTTGACGCGGACGATCTTCCAGAGCTGGTCGTCGAGGCTGGCACTGCCCCACTGGATGACTGCTGCCCCGTTGGCGGTGGAGGACTGGGCGACTCCGGCGACGAGGGTGCTGTTCACGTTCCGGAGTTTGAAGTAGCCGCCGCCCGCGTCGGTGAGGGTCCACTTCTGGGAGTCGGCGCTGGAGGCGGTGTTCTGGACGATGGCCGCGCCCGCGGCACTGGAGGAGCCTTGGATGTCCAGGTTGAGGTTGCTCTTGGCGTTCTTGATGTTCCAGGCGCCGCTGCCGGCGGACTGGAAGGTGAAGAGCTGGCAGGCGCAGAACGTGTTCTGCCACTGGCCCGCGGCCGTGCCGGCGGTGGTGGAGCCGTTCGGGATGTCGAGGTACTTGCCGCTGTTCTTGTTCACCAGGACGTACTGGCCGGTGCCCAGGGGCGGCAGGGCGGTCTGGGTGAGGTTCCAGCGCTGGCAGCCGCAGGTGGTCCCGCTCCACTGCACGGCGGCGGTGCCGACGGTGGTGGAGGCGCTGGGGATTTCGAGGAACTTGCCGCTGATGCGGTTGGTGATGCTGTACCCGCCGGCCGGGTGGGGTGCGATGGCCCACTCGTGGTCGAGGGTGCCGTTGTCATCCCACTGCAGGACGGTTGCGCCGTCGGCGGTGGACTGGTTCTGGACGCCGAGGACCTTGCCGCTGGCGCCGTTGAAGATCTTGAAGTAGCCCGAGGACTGCTGCTCGAAGCGCCACTGCTGGTTGGTGGAGGTGGTGGGGCTCTGCTGGGTGGCGGTGGTGCCGTTGGTGGTGGAGCCGCCCGCGATGGTGAGGTTCAGGGCGCTGTTCGCGTTGGTCATGGTGTAGGTGGCGCCATCGGAGATGCTGCCGCCGAAGTCGACCGTGCTGTACGTGACCGGGTTGCGGCGGTTGTCGCCGCCGAAGCCCGCGCTGAACACCATCAGACTGTGGCCGTCGGCCAGCGGAAGCAGACCCCGGCTGTAGCCGCCACCGACGTTGGAGGGCATCCGCGTCCAGGTGTCCGCGGCGCCGTTCTGCGTGTTGACGAACAGGTCGTCGCTGCTGTGGGCGGTGGTGACGAGGGTTCCGTTGGGGCCGCCGGTGGGCAGCCAGGTGATGTAGGGCGTGCCCTGGGGAACCAGGCCGTCGGTGGTGCGCAGCGGGATGCCGGTGACGGAGTCGAACGCCTCCGGGTCGGAGGAGATCTTGTAGTGGACGGCGAAGTTGCCCGCGGCGGAACCGCCGAACTCGTACGTCATGATGTATTTGCCGTTGGGCATCCTGGCGACGGTCGGCATGCCGGGGCGCTGGCTGTAGGTGGGCATCGCCACGTCGTCCACGACCGGGCCCCAGTTGCGGACGTCCGTGGAGACCTGGTGGACGATCTTCTGCCCGTGGTCGGGGTCGCGCTGGTCGGAGTAGTAGACGATGAGCTTGTCGCCGGAGACCAGGAAGAACGGTTCCCACACGGGGGTGTTGCCGTTCACGTCAGTGGCTTTACCGCCGGTGGCGATGTTGGTGACGAAGGTCCAGCTCTGGCCGCGGTCGGTGCTGGCGTACAGGTCGATCTTGCTGCCGGACCGGTCGTAGGGCACCGAGTCACCGGCGGCCAGGATGGTCCCGGCGGGGAAGTCGCCCATCGCCTTGGGGAGTTCGAAGAGCTCGGGCTGCCAGCGCATGCCCCAGCCGTTCTGGGTGTCGGCGACCTCGGAGAGCTTCGTCCAGGAAACGCCGTTGTCGGTGCTGCGGTAGATCGGGAAGACGGGCATGTCCACGCGGTACTGCTCGAACGTGGCGAGCAGGGTGCCGTTGGCCGTGCCGTTGTGCTGCAGGCGCATCGCCCGCGGGTAGTAGCTTCCGGGGGAGAGGGCGTCGGAGGGCGGGGTGTAGAGCGTCTGGGCGGGGCGGGAGAGGGCGTCCGCCCTGCCCGCGCCGGGCAGGACCAGCGTCGCTGCCGCGACGGCCAGGGCCAGCAGCAGGAACAGGAGAGTGGCGGGGACGGAACGCGGAGCGGCGCCGGGTCTGGCGCCTGTTCGTGCGGGGGACATGTGCGGCTCCGATGGCGGGGCGTGGTTCTTTCTACGGGCCCGCCGCCCCCCGATTAACACGTTGGGGCGGCGGGGTTGAGGGGCGGGTCGGTGGGCGGCAGGGCCGGGTCGGCGGCAATGGCGGCAACCGCATCGAACACG
>CBFGZZ010000658.1:0-2456 GCA_965653385.1 uncultured Streptomyces sp. | reverse complement strand
GGCCCCGACGAAGTAGCCGAACTCATAGCCGGGCCGGATCGTCAGCCGCTCTCGGCACAGCTTCTTCGTATGAGTCCACGCAAGCACGCACCCTGCCGCGTCTACCGCAGGCATCCAGCCATCTGCGTGCTCAGCTCCTGATTCGCGGCCACAGTGAACGTCACGCGATCGGTCACCACATCGACGACCTCGCGCGCCTTGACCGCCGTCATCTCAACGACGGTCGTCTGCACTGTCCGCGTACCGTCCAGGCTCCAGAGCTTGGAGCCCACTTCGACGTTCCTCGCCGCGATCCCCCTTGATCAGCGATCAACTCACTGATCAAGGACGGTATCGGGCACCACTGACAATCGGGTCAGCGTGCCAGTATCAGGCTCATTGCCTCGGCCCGGGTCGTAGCGTCTCGAAGCTGACCGCGCACGGCCGACGTCGTGGTCTTGGCACCTGGCTTACGAATGCCGCGCACCGACATGCACATGTGCTCGGCCTCGATGACGACGATCACGCCCCGGGCTTCGAGAATCTTCATGAGGGAGTCGGCGACCTGCGTGGTGAGTCGTTCCTGCACCTGGAGGCGACGGGCAAACACCTCAACCAGCCGCGCCAGCTTCGACAGGCCCGTAATCTTGCCGCTTTCCGCCGGAATGTACCCGATGTGAGCTACGCCATGGAATGGCAACATATGGTGTTCACAGAGGCTGACGATTTCAATGTCCTTGACCAGCACCATCTCGTCATGCCCGATATCGAACGTAGTCGTCAGGACATCCTCAGGCTGCTGCGTATGTCCCGCCAGAAGCTCCCGATAAGCCCGCGCCACCCGCGCCGGCGTCTCCTTCAACCCCTCCCGATCGGGGTCCTCGCCGACCGCGATCAACAGCTCACGCACGGCGTTCTCGGCGCGCTTCTCGTCGAACTCTCCGATGCGGCCCTCGCCGTCCAGCGTCACGGGGTCGGTCATGTGGTGCCTCGTTCCTCTGCGGGTCGCGCGGGTGTGGGCCACGTGCGCGTCTGAACTGCGGGCATACGAAAATGCCGCGCCCCCCAGGCTAAAACCTGGGGGGCGCGGCATCCATTCCGGGCCTGGTGGGGGTACCAAGGCCTGGGCGTCAGCTCTCCGGACGGTCCTCGGGGGCCGGCTCGGCCGCCGGGGCGGGCTCCGTGAGCGTGGACTTGGCGGTGGAGATCGCCGGGGTCGCGCCGTTGGCGCCGTTCGTCAGTGCGAGCTCCTTCGGGGAGAGCACCGGCGGACGGGTGGACGGCGTGCGGCGGGAGGAGCCGGTCCAGGCGGGACGCGGCGGACGCTTGACGATGGGGGCGAAGATCTCGGCGATCTCCTCCTTGCCCAGCGTCTCCCTCTCCAGCAGCTGAAGCACCAGGTTGTCGAGGACGTCGCGGTTCTCGACCAGGATCTCCCAGGCCTCGTTGTGCGCGTTCTCGATCAGCTTCTTGACTTCCTCGTCCACCAGCGCGGCGACCTCTTCCGAGTAGTCGCGCTGGTGAGCCATCTCACGTCCGAGGAACGGCTCGGTGTTGTCGCCGCCGAACTTGATGGCTCCGAGACGCTCGGTCATGCCGTACTGCGTGACCATCGCGCGGGCCGTGGTCGTGGCCTTCTCGATGTCGTTCGCAGCGCCCGTGGTCGGGTCGTGGAAGACGAGTTCCTCGGCCGCGCGGCCGCCCAGCATGTAGGCCAGCTGGTCCAGCATCTCGTTGCGGGTCGTGGAGTACTTGTCCTCGTCCGGCAGGACCATCGTGTAGCCGAGGGCACGGCCTCTGGAGAGGATCGTGATCTTGTGGACCGGGTCGGAGTTCGGGGAGGCCGCCGCGACCAGGGCGTGTCCGCCCTCGTGGTACGCGGTGATCTTCTTCTCCTTGTCCGACATGATCCGGGTCCGCTTCTGCGGGCCCGCCACGACGCGGTCGATGGCCTCGTCCAGCATCTGGTTGTCGATGAGCTTCTTGTCCGAGCGGGCCGTGAGCAGCGCGGCCTCGTTCAGGACGTTCGACAGATCGGCACCCGTGAAGCCGGGGGTGCGGCGGGCGACCGCCGACAGGTCGACGTCCGGGGCGACCGGCTTGCCCTTCTGGTGGACCTTGAGGATCTCCAGACGGCCCTGCATGTCCGGGCGGTCGACCGCGATCTGGCGGTCGAAGCGGCCGGGTCGCAGCAGCGCCGGGTCGAGGATGTCGGGGCGGTTCGTGGCGGCGATCAGGATCACGCCGCCCTTCACGTCGAATCCGTCCATCTCGACGAGCAGCTGGTTCAGGGTCTGCTCGCGCTCGTCGTGACCGCCGCCGAGGCCGGCGCCGCGGTGGCGGCCGACCGCGTCGATCTCGTCGACGAAGACGATCGCCGGGGCGTTCGCCTTGGCCTGCTCGAACAGGTCTCGGACTCGGGAGGCACCGACACCGACGAACATCTCGACGAAGTCGGAACCGGAGATCGAGTAGAA
>CBFGZZ010000657.1:0-2457 GCA_965653385.1 uncultured Streptomyces sp. | reverse complement strand
CTCGCGCGCGACCGCGCAGGCCACCAGCGTGTCGGTCGCCAGCGGGAGGAACGCGCCGTGCTGCTCGAAGCTTCCGACGGGAAGGACCGCGACCTGCCGTGAAACGCCCGCTCCTCGCGTCCGTACGTCTTCGGTGGTGTCCGCCGGCACCAGCGAGTGTGCCGCCGGCCGCTTTCGTGAACCACTCATCTTTTCACGGCCTTTCGTCTCTGCTTAGGAACTGAAGAATCATGACAGAAAAAATTGGCGTACTCGGCAAGAAGTCCGGCCAGCGGACGCAGCGTTCCGGTGTGGAGCGTGTGGTGAATGCCCCCCTGCCCACCGTGTACGGGGAATTCCGGGCGATCGGCTACCTCGACCATGACCGCGGTGACGAGCAAGTGGCCCTGGTGTACGGCGAGACAGGCACGGACGACGTCCTGACCCGGCTGCACTCCGAATGCCTGACCGGCGACGCGTTCGGCTCCCAGCACTGCGAGTGCGGCGACCAGCTCGCCTCCGCGCTGCGTGCCGTCGTCGCGGAGGGCAGCGGCATCGTCGTCTATCTGCGGGGCCACGAGGGGCGCGGCATCGGTCTGCTCGGCAAGCTGCGGGCGATGGCCCTCCAGGCGGAGGGCCTGGACACCGTCGAGGCCAACCTCGCGCTCGGTCTGCCCGTGGACGCCAGGGACTACGGCGTCGCCGCCGGGATCCTGCACGACCTGGGTGTGAACAGCGTCCGCCTGATGTCGAACAACCCGCGCAAGCGTGAGGCGTTGGTGCAGCACGGCATCCAGGTGGCCGAGCAGGTACCGCTGCTGATCCCGCCGTGCGAGAACAACATCACCTATCTGCGCACCAAGCGCGAGCGCCTCGACCACCACCTGCCCCATCTGGACGCGGTCGCGCACCTGTCCTGACGAGGTGCTCCATCAGGCATCCGTGACGGCCTCGTTCACGAGCCGCTTGAGGTCCTGGAACAGGGTGTGCGAGGTCTTGGGCCGGACCTGTGTCATGAACTGCACCGTCAGGTCGTGGCGCGGGTCGACCCAGAACGTGGTGGTCGCCACCCCGCTCCAGCCGTAGGCGCCGAGGACGGTCGGGGCTTTCGTGCGCGCCGGGTCGATCACCACCGAGACGCCCAGACCGAAGCCCATGCCGTCGTTGCCGGCCTCGTCATGGGCCGGGCGGCTGCCGAAGGAGCGCAGGTCGACGCCGCCCGGAAGGTGGTTGGACGTCATCAGGTCCACGGTCTCGGGGGACAGCAGACGGGTGCCGTCGAGCTCACCGCGGCGGCGCAGCAGTTCCATGAAGCGGTGCACGTCGTGCGCGGAGGCGGCCATCCCGCCGCTGCCGGACAGGAAGCGGGGCCGGCCGCGCAGCGGGAGGCCGGGGATCGGCTCGATCCCGCCGTCCGCGGTCCCCCCGTACAGCTCGGCGAGCCTGTCCGCCTGCTCGTCGCTCACGCGGAACCCGGCGTCGGTCATCCCGAGCGGCCCGAAGATCCGTTCGGCGAAGAACTCGTCCAGCGGCTGTCCGGACACGACCTCGATGACCCGGCCCAGGACGTTGGTGGCGACCGAGTAGTTCCACTGCGTCCCCGGCTCGAACTGCAACGGCAGGCTCGCGTACACGTCGACCGTCGTGGCCAGGTCGGAGCCGGGCAGCACGGCCGACTCCAGGTTGGCGTCCCGGTAGAGGGCGTCGACGGGGTGCGTGTGGTAGAAGGCGAAGGTCAGTCCGGCGGTGTGGGTCATCAGATGCCGGACGGTCATCGGCCCTTCGGCGGGGCGGGTCACCGTGTCGGCGCCGGATCCGCTGACGTACACCCGAGGCTCGGCGAAGGCCGGCAGATGGCGGCCGACCGGGTCGTCGAGCGACAGCTTGCCCTCCTCCACCAGCAGCAGCGCGGCGACCGTGGTGACCGGCTTGGTCATGGAGTAGATCCGCCACAGCGTGTCGGCCTCGACGGGCAGCCCGGCCGCGAGGTCCCGATGGCCGTGCGTGGCCAGGTGGGCGACGCGTCCACCGCGGGCGACGGACACCAGGTAGCCGGGTATCCGCCCCTCGTCGACACAGTGGGCGAAATGCCGGTCGAGGCGGTCCAGCGCCTTCGCGTCCAGCCCGACCTCACCGGGGTCGACCTCTTGTGTCAGCAGTGCCATCGCTCTCCTCCGCATACGTACGACGAGGGTGCGCTCCGGCATACCCCGACGGAACGGCCTCTGATCTCATCGTCGCGCAGGAACACGTGTACGGTCCCGCGATTGGCCATGATCGTCGATCGTCGAGGCCCGCCGCCCGGGAAGGGCCCGAGCCAGCCCCGCACCTGCCAGGGCGAGGGCGGCGAAGACCCCCAGCGGCAGCCCGGAGCCGCCGGCCGCTCCCATGAGGGCGGTCGCGGCGGCCACGCCCAGCACCGGCCCGACGTTCATCGCGGTCTGCTGGAGCCCGCCCGCCACCCCGGCCGACTCGACG
>CBFGZZ010000656.1:0-2500 GCA_965653385.1 uncultured Streptomyces sp. | reverse complement strand
GGCGGGTGAGCGGCCAGCAGCTCCGCGGTGCGACGGCGCAGTTCGGTGGCGTCGGTCATGCCGCTCCTCCTTCGGTGAGTCCCGGGATCACGGCGAGGCGCCCGGTGGTGACGCCGTCGGCGACGCGCTGCACGGCGGCCGCGGCGCCGCTCAGCGGGACGCGTTCGCTGACCAGCGGCTTGATGGCGCCCCGGGCGGCCAGCTCGGTGAGCTGTTCGTGGCAGTGCTGGATCAGCTTGGGGTTCTTGGTGTTGTACAGGCCCCAGTGCAGGCCGAGGATCGAGTAGTTCTTCACCAGGGCGTGGTTGAGCGCCGGGCTGGGGATCGAGCCGCTGGCGAAGCCGACCACGACGATCCGGCCCTCGAAGGCGACGACCTTGGCGGACTGGGCGTAGGCCGCACCGCCCACGGGGTCGTAGATCACGTCGGCGCCCCGGCCGCCGGTGGCCTCCTTGACGGCGGCGATGACGTCCTCGCCACGCCGGTCGATGACGACGTCGCAGCCCAGTTCGCGGGCGACGGCCGCCTTCTCGGAGCCGCCGACGACACCGATGACGGTGGCGCCGGCGGCCTTCCCGAGCTGCACGGCCGCGCTGCCGACCCCTCCGGCGGCAGCGTGGACGAGCAGGGTCTCGCCGGCTTCCAGACCGGCTCGGCGGTGCAGGCCGAACCAGCCGGTCTGGTAGCCGATGTGCAGGGCGGCGGCCTCGGCGTCGTCCAGCGCGTCGGGTGCGGGCAGGAGAGCGGCGGCGTCCGCGACGGCGTACTCGGCGAAGCCGCCGTACGGCAGCGCCGGGTTGGCGAGGACGCGGCGCCCGTCCTCGGTCTCGCCGCAGATCTCCACGCCCGGCGTGAACGGCAGCGGCGGCCTGACCTGGTACTGGCCCCGGCACAGCAGCGCGTCCGGGAAGTTGATGTTCGCGGCACGCACCTTCAGCAGGACCTGGCCGTCACCGGGCGTGGGCGTCCCGACGTCGTCGAGCCGCATCACCTCGCTCGGCTCGCCGTTCTCGTGCACTTGCCATGCCTGCATGCGGTGCCTCCACGGGACTGCTTCGTCTGACCGGGGTCGGTACGCATACTAAGCGGTCGCTTGCCATCAGGGAACCGTCATTCGGGAACAGTCGGGTGCGTCACGACCGCTTGGGGCGCGCCCGCACATGCATCCGCTCCCCCTGCGGCCCGAACAGACTGAGGAACTCCACCGGCCCCTCCCCCGTCGACCCGAACCAGTGCGGCACCCGGGTGTCGAACTCGACGGCCTCCCCCGCGGTCAGCACGATGTCGTGATCACCCAGGACCATCCTCAGCTTCCCCGCCATCACGTACAGCCACTCGTACCCCTCGTGGGTCCGCGGCTCCGGCTCGACCTTCTCCTGCGGCACCAGCACCTTGAAGGCCTGGAGGCCGCCGGGCTGCCGGGTCAGCGGCCAGTACGTGCGCCCGTGCCGCCTGATCGGCTCGGCCCGCACCCGGGGGTCGCGCACGGCGGGCGCCGCGACCAGTTCGTCCAGCGCCACCTCGTGCGCTCGCGCGATCGGCAGCAGCAGTTCCAGACTGGGCTTGCGCAGCCCCGACTCCAGCCTGGAGAGCGTGCTCACCGAGATACCGGTCGCCTCGGACAGGCCGGCCAGCGTCGCACCCCGCTCCTTGCGGATCCGGCGCAGACGTGGACCGACCTCCGCGAGCACCGTGTCCATCTCGTCGTCCTCACTCATCACGCCATTGCAGTTTCAGCAAACGCGTTTGTCAATGCGGCGGCGACCGCGCGACTGTCTCGGTGGAGGTGGTCACCATGACCGAGCACAACACCGGTACGTACGAAGTGGTCGTCGTCGGAGACGGCGCCGCGGGCCTGTCCGCCGCCCTCGTCCTGGGCCGCGCCCGGCGCCGCACCCTGGTCGTCGACGCCGGCGAACCCCGCAACGCGCCCGCCGCCCACATGCAGGGCTATCTGTCCCGGGACGGCATGCCGCCCGCCGAGTTCCTGGCCGTCGGACGCGAGGAGATCGCGCGGTACGGCGTGGAGCTGGTCCGGGACCGGGTGGTGGACGTCGAACGCGGCGAGGACTTCGCGGTCACGCTGGCCGACGGCCGGCACGTGCACGCCCGGCGACTGGTCATCGCCACCGGCCTCAAGGACGAGCTGCCGGACGTCCCCGGCATCGCCGAGCGCTTCGGCCGCGATGTGCTGCACTGCCCGTACTGCCACGGCTGGGAGGTCCGCGACCAGGCTTTCGGGGTGCTGGCGACGACCCCGATGAGCGTCCACCAGGCGCTCATGGTCACGCAGTGGTCGAAGGACGTGACCTTCTTCCCGCACCGGCTCGCCGAGTCCGACCTCTCGGACGACGACCTGCGCAGGCTCGCGGCGGCGGGCGTGAAGATCGTGCCGGGTGCGGTGGCCGGGCTGGCGATCGAGGACGACCGGCTCAAGGGGGTGCGCCTGGCGGACGGCACGGAGCATGCGCGCGAGGTGCTGTTCGTCGCGCCGCGAGCA
>CBFGZZ010000655.1:0-2532 GCA_965653385.1 uncultured Streptomyces sp. | reverse complement strand
GCCGGAGAGGGAACCGAGGAGGATGCCGGAGAGGAAGTCAGTGGTGACGACTCGGCGACCGCCCCCGAGACCGCCACGACGCTCCCCGCCGGCCTCCGCCTCGAACTCGTCGACCCCGGCGAGGCCGCCCCGGTGAAGGGCGGCGACTCCGGCGATGCCACCCGCCCCGGATCCCTGAAGGCCGAGACCGTCGAGACGGCCGAAGCCCTCGCCGCATCCGGTGCCAACGCCGCACTCGCCCCCATCGGTGCCGCCGAGATCCCCGCGCTCGACCGCACGGCGACCGAGCGGGAGCTGCTGGCCCTGCGCGGATCCGAGTTGACGCAGGCACAGCGGGCGAAGCCGTACATCGGGCCGCGGCCGCGCATCGTCACGCGACGCGGCTGGGGCGCGAACGAGAGCTGGCGGGAGCGGAGGTTCGTCTACACGAAGAAGGTGAAGGCGGCCTTCGTGCACCACACGGCCACCGGCAACAAGTACCGGTGCTCGCAGGCTCCCTCGCTCATTCGCGGTATCTACCGCTACCACGTCAAGAGCATGGGCTGGCGCGACATCGGCTACAACTTCCTCGTCGACAAGTGCGGAAGAATCTACGAGGGCCGCGCCGGGGGAGTGGCGAAGCCCGTCCTGGGCGCCCACACTCTCGGTTTCAACTCCAACAGCATGGGGATCGCCGTCCTCGGCAGCTACGGCACCAGCAAGCCGACCGCCGCCTCGGTGAAGTCCGTGGCCCGGCTCACGGCTTGGAAGCTGGGCCTCTACGGCGCCAATCCGCGCGGGAAGACATATCTGACGTCCGGCGGTGGCAATCTGTACCGAAAGGGAAAGAACGTACGACTGAATGTGATCTCCGGTCATCGCGACGGCTACTCCACCGCGTGCCCCGGCCTCCAGCTCTACCGAAAGCTCGGCTCGGCCCGCGCCTCGTCGGCCCGCTACCAGGGCCGCTGAAGCGAAGGGGAGTGGAGTTCCGGGGGCCTGGTGGGGCAGGGGGGCCTGGTGGGTCACATTCACCGCCGACGGGGGGCACGGGGCGGAACGCGAAGTACCGCACTGCCGTCGAAGGCGCCGCACAACGGACTGCATACACTGGCCGGCCGAAAGACAGTTCGGCCGGTCCCGGCAGGAAGCAGAGACGACAGGTGACAGAAGCGATCCTCCTGGTCGGCGGCAAGGGCACTAGGCTGCGTCCGCTCACCGTGCACACGCCGAAGCCGATGGTTCCGGCGGCCGGGGTTCCGTTCCTCACGCACCAGTTGGCGAGAGCGAGAGCGGCGGGCGTGGACCACATCGTCCTGGCCACGTCGTACTTGGCCGAGGTTTTCGAGCCGTACTTCGGCGACGGCTCGTCGCTCGGCCTCCGTCTGGAGTACGTCACGGAGGAGGAGCCCCTCGGCACGGGCGGCGCGATCCGCAACGTGGCCTCCCGACTCCACTCCGGCCCCGACGACCCGGTCCTGATCTTCAACGGCGACATCCTGACCGGCCTGGACATCAAGGCCCTGGTCCACACGCACCGGACGACGGGCGCGGACGTCTCCCTCCACCTCACCAAGGTGACCGACCCCAGGGCGTACGGCCTGGTCCCCACGGACGACACGGGCCGGGTGACGGCCTTCCTGGAGAAGCCCCAGACCCCCGAGGAGATCGTCACCGACCAGATCAACGCAGGCGCCTATGTCTTCCGCCGCTCCGTCATCGACACGATCCCGGCGGGCCGCCCGGTCTCCGTCGAACGCGAGACCTTCCCCGACCTCCTCGCGGCGGGCGCCCACCTCCAGGGCATGGTCGACTCGACCTACTGGCTCGACCTCGGCACCCCCGCGGCCTTCGTCCGCGGCTCGGCCGACCTGGTCCTCGGCCACGCCCCGTCCCCCGCCGTCCCCGGCCGCTGCGGCGACCGCCTCATCCTCCCCACGGCCACTGTGGCCCCCGACGCCAAGCTCACCGGCGGCACCGTGGTGGGCGAGGGCGCCTTCGTGGCCGAGGGTGCTCGCGTCTTCGGCAGCACCATCCTCCCCGGCGCGGTCATCGAACCCGGCGCCGTCATCACCGACTCCCTCATCGGCACCCGAGCCCGCGTAGGCGAACGCTCCGTCCTCACCGGCACGGTCATCGGCGACGGCGCGATCATCGGCGCCGACAACGAACTCAGGGACGGCGTACGAGTGTGGTGTGACGCGAGGATCCCAGCGGGGGCGCTCCGCTTCTCACCGGACGTGTAGGAGAGCGGCGGCATTTTCAGCCCGCCCGGCGTTTGAGGACGGTCCCCGCCCCCGCCCGCAGGGGTTTGTCCCGCCCGGGTGCCCCGGGCCTGTCCGGTGTTCGGGGACGAGCCATCTCCGTCCTCAGCCCTCGTCCACCCGCAGGGGTTTGTCCCGCCCGGGTACCCCGGGCCTGTCCGGTGTTCGGGGACGAGCCATCGCGGTCCTCAGCCCTCGTCCACCCGCAGGGGTTTGTCCCGCCCGGGTGCCCCTGGCCTGTCCGGTGTTCGGGGACGAGCCATCGCGGTCCTCAGCCCTCGTCCACCCG
>CBFGZZ010000654.1:0-2537 GCA_965653385.1 uncultured Streptomyces sp. | reverse complement strand
GGCCCCGAACGCGGGTGGTGCGGTGGCCTGGGCGGGCGGTGCGAAGCTTGGAGCCGCGCCTGCCTGAGGCTGCTGCGGCTGCGGCGCGGCGGGCGTCTCCTCCTCGGCGACCTCGCCGCCGAAGTTCCTCAGCAGCGCATCGAGGCCGCCGTCGAAGCCCTGACCGACCGCGGCGAACCGCCAGACGTCCTTGAGGTAGAAGTCGCCCAGCATGACGGCGCGTTCGGTGGAGAACTCCGAGCCGCTGAAGGCGTACCGGGCCACCTCCTCGCCGCCCGCGACGATGCGGATGTATCCGGGGCTGACCTGCGACATCTGTCCGGCGCCATCGATCGTCGCCGTGAAGGACAGCTTCTGGATCTGCGGAGGGATCTTGTCGAGCGTGATCCGGAAGGACTCAGTGTCCCCGGCCTGGGCACCGAGGAGCTGGATGGACTCCTCGGGGGACTTCGGCTGGTTGAAGAAGACGAAGTAGCGGTCGTCCGAGAGCCGTTCGTCGGCGTCGAGACCGAAGCAGCTGATGTCGAAGGTCAGCCCTGGAGCGGTGATCTGTACCCCTACGTACAGATCTGTGCCCGTGGTGAGGTCACTGATCCTGGCCTTGTGGCCGCGTTGGAATTCCCTGGCCATGCGTAACGACCGTCCCCCATCCCGAATGTGAGTGCGTCGCGCCAGGCTAACGGCAAACTCGGACATCGAGCGAAGCCGGTACAGACCCGGTACACAACGCTCGCCCGACCGAAGCGGACGCAATGCTTCCGGAGGGCCTCAGGGCGCTGCCGGGAAGCGGTCGGACAGGGAGGGGCGAGTCATTCGCCGCGCGCGCCGGGCAGATGGGGCAGGCGCTCGGCGGCGACCACGCCTTCGAGGTAGCCCTTCGCCCGCTCGGTGCGCGGATACGCCTCCAGCAGCCGCCAGAAGCGAGGCCCGTGACCGGGCACCAGGAGGTGCGCCAGCTCGTGGAGAAGGACGTAGTCGACGACGTACTCGGGCATGCCCTGCAACCGGTGCGAAAGACGGATGCTGCCCTCGGCCGGGGTGCACGAGCCCCAGCGTGTGTTCTGGTTGGTGACCCAGCGGACCGAGCTGGGCCGGGCGCGGCCGTCGAAGTACTGTTCCGACAGCCGCTCGGCACGCTCGGCCAGTTCGGCGTCACCGAGGACCCGCTTGCTCTCCTGGGCGGCCAGCTTGTCGAGCATGACGTTGACCCAGCGCTGCTCCTCCGCCTCGGACATCCTGGCCGGGATGAGCACGACGGTGCGGTCGCCCTCGCGGTACGCCGAGACAGTCCGGCGGCGCCGGGCGCTCCTGCGGACCTCGATCGCGCTCGCCCCCGAGCCGCTCGACGGCGGGCTCGTCGTACGGCGCTGCGGCGTTCCGGCGCGGTGCAGTGGGTCGGCGGACACGCCCCGACGTTACCCGCTGCACATGGGGGAAGTCCCGACTCCGGGACGGTTCGATGCCGATCCCCCACCATGCGTTTGATTTGTACGACGAATATCCACCGCCTGTGGACAACTTTCGGCATCGGACGCCGCGTCGGGGCATGCTGGCAGTCACCGGCGGAGCTGCGACCGAGCTCCACCGGCACACGGGGATGTTCCACGAGGGCTTACGGGGGCCGTTCATGCAAGCGACGGTTACGACGGATTCAACAGATTCAACGGCATCGGAAGACGCGGCGGCGCCGGTTGCTCCGCTGCTGAAGCCCGCGCTCCGGCGCGGCTGGCGGGATCTCAACACCGTGCAGTTCGGCATGACTCCGGCACACGCGCTGACGCTGGGTCCGATGGACACGGCGACGGGCAGCTTCCTCGATCTGCTCAACGGCACCCGCAATCTGGAGCTGCTGCGCGAGGAGGGCCGCCGTATGGATCTGCCGGACGGTCATGTCGAGGGGCTGGTACGGCGACTGGCAGGGGCCGGGCTCCTCGACGACGCGAAGGGCGGCGGCCCGGCCGCCGACGCCCTGCGACGCAAGAAGGATGTCCTGGACCGGTTGCGCCCCGATCTGGCCTCCCTGTCCCTGACCACGTCCGAGCCGGGCGAGGCGATGGACCGGCTTGCCGCCCGCCGCTCACTGCGCGTGCAGGTGAGGGGAGCCGGCCGGGTGGGTTCGATGGTGTCCTCGCTGCTGTCGGGCGCCGGAGTCGGGCAGGTCGACGTGCGGGACGTCGGCCGTGTCGAGCCGGCGGACGTGGCGCCGGGCGGGCTGCCCGCGGAGGCGGTCGGCGAGCGCAGGGACGAGGCAGCGCGGCGGGCCGCTCGCCGCTGCGCACCGGACCGCCCGCCGCGCCGTAGCTCCCGGTCATCTCGCGATCCGGACGACACCGGCCACTCGCTGGTGATCATCGCGCCGAGGGACGACGTCGCGGTGCACGCCCCCTCCCCGTCCGCCGCCGAACCCCTGATCTCCTCCGGCACGCCTCATCTGTACGCCGGCGTCGTGGAGGGAACCGGCGTGGTCGGCCCGTTCGTCCTGCCCGGCGAGACGGGCTGCGCCGGTTGTCTCCACGAGGGGCGTACCGACCGGGACC
>CBFGZZ010000653.1:0-2567 GCA_965653385.1 uncultured Streptomyces sp. | reverse complement strand
GCAGCCTGCGCTTCCTCAACATCACCGGGCAGACCAGCCTGCCAGCCAGCTTCACGCCCGGCAGTGCAGGCACCGGCACCAACGCCCGCTGGGCCGCAATCAGCTAGGAGACCCGCGCCATGGCCCGCTACCGCAAGAAGCCCGTCGAAATCGAAGCCGTGCAACTCCGCTGGACGCGGTGGAACGAGGTCTGCGAGTTTCTCGGTGACGCCCTCGTTGTCGAGAACCCAGATGGTGCATGGGAGATCACCGCCGAACAGGCTTCCGACATATGCGGCGAGGAAGGCCCGAACTACATCGCCCTCACCATCCGCACCGCTCACGACGAGACTGCCACGGTTCGGCACGGTGACTGGATAGTCCCGGAGAAGCAGCCTGGGCGCTTTTACCCGGTGAAGCCCGAAATCTTCACGGCCACCTACGAGCCGGTCGTCGCCGACCCTGAGTGAGGAGCCCGCGCCATGGACGATCTGCTCGTCATCATCCCGACCCGAGGGCGGCCCCACGCCATCCCCGAGATCATGGCAGCGTGGGACGAAACCGGGGCCACCGCAGACGTGCTGTTCTGCGTCGACAAGGACGACCCCAAGCTGCCCGAGTACAAGCAGCAGGCCAAAGCGTTCGCAGACGACCTGCGGTTCCGCATGGTGGTGTGGGCGCGCAAGCGGCTCTGCGGCACCCTGAACCAGGCCGCGGTGAAGAACGCCGACAGCTACCGGTTCCTCGCGTTCATGGGCGACGACCACCGGCCCCGGGTGGCCGACCGGCCGTGGGACGAACGCTTCCGCGAATGCCTCTCCGGAGGCGGCCCCGGACTCGTCTACGGCAACGACCTCCTCCAGGGCGAGAACATGCCGACTGCGGTCGCCATGACGTCGGACATCGTGCAGACGCTGAACTACTTCGCGCCCCCGGCGCTGGTCCACCTCTGCCTCGATCTGTGCTGGCTCGACTGGGGGCGCGGCCTCGGCCGCATCACCTACCTGCCGGACGTGGTCATCGAGCACCTGCATCCTGCCGCCGGGAAGGCGGTAGTCGATCAGGGCTACGAGGAGTGCAACAGCCCCGAGCAGGTCAGCGCGGACGCGGAGGCGTACTACGACTACCGCGACAACGGCGGCCTCGCCGCCGACCTCGACAAGCTGCGGGCGCTGCTGGAAGGGGCCTCGTGAGCGAGTGGAAGCTCTTCGACGGCGACCGTCCCTTCGTGTCCACCCTCGACTTCCACCGTGACCGTGAACGCGCTCCGCACCTGGAACAGCCCGACCACCGGCAACGTCTCAAGCGCTGCGCCCGCCTCATCCACAACATCAACCCAGCCAGCGTCGTCGACCTCGGCTGCGGCGACGGAGGACTCCTCAGCCTCATCAAGGACATCCCCTCATGGGGCTACGACTTCCAGCCCGGCAACGAACCCGCATGGGCCGAACGCCGCGTCGATGCCGAACGCCGCGACGTGTTCAACACCCGCGACGTACCCAAGTGGGCAGAGCTCGCCGTCGCCACCGAAGTCCTCGAACATCTCGCCGACCCGCACGGCACCGTCGAATGGGTCAGTCGCAACGCGACATGGATCGTCGCCTCCTCACCCCGACACGAAACCGCAGACTTCCACGGCGACTGCCACGCCTGGGCCTGGGATGAAGACGGCTACGAGGCGCTCATCGCTCCGCACTTCGAAGTCATCTCGCACATCGGCCTCGACTGGTCGCAGATCATCATCGGAAGGAGCCGCAACCATGGCGTTGTGGGTTGAGGACGAAGCAGGCAACTACACCAACCTCGACTTCTACTACAAGGTCACCGCCAACGACGAAGGGGGCGGAACCTTCCGCCTCTATGCACTCCTTCCCGCCGAAGCCACCACAACGTCCGAGGACTTTGTGAAGCTCGCAGGAACCTGGTCCTCCCTCGCCGACGCTCGCGAAGCCTTCCGTCGACTCTCCGGCGCCGAAGACCCCGCCACCTACGGCGACTTGGACTGACGGCGGTGACCCGGCAGCGCCTCCGCCCCGCGCACACCGCCGAGCAGCTCGCGGGGATCTACCCGCAGCCCCACGACCACCGCCGCTGGCGCGACCACCACGTCCGCGTCGACACGACGATCGCCCTCGCACGCGGCGTTGAGGACGTCGAGATGGTCGCGGACCTGTCGTGCGGCAACGGCGCCATCGCCAAGGCAGTCGGGGCGCCCATCACCATCCTCGGCGACTACGCGCCCGGCTACCCCATCTGCGGGCCGATCGAGGACACCATCCAGCAGATCCCCGACGTCGACCTGTACGTCTGCTCGGAGACCATCGAGCACATCGACGACCCCGACAGCGTCCTCAAGCTGATCCGCGCGAAGGCCCGGCACCTCGTCCTCACCACGCCGGTCGACAACTGGGGTGACGCCAACATCGAGCACTACTGGGCCTGGTCTCGCGCCGACGTCGAGACGATGCTGACCGCCGCCGGGTGGACGGTGCAGGTCACCAACATCCTCGACATGCGCGGCGCCTGGTCCCCATACCAGTTCGGTATGTGGGTCTGCGCGTGAAAGAGCCCAGGCTCCGCAGGACCGG
>CBFGZZ010000652.1:0-2582 GCA_965653385.1 uncultured Streptomyces sp. | reverse complement strand
GCGCGACCAGCCACGGACAGCCTGCAGCCGCCGGACGACAGGAGCACCGATTGCGCGGGCGAAAGATCAGCCCTTCACCGCACCGGTCAACATGCCCTTCTTGAAGTGCCGCTGGACGAAGGGAGACGCGACCGCGACGGGGATCAGCGCGAGGACCATGACGGCCATCTGCAGCCCCAGCGAGGAGAGCTGACCGGTACGCACCGCCTGCTGGAGGCCCGTCGGCGCCTCGGTGTTCTTCTGGACCAACTGGATGAGCACGTTCTGCAACGGCATCATCTGCTGGTCGGTGAGATAGATGGAGGCGTTGAACCAGGCACTCCAGTACCCGACCGCGTAGAACAGCGAGATGACGGCCAGCACAGCCCGCGACAGCGGCATGATGATGGTCAGCAGAATCCGCAGGTCACCGGCCCCGTCGATGCGGGCCGACTCGGTCAGCTCGGGCGAGATCCCCATGAAGAACGCCCGCAGCACAAGGATGTTGAAGACGCTGACCGCACTCGGCAGGATCAGCGACAGATACGTGTCGGTCAGCCCGAGCGACTGCACCAGCAGGTACGTCGGAATGAGCCCGGCGCCGAAGAACATGGTCGCCATCATGGTCATCAGGAAGAACCGGTGCCCCAGACTGCCCGGCCGGGACAGTCCATAGGCCGCGAGCACCGACACCGCCATGGAGAACAGCGTGCCGACGAGCGTGACCCCGACCGAGACCATGATCGCCCGGCTGACCTGGCCGCCGCTGAGCAACTCCGTGTAGTTGACGAAGGTGATGCCCTGCGGGATGACCACGAGGCCGCCGACCCGGTCGATCACCGGCTTCGGGGAGAGGCTGGTGACGATCACGATCCACAGCGGACCGAGCACGCCCAGGCAGCACAGGACCAGCAGGCCGCCCTTGGCGGTGAGTCCGGCCTTGCTGGGCGGCTCCTCCCACACCGGGCGGGCGGGCGCCTTGAGACTGCGGATGAGCTGCGTGTTGAGGCTCACTTCTTGTACACCCCCTGCTCGCCGAGGAGGTGCGCGAACTTGTTCGCGCCCAGGACGAGACAGACTCCGATGGCTCCCTTGACGAGGCCGACCGCGGCCGCGTAGCTGAAGTCGCCGTTCTGGATACCCATGTTCCACACGTAGGTGTCGAGGACCTCGCTGGCCCCCGCACCGACCGCGTACCGCTGGAGCAGGAACTGCTCGAATCCGACGCTCAGCGCGTCACCCACCCTCAGGACCAGCAGCAGTGCGATGACCGGGCGCAGCGCGGGCAGCGTGACGTGCCACATGCGGCGCCAGCGTCCGGCGCCGTCCATGGCGGCGGCCTCGTACAGGTCGGTGCTGACCGCGGCCAGCGCCGCGAGGAAGACGATGATCCCCCAGCCGGCGTCCTTCCAGACGGCCTGCGCGGTGACCAGGTACTTGAAGAGGTCCGCGTTGGTCATCAGGTCGAAGCCGCTCCAGCCGTGGTCCTCCAGGGTCTGGGCGATGATGCCCGCGCCGCCGAAGATCTGCTGGAAGACGGTGACGACGAGGACCCAGGAGAAGAAGTGCGGCAGATACATGATCGCCTGCGCCACGGCCCGCACCCGGGGCCGGATCACGCTGTTGATGAGCAGCGCGAGGGCGATCGGGACCGGGAAGAACAGCACCAGCTGGAGCACGAACAGCACGATCGTGTTCTTCGCCGCGCTCCAGAACAACGGGTCGTCGATCATCCGCGAGAACTGCTCCACGCCGACCCAGGGGCTGTGGAATATCGCGGTGACGCCGTTGCTGGAGACGTACGGGTCGTAGTCCTGGAAGGCGACGACGTTGCCCAGCAGCGGGACGTAGTTGAAGAGCAGGAGCAGGACCATGACGGGCAGCGTCATCAGGATGAGCGCGCGGTCGCGGCGCAGCCGGACCCGCAAGGGCACCTTGCCCGCCTTGCCCGCCTTGCGCGGCACCCGGTCCTTCGCCACCGCGGCGGCGACCGCGGCCGTCGGTTCCTCGACGGCCGCGGGGGGACGAGTCCCGTCGGGCCTGCTCCCGGCCGTGAGAGACATCAGTTGCCGCTGCCGTTCTTGTCGATGAGCTCCTTGTACCAGTCGCGCAGCTTGTCGCCGCCGGAGGACTTCCAGGTGGAGATGGCCTGCTGCACGTCGGACAGCTTCCGGTTGCCGCGTACGAAGTCGATCTCCAGCTGCTCGAACTGGCTGACCAGGCCGGCGTAGCGGGACGGCTCGACGATGTTCATGCCGAACGTGGACGTCTTCTTCATGAAGGCACCCATCCGCTGCTGCCACTCCACCTGCTTGCGGGCGACGTCGGGGAAGTCCGGGTGGGCGAAGTAAGGAGCCGGGGCCGCCAGCATCGACCAGGCGTTGACCACCTGGGAGTTGCCCAGGTCGTTCTTGACCGGGACACCGTCCTTGACCGTGTAGTGGGTGCCCTCGACGCCGTAGTCGACGAGCATCCGCTCCTTGGTGCCATAGGG
Organism: uncultured Streptomyces sp.; assembly: GCA_965653385.1. GTDB lineage: Bacteria > Actinomycetota > Actinomycetes > Streptomycetales > Streptomycetaceae > Streptomyces. The sequence continues at coordinate 109 of CBFGZZ010000652.1, read as the reverse complement.
CGCGGCCGCGAAGTTCGCCGCGGCCAGCGCGTTCTCCACGGTCTCCTTCGAGGCGCCCTTGCGGATCAGCGACCAGATGGTGGCGGGCTGGGACGCGTACAGCGTCGGG
>CBFGZZ010000651.1:0-2614 GCA_965653385.1 uncultured Streptomyces sp. | reverse complement strand
CGGTGGTGGAGCCGTACTTCTTGATCAGGCCGTGTCCGGCCAGGACGATGCTCATCATGTGCCGTGGCCCTCTTCCGGCGCTCGCCAGGGCCTTGTGCCCGCCGACCTGCCTGTGGTCCGGGCCCCGGACAGCGAGTGGGTGCCGACACCGAGAAGGGCGGTGACGGCAGCCGCACCCCCGACGGCACCGATGAGCAACCTGCGCCGCATCACGTACTCCTGATGTCTGTGGCGCCCCGAGAGTCGGGGCGGAGGAAGTGGCTCCACCCTCGCTCGCGGCTGCGGGCGCGCGCCTCGGCCATACGGCCAGGCTTCGGGTGTTGCCCTCGGCCGTTCGACCGATACCGCCGCGGTCGGCGCCGCCGGCGTAAGTGCCATGACGTAGGCGCGCGTCCGTGGCTCTGGCGCCGTGACCGGACACGGCTGTGCAATGGCGCCGCACATGTCGGGCCGAGAGAGGGGCAGCCCGTGGACCCTGCCGCCGCCGTGCCGCCCGCCGACGCGCGCATTCGGCGGGCTCGGCCTCTTCCTCAAGAAACGCTCGCATGCGGGCGGGGCCGCGTAGGAGGGGCCGCCAATCCCATCGGCCGCAGACACCTCATCACCGCGGGCATGCCGCAGCAGGCGGCCACCATCGCCTCGTCGCCGCCGGAAGCACCTTCACCGCGTGGGCCACCGCCCAGATCCTGCTCGGCATCGGCACCGCGCTGCTCTCCCGAGCCTCCCCGCCGTCATCGCGACGTCGCCCACCCTGCCTGACGCGCCCGCGCGCTGGTCGCCGGAGTCCTTGCCGAGTGCAACAGATGGACGGTGCTGGACGGCAGCGAACGCAACCAGAACCGCAACCAGGGGATTCAGTTCCCGCTCACGTCCTGAGCCAGGCGCTGAGCAGTTCGTCGGGACCGTACACCGCCTGAAGGCCGGAACAACCGACCCCGCTGCGGGAGACCGCCACGAGCGGTACCGGCTCGTCGGTGATCGCTGCGCGGTGCTTCTGCAGCGCGGCCAGGTCGTGGCTGTCGAACGCGGAGTTCTCCAGCCACTTGACCGAGCCGAGAAAGAGCAACTTCTTGGCCACCGGCTGTCGGTCGGCGCCCACCAAGTCGATTTCGACGTCGTTGCTGCGGGTCCAGTACCCGCCGATCGCCGGAGCGGCGGGCAGGGAGTCGTCCGGAAGGAGGCGGGCGAGGGAGTCCCGGACCAGGGGTTCGATCGCGCGGCCCCGCCAGCTCGTCCACTGCTCCTTGATCCGGCTCAGCGTGAGATCTCCCCGCATCCGCTCGATCTCCGCCATGTGCGGATCGAGGAACGCGAGCCAGAAGCGCAGGTAGGGGTCGGCCACCCGGTAGCGACGTTCCTTCGACGGCCTCAGTGAGAGCGGCAACTCGGCGGCCACGACCCTTTTCGCGCTCAGGACGTCGGTGGCTCGGGTGAGAGTGGTGTGGGCGATACCGCCCGCCGCGCGAGCGATGTTGGTGAAGGTTCGTTCCCCGGATCCGATGGCCCGCAGAACCTCCCTGCTCATTGCCTGCGGTGGAAACTCCGCGGCCAGTGACCGTTCGGCGGAGACCAGCAACGCCGAGATGGGGTTGTCCAGCGAGTCTCGGAGGAACTCCCAGACGTCCGCTCCGGCCCGCCATTCGGCGCAGATCAGGGGGAGTCCCCCCGTGATCAGAGCGGCGTCGAACGCGGCCGCCGGAGACAGGCCGAGCATGTCGCCGATGTCGGCCGGGTTCAGGGGTCCCACGATCATTTCCCGGCCCCGCTGGTGAAAGGGGCGGTCGTAGCTGTTCAGCGCCTCCATCATCGACAGATCGGACCCGACCAGGAGAAGAAGCACCGGCTTACGGCTGAGCAGTCGGTCCCATGCCCGCTGGAGCATGCCCTCGAAGGCGTCGATGCGGTCCATGAGATAGGGAACCTCGTCGATGACGACCACGCTCGGGGTGTCGTCCGGAAGGATCTCCGCGAGCAGCCTGAACGCCGCGTTCCACTGCCCGGGGGTCTCCTCCGAGAACAGTCCCCGCTCCGGCAGGGTGGATCTGGCGACGGCGTCGAGCAGCTCAGTCAGTTCGTCCTCCGCCGTGCCGCCCGCCGCGGTGAAGAAGAGGTACGGCGTTTCGGTGCGCCGCAGGAACTCCTCGACGAGGCTGGACTTGCCGACCCGCCGCCTTCCGCGCATGAGGATGCATCGTCCCGGTTTCGCCGACCCGACGGCATCGTGAACCGCCTGCAGTGCGTTGCCGAGCACGTTCAGCTCGCGGTCCCGCCCGATGAAGCGATGCATGGAAAAGCCTCCGGCGCCGATAGTATCGGCAGAGATACTATCGGCATCGATACTCTTCCCTCTCTCCCCTCGTTCGGGCATGAGGCCTATGACGCTCCGGATACGGAGAGGGGACAGATGGCTCGCGCACCCGGCGACGGCCGATGTCCGTCGCGAAAGGCATTGGCTGCCGAACGGGGCCGGGTCCCGGTGCGGTCGGCGTGGCCTTGAGCAGCCGGTCGAGGCGAGCTGCCGCAGGGCGAGCTTGGGCACCTCCGCGCTGCGGGCGCTGTGGACAAAAACCAGGACAACGAGGTCTGAGGACAACGTCGAAGGGCCCCACCTTGC
>CBFGZZ010000650.1:0-2621 GCA_965653385.1 uncultured Streptomyces sp. | reverse complement strand
ATGGGACGGGTAGGGGCGGCGGGGGCGAGGGAATGCTGGGCTAGGACAGGAAGTCCTGGGCGATGCGTTCGGCCGAGCGTTCCAGGATGGGGCCCGCGTCGGCGATGCACTTGGCGACGTCGGGCTCGATCTCCGTCAGCGGGTACGCGCGCCGGATGCCGGCCCGGCCGAGCGCCTCCGGGGCGAGCGCGAGGCGGCCGCACACGGCGACGACCTCCTTGCCGGCCGCGCGGGCGGCGGCGGCGACCCCGGCGGGTGCCTTGCCGTGGAGGGTCTGCTCGTCCAGGGAGCCCTCGCCGGTGATGACGAGATCCGCCCGCTCCAGCGCGGGCGCGAAGCCGAGGACGTCGAGCATGACCTCGATCCCGGCCCGGAAACCCGCGCCGATCAGCAGGGCGCCGTAGCCGATACCACCCGCGGCCCCCGCCCCCGGCGAGGCGGCATGCTCGGCCGCCGCAGGGCCGAACGACTCCTCCAGCACCTTCGCGAAGTGCGCGAGCCCGGCGTCCAGCGCCTCCACGTCGTCCGGCGAGGCACCCTTCTGCGGCCCGTACACCGCGGGCGCGCCCTTCGGCCCGGTCAGCGGATTGTCGACGTCGCTGGCGAGCACCAGGTCGACGGAGGCGAGCCTCGGGTCCAGCCCCGATAGGTCGGCCGTGGCCAGCTCGCCCAGACCGCCACCGCCCGGCGCCACGGGCTCCCCGTCGGCGTCCAGGAAGCGGGCGCCCAGCGCGGTCAGCATTCCGGCGCCACCGTCGGTGGTGGCGCTGCCGCCGACCCCGAACACGATGGTGCGGGCGCCCGCGTCCAGGGCGGCACGCAGCAGCTCGCCGGAGCCGTAGGTGGACGCCGTGAGCGGCGCGAAGACGCCGGCGGGCAGCCGCTGGAGGCCGCTGGCCTCCGCCATCTCCACGACCGCCGTGTCGCCGCGCAGCGCGAACGCCGCCGTCACCTCGTGCCCGAGGGGCCCGGCGACCCGGACCTCGCGGCGCTCGAAGCCCGCCGCGACCGCCGCGTCCACGGTTCCGTCACCGCCGTCCGCGACGGGCATGGCCTCGACCACGACGTCCGGCACGACCCGGCGCAGACCGGCCGTCACCCGCTCGGCGACCTGCACGGCCGTCAGCGACCCCTTGAACTTGTCCGCGGCGATGAGCACGCGCTGTGTCACCTGTTATCCCCTTGCTCTCCGGGCCTCGCGCACGCCAAGGCCAGTCGCGCCGCTGCGACCTTAACCGGAGGAAGCCCACGACGTCATGCGCTGCCCGGACCCTGAGAACGCTGTGGGAACAACGTACGAGCGGCCTGCGAGGCGGCTGTGCGAGCCGCCGAACCCCGAGCGACCACCGCCGGAATTGGGTAAACCGGTCCTATGACCCCTGTGGGCACTGAGCCGGAGCTCGCCGACCGCATCCTCGGAGGCTGGCTGGGCCGGATCGCGGGCAACATGCTCGGCAAGCCGGTCGAGCAGGGCGACCTGTGGACGCGGGACCGGATCGATCAGTATCTGCGGCAGGCCGCCGCCCTGCCCCTCACCGACTATCTTCCCGAGCCGGTCAGCGAGGACGACGGGTTCCGGCTGCGGCCCGAGTGGCGGCAGTGCGTGCGCGGCCGTATCCACGGCAGCTGCCGCGACGACGACGTGGACTACGCGATCCTCGGACTGGACCTGCTGGAGACCCACGGCTTCGCCTTCAGCACCGAGCAGGTCGGCGACCTGTGGCTGCTGCGGCTGCCGTATCTGCAGACCTTCACGGCGGAGCGGGCCGCGTACCGCAATCTCGCGAACGGGCTGAAACCGCCGCTGACCGCGACGTACGACAACCCTTACCAGGAGTGGATCGGCGCCCTGATCCGCGCCGACATCTTCGGCTGGACCTGCCCAGGCGTCCCGCGCCGCGCCGCCTCCCTCGCCCGTCGGGACGCGGTGCTGTCGCACACCGGCAACGGGGTGTACGGCGCGACGTGGGCGGCGGCGCTGATCGCGGCGGCGTTCACCGCGCCCACCGTGCGGCACGCGGTCGACCAGGCCCTGGCGGTCATCCCGGCGAGCAGCCGGCTCGCCCGTACCGTGCGGCGGGTCGTCTCCCTCCACGACACGCGGATGGCCTGGGAGGACACGCTCACGACGGCGGCCGAGGAGACGGCCGGGCTCGGCTGGATCCACACCATCCCGAACGCCGCCGTACTCACCGCGGGGCTTCTGTACGGCGACGGCGACTTCACCCGCACCATCACGCTGACCGTCCGCGGCGGCCTGGACACCGACTCCAACGGGGCGACGGCCGGCTCGGTGGCGGGCGTGCTGACCGGGGCGGACGCGATTCCGACGCAGTGGAAGGAGCCGCTGGAGGACACGGTCCGCAGCGCGGTGTTCGGCTTCGACGGGGTGCGCATCAGCGAGCTGGCGGAAAGGACGGTGCGGCTGGCGCAGGCAGAGCCGTAGAGGCCGGGCTGGTCTGGATGACCTCCACGCCTGACTTCGTTGGGGATGTACGCCTTGGTGAGGAGTTCACTGATGGCGTTGACCGCTACGGAGATCGCCGACATTCGGCGCTACGCCAGGAACTGGCCGACCAGGCGCCCCCACTCACCCCCGAGCAGCGGGACCGCCTACAAGC
>CBFGZZ010000649.1:0-2625 GCA_965653385.1 uncultured Streptomyces sp. | reverse complement strand
GGGGGGCGCGGGCCCCCCCCCGCGCCCCCAGGGCTCGGCGGACGGCCGGTGGGGGGCACCGGCCGTCGGGGTGGAGCCGACCTTGTCGTCGGCGGGGTGGTCGGAGGAGCCGGACGAGCCGATCGCGGCGACCGCGACGCCGCCCAGGGCGAGGCTCGCGGCGAAGAGGGAGAGCGTGGTCTTCACGGACAGCGCCAGGCGCCGCGGCGCGGAGGGGCGCCAGTCGTCCCGGCGCCGGGTGCGTGCCCGGTGCGCCCCCGCGGCGCGGGCCGCCCGGTACGCGGCCACGGCACGCTGCTCGCCGTCGAGGTCCGCGCGGTGCCCGCGCAGTACGGCGGCGGAGAGCAGCGCCTCCAGCGCGGCGTCGTCGAACGTCATGTGGGGGCCGGCCGCCCGGCCGGTGCCGAGACCGTCAGGGTGCGCACGCCGACGGCCGGGGGTCCCACCGCCGCTCTGCTGTTCACCCATGTCCGTTTCCTGTTCCTGTCCGACCTGGCCTGTACGCGGTCCGTGTGACGCACGTGTCGTACGTGAGCTCCGTGACCTTCATGACGGCTGTGACTGGCAAGCTCCGTAGAGCCTGTACGTCCCTCACGCCCCGTATGACTCACCGAACACACACGGTTCGCCTCGTCGAGGCGCTGGTGTGCCGCTGCGGTCGCCGCCGTCACGTTCACTGTTCATTTCGATTCCCCCAGCGTCCTGGGGCCGTCATCCGTCACACCTGAGACGCCGAGCTGCTGGGCCAGACGCTTCAGACCCCGGTACGCGGCCGTCCGCACCGCACCCGGGCGCTTGCCGAGGACGCGTGCGGCGGCGGGGCCGTCGAGACCGACGACGACACGCAGCAACACCGCCTCGGCCTGGTCCCGCGGCAGCCCGCCGACCAGTGCCAGGGCGCGTTCCGTGGAGATCGACTCCAGCGCCTGGTCGTAGGTGCTGTGCGGCCCGGGCAGGTCCAGTACGTCGCTCTCCAGCGCCGACGCCCGGGGCCGTACCTTCTGCCGGCGCAGATGGTCCAGCGCCCGATGCCTGGCGATGGTCGCGGTCCAGCCCCGGAACCCGGCGCCGTCGCCCTTGAACCGGCCCAGGTCGCGGGCGATCTCCAGCCAGGCGTCGGACGCCACGTCCTCCGCGTCGTCCCCGACCAGACCGCGCAGGTACCCGAGCAGCGCGGGCTGCACCAGGCGGTACGCGACCGCGAAGGCGGCCTCGTCACCTTCCTGAGCCCGCGCGACGGCCGCGCTCAACTCCCCGTCGTGCGCGCGCACGCGGCGGGGTTCCCCTCCCTGGCCCAAGAACTGTCCTCGTCCGTACCGGTTCGCGGCGAATCCGCGCCTCGCGATGCGCCACCCTTTCGCACGCCCCTCCACGGTCAACAGCGCCCGGCCGCACAGAAGTGTCACAGGGCGGTCGGGATACAACCCTCGCGGTTCATCGGGAGTCACACAGACGCCGCGAGAGGCAAGGGCCTTGGCGCAGCGTCAGCCCCCGGATGGCATACGATGCGCGCGACCCTCATAAAGATCACATAAGAGGATGTACACGTCATGTCGATGCCTCGACCTTCCCGTCCCCTTCGCGGCATAACCGCCGCCGTCGCCCTGCTCGCCCTCGGCGCGGCCGGGTGCTCGGACGTCTCGGACGCCGTGGACAGCGCCAAGGACGGCGCGAAGAAGGTGGCCCGTCAGCGCTCGGTGTTCTCGCTGGCCGTCGGGGACTGCTACAACCCCAACACCAAGGGCGAGGGCGAGGAGGTCCTGGTCGAGATCGTGCCCTGCACCGAGGCGCACGCCGGTCAGGTCGTCGCCGACTTCAAGATCGACGAAGGCAGCTCGTATCCCGGCGACGACGCGATCACGTCCATCGCCGACAAGCGGTGCCCGGTCGAGGCGGGGAAGTTCGCCCCGGACACCTGGGCGCTCCCCAAGGGTGTCTCGATCTTCTACTACACCCCCACCAAGGAGAGCTGGGCGACGGGCGACCGCGCCGTCACCTGCACCTACAACAAGGAGTCGGGCAATTTCACCGGCACGCTGAAGGCCGACGCGAACGCGCTGAAGCCGGCGCAGAGCACGTATCTGCAGGGTTCGAACTCCGTCTACGACGCGCTGTGGGCGAACCAGTCCGAGAAGGACACCGTCGAGGAGGACCTGCCCGGCTACAAGGCGCAGGCCAAGGCTGTCGCGGCCGCCCTCGACACGCACCTCAAGGGCCTGAAGGGCATCGAGGGCACGGAGGTCGGCAAGCTCCGTGAGCAGCTGACGAAGACGGCCGAGCAGTGGAAGAAGGCCGCGAACGCCGCCGACGTCGACGCGTTCTACATCGCCTACGACCCGGCCTTCACCGGCCTCGACCCGAACAAGACGGTCGCCGCCCGCAAGGAGCTGGGCCTGGCCACCACCGTCCCGGCCGACGACGCCGAGGTCTGGGCCGGCTGACGCCCAACCGGAGCAGCGGGGCCGGGTCCGACGTATCGCCGAGAGCGGCGTCGGCGCCATGATCGAGACGCTCCACGACCGGGTCGCATGGGAGGACGGCGCCGTCCGCGTGTCCAAGCCCCTCTGCAGCCGGGTCGTCGTCTGGCGGGCCCGCGGGCTGGGGCTGGTGACCGCGGTGAAGGGG
>CBFGZZ010000648.1:0-2656 GCA_965653385.1 uncultured Streptomyces sp. | reverse complement strand
GGGCGGGGGGGCGGCAGGGGTCTCCACCCGCCAACGGTCGTGCCGACATTTCCCCGTCGCCCCCCCTTGGGGCGGTGCGGGGGGTAATCTCACGACAGGCCTAAGGGGGGAGCGGTGGGAGCGACGGCACAGGCGGGGACCGGCGCACCCTCCGACTCCCCGACAACACCCCTCTGAGGAACGGCTGATCATGGGCGGATCAGCGCCACGACGGGATCATCGGCTGCCGGTCGAGACGACCAGCTTCGTCGACCGGCGCGGCGAACTCGCCGCCGGACGCGAGCTGTTGGCCAGGACACGGCTGGTCACGCTGACGGGTCCGGGCGGCGTCGGCAAGACCCGCCTCGCCGCGCGCATCGCGGCCGCGGTACGGCGCACCTTCCCCGACGGCGTGCGCTTCGTGCACCTCTCCGGCCTGGACGACCCGGCCCTCGTCCCGCTCGCCGCCGCCGACGCGCTCGACCTGCACGACCACTCCGCGCGGCCGCCGCTCAACGCGCTGGTGGAACGGCTGCGGGACCGCAGACTGCTGTTGCTGATCGACAACTGTGAACACCTGCTGCCGGCCTGCGCCGAACTCGCCGCGGCGCTGCTGCACGGCACGACCGGCGTACGGATCCTCGCCACCAGCCGCCACCGCCTCGGCCTCACCGAGGAACACCTCCTCGACGTACGGCCCCTGCCGGTCCCCGACCCGGACGGCGACCTCACCAGCCCCGAGGGCTACCCGGCCCTGGCCCTCTTCGCCGACCGGGCCGCCGCCGTGGTCCCCGGCTTCCGGCTGACCGCCGCCAACCGCGGGGCCGTCGCCCGGCTCTGCCGCCGCCTCGACGGCCTTCCGCTCGCCATCGAACTCGCCGCGGTCCGCATGCGCGTGCTCGACGTGGACCAGCTCCTCGACCGCCTGGACGACCGCTACCGCCTCCTCACCGGCGGCAGCCCCGCGGCCCTGCCCCGCCACCAGACCCTGCGGGCCGCCGTCGACTGGAGCCATGGACTGTGCACCGAGCGGGAGCAGTTGGTGTGGGCGCGGCTGTCGGTGCTGGCGGGAGGCTTCGATCTGGAGACGGCCGAGGCGGTGTGTGCGCAGGAGGAGATCTCCCCGGACGCGGCGGATCGTCCGGCTCCCGGCGGGTGCGCGCCGCCGCTGCGGGGCTACGACGTCCTGGACGCGGTCACCGGCCTCGTCGACAAGTCCGTACTGTCCCGCGAGACCGGCCCCGACGGCATCCGCTACCGCCTTCTCGACACCCTGCGCCACTACGGCCTGGACCGGCTGCGCCGACTGCCCGGCGAGGAGTCCGCGGCCCGCCGCCGTCAGCGGGACTGGATGCTGCGCCGGGCCACCGCCTGCGAGCGGGCCTGGTTCGGGCCCGGGCAGCGGGAGATCGTCGCCCGGCTCCGCGCCGACCAGGACAACCTCCGCGCCGCCCTCGACTTCAGCCTCACCACCCCGGACGAACGCCTCGAAGGCCTGCGCCTCGCCGGCACCCTGTGGTTCTACTGGCACGCCTGCGGCGCCCCCCGCGAGGGCCGCCACTGGCTCGACCGCGCCCTCGCCGCCAACCCGGACCCGACCCGGGAGCGGGCCCGCGGCCTGTGGATCGCCGGGCTCCTCGCCGCCGCCACCCAGGACCTCACCGCGGGCCTCGCCCTCGCCCGGGACGCCCACGCGCTCGCCCGGGACCTGGGCGACGAGGCGGAGGCGGCGCACGCCGAGTACGTCATCGGCGTCATCACCCTGTTCATGGACGACCTGCCGACCGCGCTGAAGCACTTCGAGACCAGCGTCGGCCGCGGCCCCGTCCCCGGCCAGCACCTCAGCCTGTACGGCCTCGACCAGGTCGAACTCGCCTGCGCCCTGGGCTTCCTGGGCGAGGCCGACCGTGCCGTCGAGGTCTGCGAACGGGCCCGCCGGATGTGCGAACGGCACGGCGAGGAGTGGGTGCACTCCTACGTCCTGCGGATGCTGGCCCTCGCCCACACCGTGCAGCGCGACTGGCGGCAGGCCGAACACCACGCCCGGCACGCCCTGCGCCTCAAACTCGCCGTCCACGACGTCACCGGCATCGCCCTCACCCTCGACCTGCTGGCCCGCATCGCCACGGAGACGGGCGCCCACGAGCGCGCGGCCGTACTGCTCGGCGCCGCCGACCACACCTGGACCGGCATCGACCGCGACCGCTGGGGATCGGCGACCCTCAAGGCCACCCGCAGCGACAGCGAGACCCGCTCCCGCACGGCGCTGGGCCCACCCGGCTTCCGGCGCGCCTACGAACGCGGCCGCGGCCTCGGCGCCGACCTCGCGGAGACCGTCGACTACGCCGTCCACGACACCGTCCCCCGCGACGCGAACGCCTCCCGGCCCCGACCCGCCCACGCCACGACCGGCGTCCACCTCACCCGCCGCGAGACCGAGGTCGCCGAACTCGTCGCCCAGGGCCTCGCCAACCAACAGATCGCCGACCGCCTGATCATCGCCCGCCGCACCGCCGAGGGCCACGTCGAACGCATCCTCGGCAAGCTCGGCTTCAGCAACCGCAGCCAGATCGCGGCCTGGGTCACGGCCCAGCACTGACCCTCACCCGGACCGCCCCTCGCCGACCCACCCCAAGGAGCCCCACCCCCATGACCACCCCCCCCGCCCCGCCCCCCA
>CBFGZZ010000647.1:0-2691 GCA_965653385.1 uncultured Streptomyces sp. | reverse complement strand
TGACAGTCAGACACGACGAAGCGCCCCGCACCGTGCCCGGTTACGTCGGGCAGGGGTCGGGGCGCTGAAGGGGCGTACAGGGGCCGCGGGCTACTCGGTGAAGGTGACGCCGCGGGCGTACTCGACCCGGATCGACTGGTGCAGCTGGCCGGCCTCGGCCGCCTCCGCGATCCGCGTCCAGGCCGCCACCCGGTCCGGGTTGGAGGTCTTCGCGGCCAGGCCGCGCATCTTCGCCGCGACCGCCACATCGGTGTCCGGTACGGCACTGGCGGTGATGGTCCGCTGGATGGTCTTCCGTCGGAACATGAGGTGTCCTCTCTGAGTGGTTCCCGGACGCATCCGGGAGGCGCATCCCGCCCTTGCGGGAAGCGGGTTGCGGGGTCCTCGCGGGACCTCGCAAACCCTTGGGGGTAAAGGGCTCGGAGCCGTTGGGCGTAAAGGGTTCTGACGCTTCCCACGGCACCCGGAAACGGTCCGCGCGGAGCCTGTTGATTTGGATCGCACGCTGGCAACTTTCCGCCCCGTCGAGGGGTGGGTGTTTGGATCGCACGCTGCGCGGACGCACCCCCGCGAGAGCCGGAAAGTTGCCAGCGTGTTCCTCAAATGCCCCCCCTCCGGAGAGGGGGGGCATTTGGGATTCGACGTGCGGTTTCCCGGCCCCCTCCGGGGAGGGGGTAGATGGGAAACGACCAGCTACTTCACGGCCGCAGTCTTCTGCCGCTGCCGGGCGTTCTGAGGCGCCTTGCAGTCGCGGCAGATCCGGGTCCCGTCGGCGAGGAAACCCACCCGCTCGATGTCGTCGATGGGATGCCCCTTCGAGCACTCCTTAGCCGTCGGATCCGACGCGACACCATCGACGCGTACACCGCCGCAGTAGCGGGCCGGCGGCCAGCCGCAGCACGACCGCCAACTACCGCCCCCGAGCCGTTCCAGCTCGCCGCGAAGCTGGCCCACCACGCGGCACGCCTCCTGAAGCTCGGTCAGAGCCTCATCCCGCTGCAGGCGAAGCTCGGCGACGAGCCGCTCATTCTTGGCGATCCGGACCGGATCTGTCGTCGGCACCCCCCGGGGCTTCGTCGCGGCCACCCTCTTGTGGAGTCCCCGCCAGCGCTCAGACGCCTCCGTCATCCGATCGTGAGCAGTCTCCAGTTCCTCAGCGACCATCGCCATCGTGGGATCACCAGCCGCATACCGGTGCTCCTGGAGACCGTCGAGCGCCACAGAAGCCGGATCGTTCAGGTCCGTGATGAACGCCTGCTGAGTCGAGTGCAGGGCCTGGTGCGTCCACACCTTCCGCTGCGCCATCTTCATCAGCAGCCCGAACGGCTTCGCCACCTGCTTGCCCTTGCCCAGGTACGCCCACAGCTCGATGAACGCCTCCTGCGCGAAGTCCTCGCACTGGCTGACGAGGGTTACCGGCAGGCGCCGCCGAAGCCATGCGACGAGGTCGTTGAAGTAGTCGCGGTGCATGGCCTCGAACTGCTCGACGACGTCGGGGGCACTTGCGATGCGACCTGCGGTCGAGCTGCTCATTCCCCTACCCCCACGGAGGTTGCGCGGACGGCCCGGCAGGTGAGGAGCAGCAGCCCCTCACGGTCCTGCAGACGGTTCGCGGTGGTCATGTCGGCGAGGACCGACGGAAGGCTGTACGAGGGCTGACGGGTGCGGCCGATCGCCGCGGACTCCGTCGGACGGCGAGCGGTCGTGTTCACGCCGTCACCCCCTGCGGAAGGTCGAACGGGTACGGCAGGTTGGGGCCGCCGATCCAGCGGAACGAGTACTGCAGCCACGCCTCGCGTACCGTGTCGAGCGCGACCCGGTAGTCGTCGGCGTCCGTGCGGGAGCCGTCGAGGAGACGGGCCCGCCAGTCCGCGAGGACCACCAGCAGCTGCTCGACGTGCTCCCGCGGGGCGTCCGTGTCGCTGCCACCCCCATCCGGCCCGTACTCCAGCTCGAACAGGGTGTCGCTGTCGAAGCCCTCGAAGCGGGCCGCGTAGTCGATGGACGTCACTTCTCCACCTCCGGGTACGCCCGGTCGACCGCCTCTTCGAGCAGCCGCAGCATGCGCTGCTGCTCGGGCGGGAAGACTCGGCCCCGGTCGCGCTCCATCTGCGCGTCCAGCTCGGCGAACGCCTGCACGGCCAGCCAGGCCTCAACCTCGTGACGGACCTGCAGAACCGGCACCTCCTCGACGGGGCTGGTCGTGAAGCCTTCCGCCCAGGCGATCCCCAGCGCCGTCGCGATCTGCTCACGCGACATCAGGAAGTCGACCCGCACGATCACGTCCGGGGTGTGCTCCTCGTCGCCGAACGGGTCCGTAGGCCCGTACAGCGGCATGTCGGGGCGCTCACGCCCCCAGTAGCGCTCGCTCACGCCGCACCACCCGAGCGGACCCGGCGCAGGCCCTCACCCTGAGAGGCGTTGTGCAGGCGGGCGGCGCGCGCCAACTGGCGGATCTGCGACGCGAACGCGATCAGGTCGTCGGCGAACGCCTCCGCCATGTCCGGCGTGTGGTACTCCGGCATGTCGCCGGCCTCAATGCCGATGTGCGCCTGACGCAGCCGCTCGTCGGACGACGCCGGGTCGGCCTGCAGCATCGCGTACATCAGCAGCGAGCCGTCCGACTTCAGGAAGCTGGAGATCCCCACGTCTTCCGACTTCGACGTGTGGGTGATGTCCTCCAGCATGGTC
>CBFGZZ010000646.1:0-2692 GCA_965653385.1 uncultured Streptomyces sp. | reverse complement strand
TAGAGGGTGTCGACGTCCCAGCCCCGGTTCGCGGGGAAGTCCGAGATCACGTCCCGGCCCTCCGCGACCACTCGCCACAGATCCTCCGGGGACCGGATGTCCCCGGGATACCGGCACGCCATACCGACGATGGCGATCGGCTCGGTGCCGGCGGCCTCGACGTCGTGCAGGCGGCGCTGCGTCTGCCGCAGATCGGCCATGACGCGCTTGAGATACGCCAGCAGTTTCTCTTCGTTGTCAGCCATTGCCGTGGGTCCCGTCGCCTGTCGGGGCCGAGCCGCCGTCGCCGTGCGGTGCCCGCCCCAGTTCCCGATCGATCAAGTCGAAGATCTCCTCGGCCGACGCCGAGTCGAACGCGCCCGCATCCGCCCCGGCGCCGACCCTGGCCGCCGGCTCGCCCGTGTGCTGGTGCGTCTCGCCGTCGGCCCGCAGTCGCCACGCCAGCCGTTCCAGCCGCTCCGCGAGCCGCTGCCGGTCCTCCGCCGCCGTGGCACCGTCGTCCAGCAGGCCGGGTACGGCGCGTTCCAGGGCGTCCAACTCCCGCTGCACCCGCGGAAACTCCGCCACGTCCGGGGGTGGGGCGAGCTCGGTGCGCAGGCGGGTGGCCAGGGCCAGCGGAGTGGGGTGGTCGAAGACCACACCGGCGGACAGCTTCAGACCCGTGTCCGCGTACACCCGGTTGCGCAGCTCCACCGACGTCAGCGAGTCGAAGCCGAGATCCTTGAACGCCCGGTCGGGCCCGATGGCGATCCCGGCGTCCTCCTCGTGGTGGAGGACCTCCTTCGCCGCGTCCCGGACCACACCGAGCAGAAGGTCCAGCTGCGCCTGCTCGGTGAGCGCGGCGAGCCGCTCCGTCAGGCCCGCGCGGACGGTCCCCGCGTCCCTGGCACCCACGGCACGCGCCGCACCCGACGCGGCATCGGACGGCTCCTCCCCGAGGGCACGACGCACTTCGGGCAGTTCGCTCAGCAGAGGGCTCGGCCGACCCGAGGTGAACCCCGGGACGAACCGCTCCCAGTCGATGTCGGCGACGGCGAGGAACGTCTCGTCGTCCTCGACGGCACGCACCATCACGGCGATGGCGTCCTCGGGAGCCATCGCCAGCACGCCCCGCCGGTCCATGTACTCCGCGACACCGTCCAGCGCCAGCATGCCGCCACCGCCCCACGCCCCCCAGGCGATCGATGTCGCCGTGCGGCCCCGGGCGCGCCGCTCGGCGGCGAACACATCGAGGAACGCGTTCCCCGCCGCGTACGCGCCGTTGCTCCCGCTGCCCCACACCGCCGCGTTGGACGAGAACGAGATGAACGCGTCCAGTGGCGTGTCACCCAGCGCGTCGTCCAGATGCAGGGCGCCGGCCACCTTGCCGGCCACCACATCCGCGAAGCCGTCCAGGGTCAGTTCATCGACCTTGCCGAACCGCTGCGCCACGCCCGCCGCGTGCACCACCGCCGTCAGCGGGCTGCTCGCGGGCACCGATTCGAGCAGACGGCCCACGTCCTCCCGGGACGCCATGTCGCACGCCACGACGGTCACCTTCACGCCGAGCGCGTTCAGCTCCGACTCCAGCTCGGCCGCGCCCGGCGCCTCGCCACCACGACGGCCGGCGAGCACCAGATGCTCAGCACCGGCACCCGCGCACCAGCGAGCCACATGGGCACCGATGCCACCCGTACCGCCCGTGATCAACACCGTGCCGCGCGGACGCCACACGCGACGTCCGACCGCACCGGCGGCCTCCGACGCGGCGCGCACCAGACGGCACGCCAACGCCCCGCCCGACCGCAACGCGACCTGGTCCTCACCGCTCGCACCCGAGAGGACACGGGCTAGCGCGACGGCCGACTCGTCGTCCACCTCCTCGGGCAGGTCCAGCAGACCTCCCCACCGCTCGGGCTGCTCAAGCGCGACAGAGCGCCCCAGACCCCACACCTGGGCCTGGCCAGGGCGGGCCGCGGGGTCGCCGTGCCCGGTCCGCACCGCGCCACGCGTCACCGTCCACAGCCTGCTGCTCCCGGGCCGGTCCGCCATGGCCTGGGCGAGCGCCAAGGTGGCGGCCACGCCTCGCGGCACCGCCGGGTGGGCCGGGTGCGGCGCGTCGTCGAGGGAGAGCAGCGACAGGACGCCACCGAGCTCGCCCGACTCGTCCGACCCGATACGCAGGTGATCGGCGAGCAGTCTCCGGTCCGCGTTCGCCGTGTCCACCGCGACGCGTTCGACGCGCGCGCCGTGCTCGGTCAGGGCACGCTCGGCCAGGGCCGTCCACGGGCTGCCCGAGCCGTTCGTGTCCTCGGCGGGGACCAGCAGCAACCAGGTCCCGGCCAGCCGCGGGCCGGGCTCCGGGCGCGACACCGACAACCGCCGCCACACCACGCGGTACATCCACCGGTCCGGGCCCGACGGCGCGGACCGCGCAGCATTCGGCCGGTCCGACTCGGCGTCCTCCAGCCAGTAACGCCGGTGCTGGAAGGCGTACGTGGGGAGGTCAGGTCGGTGTGTCGTGTGCGGCAGGACGGTGTGCCAGGTGGGCGGGTGGCCCTGGGTGTGGAGGGTCGTCACGGCTGTGGTGAGGGTGACTGGCTCGGGGTGATCCTGGCGGAGGGTCGAGGCGGTGGTGTGCGCCGTCGCGTCCTGGTCCAGGGTGGTGTGGATGTGGGGGGTGAGGGTGGGGTGGGGGCCGATTTCGAGGTAG
>CBFGZZ010000645.1:0-2694 GCA_965653385.1 uncultured Streptomyces sp. | reverse complement strand
GTCAGGGCCGCTCGATGACGAACTCCAACTCGATGTCGTCCGGCTCCTCGCCCAGCGACACGGTCACCCCGCTCGGCACGAACCCGGCCCTCCGGTAGAACCGCTGCGCCCGTCCGTTCTCCTCGTGCACGATGAGCCGCACCCGCTCGACGCCTCGCGACCACGCCCACTCCAGCCCGGCGTCGAACAGCACATCGGTCAGCCCGCTCCCCCGCTCCTCGGGCTGTACGAACACACCGACGACATGCCCCTGCTTCCGCTCCACCACGGACCCGGCCCAGTCGGTCTCCCCCGGCTCCTCGACCAGCACGGTCAACGTCCCGACCCACACCCCGTCCGGCCCC
The DNA here is from genome assembly GCA_965653385.1 of uncultured Streptomyces sp. GTDB lineage: Bacteria > Actinomycetota > Actinomycetes > Streptomycetales > Streptomycetaceae > Streptomyces. The sequence continues at coordinate 2,350 of CBFGZZ010000645.1, read as the reverse complement.
TCGGCAATGATCTGCTGCGCCCGGTCGGCCCCCTCGCAGGCGTCGGCAGCCCGCTCCTGCCAGAAGGAGTCCGGCCGGGCCACGGCCTGCTCGTAGGTTTCCAGAAAGGCAAGCGGCGCGATGGGATCCCGCAGCGCGGCAAGCCGCAACTCCTTCGCGGCGGCCCACTCGTCGGCACGTATCGACCGGATGACATAGGCCCCGGGGCTCGTGGTGCTCATGGCCGCAACCGTAGTACCTGGGTACGACGTCGCTCACCGTAAATACGGCCTACGGACCCTGTGCCACCTGCCGAAAACCCCGCACGATGGACCCCGTGACGCAAGAGCGAGCGCCGCAAGAACGGGCGCCGGAACCCCTCACCCAGCACGTCCAACGCATCACCCGACGGGTGCGCGCCTTCGACCGACGCCATCCCCTCGTCTGGGACCTGCACCTGACCGGCTTCTGGGTGACGGCGGCCCTGATCGACTACTACGGCGGCGGCTGGCTCAACGTGGCCCGCGACCGCGACAACCCGGGCTGGCTCGTCCTCACCCTGAGCCTCGGCCTCTCCGTCCCCCTCCTCCTGCGCCGCACCCACCCCCGGGCCGTGCTCCTCGCCATCACGCCCTTCGCCCTCGTCAACGCCTGGACAGGCATCGCCCTCCAAGCCTTCCTGCTCCAACTCCTGGTCGTCTTCCACCTCGCCCTGCGCCGCCCGCACCGCAACCTGTGGTGGGCCACAGCCCTGATCCTCACCCCCATCTCCGTGCTGGCCGCCCGCCACCCACAGGGCAGCCCGGACCAGGACATCGTCCCCGTACTGATGTCCATCGTCGTGGCGACAGCCATCGGCATCACCGTCCGCACCCGCCGCGACCACACCGAGGCCCTCGAGGACCGCGCCCGCCGCCTGGAGATCGAACGCGACCAGCAGGCCCAGCTCGCCGCCGCGGCCGAACGCGCCCGTATCGCCCGCGAGATGCACGACATCATCGGCCACAACCTCTCCGTCATCACCGGCCTCGCCGACGGCGGCAAGTACGCGGCCGCCAAGTCCCCCGAACGCGCCACCCAGGCCCTGCACGCCATCGCCACCACCAGCCGCCAGGCCCTCGGTGAACTACGCCGCCTGCTCGACGTCCTCCGCGACGAGGACCACCCCCGAGCCCCCCAACCGGAACTGACCCCCCAGCCCACCCTCACCGACATAGCCCAGCTCCTGGAAGGCGTACGAGCCGCGGGCCTCCCCGTCCACACCACCACCCACGGCACCCCCACCCTCCCCCCGGGCCGCCAACTCACCGTTTACCGCGTCATCCAGGAAGCCCTCACCAACACCCTCAAACACGCCGGCCCCGGCACCACAGCGGCCATAGAGCTCTCGTACGAGGCCAAGGGCGCCGTCACCGTCACGGTGACCGACACCGGCAGGACAAGCCCCGCCCACCCCCCGCAACCCTCCGGCGGCCGCGGCCTGCCCGGAATGCGCGAGCGAACCGCCCTGTACGGCGGCACACTTGAGGCCGGCCCACGCCCACATCCCGAACAGGGCTGGCGCGTCCACCTGCACCTCCCGGAGGAATCCCCGCAGTGACCACCGTCCTCATAGCCGACGACCAGCCCCTCCAGCGCTTCGGCTTCCGGATGCTCCTGGAAAGCCAGGACGACATGACCGTGCTCGGCGAAGCGGCCAACGGCAGTGAGGCGATCCGCATGACCGCGGAACTGAGCCCCGACGTGGTCCTGATGGACGTCCGCATGCCCGGCCTCGACGGCATCGAGGCCACCCGCCGCATCACCGCCTCCGGCGACCGCACCCGGGTCCTGATCCTCACGACCTTCGACCTGGACGAGTACGCCTACGCCGGCCTCCGCGCGGGAGCCTCCGGCTTCCTCGTCAAGGACGCCCAGCCGGAGGAGCTCCTCTCAGGCATCCGCGCGGTGGCCACGGGCGACGCGGTGGTAGCCCCCAGCCTCACCCGCCGCCTCCTCGACGCATACGCCCACCATCTACCGGCCAACTCCCCTGCCGGCAGCCCGGCCTCGACGTCCCCGGACCCCCGCCTCACACCCCTCACCGACCGCGAACGCGAGATCCTCAAGGTGATCGGCCAGGGCTGGACCAACACGGAGATAGCCACGCGCCTCCACCTGGCCGAGTCCACCGTGAAGACCCACGTGGGCCGCGTCCTCGCGAAGACCGGATCCCGGGACCGAATTCAAGCGGTGATTCTGGCGTACGACACGGGCCTGGTGCAGCCCTCCTGAAACGCGAAAAGGCCCACACCGTAAGGTGTGGGCCTTTTCTAAAATTTGTTCGGCGGCGTCCTACTCTCCCACAGGGTCCCCCCTGCAGTACCATCGG
>CBFGZZ010000644.1:0-2742 GCA_965653385.1 uncultured Streptomyces sp. | reverse complement strand
CCCCGGTTGTGCCCCGAGCTGGGGGTGGGGGTCGTGTTGGGAGCCGGACCGCCGGCGGTCACGGTCGGCGGGGTCCCGGCGGGGCGGGGCGGCGTGCCGGCCCGGGCCGGCCGACTCGGGGCGCGAGATCTCGTGCAGGGCCATGGGTCAGGCTCCTCTCACGGCGAGGCGTTCGATCGCCGCCATCGGTACGGGCAACCAGTCGGGTCGGTGCCGGGCCTCGTACAGGACCTCGTACACGGCGCGGTCGGTCTCATACGCACGCAGCAGGCCGTGCTTCTTGCGCGGGTCCCACCCCGCGAGGCCGGCATAGCCCGCGCAGTACGCCTCCCGGCAACGGCGCGCCCACTCCGGTCGCCACGGACGGCGCTGCCGGGCCGCGTAGTCGAAGGAGCGCAGCATGCCGGCGATGTCCCGCACCGGCGAGTGGACGCCACGCCGCTCGGCGAGCGGCCGGGACGGCTCGCCCTCGAAGTCGATGACAAACCACTCACGGCCGGCCCGCAGCACCTGACCCAGATGCAGGTCACCGTGGATGCGCTGGGCGGGCGGCCCCGGATCGCAGCCGGCCAGGGCGCCGAAGGCGGTACGCAGGCCCGGGACATAGGGCTGGAGTGCGGGGACGAAGTGCGCGGCGAGCTCCAGGCGCTCGGTCATCGCCGCCGCCATACGGTCGTTCTCGCCCCGGGACAACGACGGGAAGGCCGCCGCCAGCGCCAGATGCACCTCCGCCGTGGCCCGGCCCAGCTGACGGGCCTCGGCCGTGAAGTCGCCGCCCGAGGCCAGCGCGTCCAGCGCCAGTGTCCAGCCGTCGGAGGCGTCCCGCAGGAACGGCTGCAGCACGCCGAGCGTGGCCTCCCAGGGGTACGTCGTCCGGAACCAGGCCACCGGGGCAGGTACCCGTCGGCAGCCCTGCCCGGCCAGCGCGCCGGACAGCTCCAGGTCGGGGTTGACGCCGGGCTGGATGCGCCGGAACAGCTTGAGGATGAACGTATCGCCGTACACCAGCGAGGAGTTCGACTGCTCGGCGTCCAGCAGCCGGGGCACGAGCCCGGCGGGCACGGACACGGACGGGTCGGCCTCGAAGCACAGCGGGCCCGACGTGCCCGGGTGCCGCAGCCGTTCCAGCAGCAGCTGCGCCGAGCGGGGGTCCTGCAACGCGTCGAAGACCGTGAGCCCGGCCAGCGGACCCTCCTCCGCACGCCCGATCAGCGCCCGGCCGAGCCGCGGCGACAGATGCTGGCGTACGCCGAGCAGCAGCTGGTAGCAGTCGCCGGCCGGGGGAGCGCCGCCGGGCGCGGGCACCGCCGAGTGACCCGCGTGCACCAGCAGATGCAGACAGCCCGGGAACAGCTCCGTCATGGACAGCAACGCGAGGTCCGTGACGGGCCGGTCCTTGCCCGCGAACCAGCGCTGCCGTGGCAGCCATTCGCGCAGCAGCCCGGCGAGCGATGCCATGGGGCTCGCGTCGACCGTACGGCTCGATCGGGGAGATGCGGTCTTCTGCATGGTGACCCGTCCTTTCCTCGGCACGGACTCGGAGCGCACGCTCAAAGCCGTCGACCGATGCGGGATGCGACTCGGGAGAGCCGGAACCAGTAGAAGCCGTGGCCCCCGAGGGTCAGCAGATACGGCAGCTCGCCGATCGCCGGGAAACGGACCCCGCCGAACAGCTCCACCGGATGACGTCCGCTGAACTCACGCAGGTCGAGTTCCGTGGGCTGTGCGAAACGCGCGAAGTTGTTCACGCACAGCACCAGGTCGTCCTCGTATTCGCGGAGGAAGGCGAGTACCGCGGGGTTGGAGGACTGGAGTTCCGTGTAGGAGCCGAGCCCGAAGGCCGGGTTCTGCTTACGGATCTCGATCATGCGGCGCGTCCAGTGCAGCAGCGACGACGGGGAGGCCATGGAGGCCTCGACGTTCGTCACCTGGTAGCCGTAGACCGGGTCCATGATCGTGGGGAGACAGAGCCGCCCGGGGTCGCAGGAGGAGAAGCCGGCGTTGCGGTCCGGGGTCCACTGCATGGGCGTGCGGACGGCGTCGCGGTCGCCGAGCCAGATGTTGTCGCCCATGCCGATCTCGTCGCCGTAGTAGAGGATCGGGCTGCCCGGCAGGGCGAGCAGCAGGGCGGTGAACAGTTCGATCGAGTGCCGGTCGTTGTCGAGGAGCGGGGCGAGCCGCCTGCGGATGCCGATGTTGGCCCGCATACGGGGGTCCTTGGCGTACTCCGCCCACATGTAGTCGCGCTCTTCGTCGGTGACCATTTCGAGGGTGAGCTCGTCGTGGTTGCGCAGGAAGATGCCCCACTGGCAGCCGGAGGGAATGGCCGGGGTCTTGGCCAGGATTTCCGAGACCGGGTACCTCGACTCCCTTCGCACGGCCATGAAAATGCGCGGCATGACGGGGAAGTGGAAGGCCATGTGGCATTCGTCGCCACCGTTCTGGTAATCACCGAAGTAGTCGACGACGTCTTCGGGCCACTGGTTCGCCTCGGCCAGCAGCACGGTGTCCGGATACATCGCGTCGATCTCACGGCGGACACGCTTGAGGAACTCATGGGTCGCGGGAAGGTTCTCGCAGTTCGTGTCCTCCTCCGCGTACAGATAGGGCACGGCGTCCAGCCGGAATCCGTCGATTCCCAGGTCCAGCCAGAAACGGAGGGCGGCCAGGATCTCCTCCTGGACGGCCGGGTTCTCGTAGTTCAGGTCCGGCTGGTGGGAGAAGAAGCGGTGGAAGAAGTAC
>CBFGZZ010000643.1:0-2755 GCA_965653385.1 uncultured Streptomyces sp. | reverse complement strand
TCGGGTGGCCGAGGTCCGGCAATGCGTCAACTTCCTTGCCGCACGGTGGGGATGAGGGCGATGACTTCCCAGCCGTGTTCGTTGCGTGGGCCGGTGTGCAGTGTGCCGCCGAGGGCGGTGACGCGTTCGGTGAGGCCGACGATGCCGAAGCCTCCGCCGCGGGCGGCGTACGGCACCGGGGCGCCTGCGCGGCCGTTGTCGCACACCGTCACGCGCAAGGTGTCGTCGGCGTGAGCGAGGGCGACGGTGACTTCGGTGGCGTCGGCGGCGTGGCGGCGTACGTTGGTGAGGGCTTCCTGGGTGACGCGGTAGGCGGCGGCCTGCACTTCGTGGGGCAGGTTCCGGGGCAGTGAGGCGTCGCGGTGCAGTTCGGCCTTGAGGCCGGTCGGTCCGCTGAACGAGTCGACCAGTTCCGCGAGGGCGTTCAGGTCGCCCACCGGGCGGCTCTCGCCCGGCTGGAGCCGGGCTGTCTGCTCGGGGCCGTCGCGCAGGATGCCGACGGTCAGGCGCATGGAGTCGAGGGCTTGGGTCGCGGCATGCTCGATTCCGGCCAGGACCGGGTCGAGGCGGCCGGGTTCGGTGGTGGCCATCATGCGGGCCATCTGCGTCTGGACGAGGATGCCGGTGACATGGTGGGCGACGAAGTCGTGCAGGTCGGCTGCCATGGCGAGGCGTTCGGTGCGGCGGGTCTCGGCGACCGCGACGCCGCGTCTGTGGTCCAGGCTGCGCAGGTAGCCGCCGAGGCCGGCGGTGATGCCGGTCAGCAGCGCCACGGCCAGCGCCAGCCCGAGGATCAGGATGTCGTCCTGGGTGCCGGTGGCGTAGAAGCGCAACGGCGCCGCGATGGCCGCCGCGCCGGTGAGTACGGCGCACAGGCCCGCCCGGCGTGGTGGGCAGGTGCGGACGGTGATCATCAGCAGGCAGAGCAGGATCGCCACCTCACCGGGGCCGAACATGCGTACCGGCTCGGTCGTCGTGGCGACGGCGGTCAGCGCCAGGGAAGCGCCCGCTGGTGCGGCGGCGCGCAGTTGGGGGGTGAGCCACGCGGGCCGGTGGGCGCGGGGCCACAGGACGGCCGCGAGGCCGAGTGACAGGAGCAGGAGCACCGGCCAGAGGGTCTTGCCGTTGGTGACGGCGATGAGCACGTCCGCGGCGGCCAGCAGGACCAGCGTGGTGCTGCCCGCCACACGCAGGCAGGCCTGCCGAGGGGTCCGCGTCGTGGTGAGGTCGGCTGTCGCGGGCGGGAGATTCACATCGGTCACCTTAGGAGGAGCCGTCGACTCTGCCTCGGCCGAGGCAGACGGCAGGCGTGGACGGCCCGCAGGTGTGTGCGGCGGGCCGTTCCCGGTGACGGTGCTCAGTCGGCCGTCTGGGCCGGGTCGGCCGTCACCTTCCGCAGCAGGGGTCGGCTGGCGCCGATGGCGGCGAACATCGCCAGTGCCCCGAGGACCAGGCACACGACCAGTTGCACGGCGCCGGGGTTGTCGATCAAGGAGTCGGGCGGCTTGTTGATCTGGTAGGAGCCGTAGATGCCCATGGCGGTGGTGCCGCCGGCCAGGACGACCAGGGGGAGGGCCGTCTCATGGACCCGAGCCAGGTTCAGCACCCGCAGCGGGGTGCCGGCCAGTCGCAGGAGGCCGTAGACGCGTCGCCGGTCGAGGACGTTCGCGGCGGCGGTGAGACCGGCGGAGGCGGTCGCCAGCGCGAAGCCCAGAGCCAGGGTGGCGATGGTGACGTCGGAGACGCTGTCGGCGAAGCCGCGTTCGATGCCGGTCGCGTAGTCCTTGGAGTAGGGCGGGTGACCCGTGCCGACGTGGGTGAGGGCGGTGAGGGCGGCGTCGATCTGCTCCGGGCCGCCGGGGACCTCGGCGATCACGCCGGGGCTCCCGCTCAGGAGACCGAGGTAGTCGTCCTTCTTGCCCACGGTCACGGTCGCGGTGACACCCGCCCGGTGCAGCAGTGTGCGCACCTCGGTCGCGGAGTGCCGTGCCTCGGCGGTGTTCGCCGTGAGGACGGCGACCTGGTCCCGGTACTGCGAGCTGTCGGGGCCCAGCATGTTGACGGAGAAGAATCCGGCCGCGAACCCGGTCAGGACCAGGCCGCTGACGGTGCGCCAGGCGCCGCGCGGGTCGTCGCTGAGCCGTCGGGCCGCCAGCAGCGTGGCCGGATGCTTGGCGAAGCGGCCCGCGATCCGGCCCAGCCGGTCCACCACCCACGGGCCGAACAGCCAGAACGCGCCGTAGAACATCAGCGGTAGGGCGATCATCAGCATGGGGTTGAGCTGGCCGTCACTGCTGAGGGAGTACTGGACGCAGGCCAGGGCCATCACGAACAGCACCAGCCGGATCATCCGGGTGCGGCGCGGGTTCGTCTGCTGGGCGACGCCGAGCGGCGAGGTCGCCACCTGGCGCAGCATCGACACCGCGCTGAAGGTGATGAGCGCGACGACTCCGAGGACGACCACCGCCAGACAGGGCAGTCCCACCCACAACTGGCTCGTGTACCAGCCGCCGACGCCGAACGGCACCTCGGCGAGCGCGGGCAGCAGCGCCACATAGGCCAGCGCGCCCGTCAGAGCCCCGGCCGCGCCGACAACCGCCGCCTCCACGGCGGTCATCGCGAGGATCTGCCGCGGGGCCGCCCCCGCCAGCCGCAGCGCGGCGAGCCGCAGCGCCCCCCGGGCCCCCCCGACCCGACCCGCCGCCGAGGACAGCACGAACACGGGCCTCACCCCCAGCCCCACGCCCAGCACGCC
>CBFGZZ010000642.1:0-2758 GCA_965653385.1 uncultured Streptomyces sp. | reverse complement strand
GCGACCGGGTCCGGGAGGCGCAGCTCGCGGCGCGCCTCGGGCTCTCCCGCCGGGTCGTCCGGGCCGGGCTGCGGGCGCTGGCCGAGGAGGGCATGCTCGATCTGCTCCCGAGCGGCGCGAGCGCCGTCCCCGCCGTCACCGCCAAGGACGTCCTCGACCTCTACGCGCTGCGCGCCAGTCTCGGCGCCCTGCTCATCCGACGCGTCGCCATGCTGGGCCCCGAGCACCTCGCTCCGGCATCGGCGGCGCTCGCGGAGGTCCGCGCGGCCGCCCGGGCCAAGGACCTCGTCGGTATCCGCGAGGTCGACCTGCGGTTCCAGGACGCCCTCGCCCGCACCGCCGACCTTCCGCAGGCCGCGCAGACCTTCGAACGCCTCACGGCCCGGCTGCGGATGTTCGTCGCCGTTCTGGACATGGACTACAGCCAGGCGTTCGACACGATCCTCAACGAGGACACCGTCGTCTTCGACGCGCTGCGCGACGGCGACGGGAACGAGGCGGCACGCCTGTGGCGGGTCAAGATCGAGCGCTGTGTCCGCTACATGATCGCCCAGCTGCCCGGGGACGACATCGCCCCGCACCTGTGGGCGACCCTGGCGGGCAGGCCCCGCCTGGGCAGGGAGGAACTACGGGGCGCCGCGCACTGACACCTCACCGCGCACCGGGAGCTCGCGGCGCGCCGGACACGCTGCCGTACGGCGTCAGATGGCCGCGCGAATCGCCCGCTCGAAGTCCTCGACATGGCTGCGGGCCAGCTGCGCCGCCTTCTCCGGTTCACCGTCGACGATCGCGTCGATCAACGGCCCGTGCTCCCCGACGTGGCCGGCCATGTCGGACAGCCGGTCGATGAACAGGCACCAGATGCGGGTGGCCAGGTTGTCGTGGCGGACGAGCGTGTCCTCCAGGTACGGGTTGTGCGCGGCGGCGTAGATGGCACGGTGGATCTGCAGATCGAGGTGCATGAGCTCGGAGGAGTCGTCCCGCCGGGGATCGACGCCCTCCAGCTTCCGCCGTAGGCCTGTGAGCGTCGCGCGGTCGGCTGCCGTGGCGCGCCGTGCGGCCCGGGCGGCGGCGAGGGGCTCCAACTCCTGGCGTACCTCGGAGATATGGGCCAGGTCGGTGATGTTGACCTCGGTGGCGAAGGTGCCGCGCCGGGGGTAGGTCGTGATCAGGCGCTCGTACTGGAGCCGCTTGAGCGCCTCGCGCACCGGCGTGCGTCCGACGCCGAGGGACTGGCCCAGCTGCTCCTCGTTGATCGGCGCGCCGGGGCGGATGTCGAGCATGACGAGCCGGTCGCGGATGGCGCGGTAGGCGCGCTCGGCGAGGGACAGCTCCCCGCCACCCGATCCGCCGGGTCCGGTCTCCCCGTCTCCGGGCGCGGTCGCCACCTGCTGCATGAAATGCCCCCTTGACCTGTTCGGCGAGCTCCCATACCGTACCGCAGAGTCTGATATATCAGTTGCGCATTAGTTGGCCCCCAGGATGGTGCACCCATGGCAACCAGCCCGTCGACCAGCACACTCACCTCCCCTCTCGCCGTCCCGCTCAGCGACCTCGACCCGGACGTCGCCACCGCGGTGGCCGCCGAGCTGCACCGCCAGCAGTCCACGCTGGAGATGATCGCCTCGGAGAACTTCGCCCCGGCCGCCGTCATGGAGGCCCAGGGCTCGGTGCTGACCAACAAGTACGCCGAGGGCTACCCGGGCCGCCGCTACTACGGCGGCTGCGAACACGTCGACGTCGTCGAGCAGTTGGCCATCGCCCGGGTGAAGGAGCTCTTCGGCGCCGAGGCCGCGAACGTGCAGCCGCACTCGGGGGCCCAGGCCAACGCGGCCGCCATGTTCGCGCTGCTGAACCCCGGCGACACGATCCTCGGCCTGGACCTCGCGCACGGCGGCCACCTCACCCACGGCATGCGCATCAACTACAGCGGCAAGCTGTACGACGTCGTGCCCTACCACGTGCGCGAGTCCGACCTGCGCATCGACATGGACGAGGTCGAGCAACTCGCCCTCGCCCACCGGCCGAAGATGATCGTCGCCGGCTGGTCGGCCTACCCGCGACGGCTGGACTTCGCCGCGTTCCGGCGGATCGCCGACGCGGTGGGCGCGTACCTGATGGTGGACATGGCGCACTTCGCCGGCCTGGTCGCGGCGGGCCTCCACCCGAACCCGGTGCCGTACGCCGACGTCGTCACGACCACCACCCACAAGACGCTCGGCGGTCCGCGCGGCGGCGTGATCCTCAGCCGTGCCGACCTGGCCAAGAAGATCAACTCGGCGGTCTTCCCCGGTCAGCAGGGTGGCCCGCTGGAGCATGTCATCGCGGCGAAGGCGGTCGCCTTCAAGGTGGCGGCGGGGGAGGAGTTCCGGGAGCGCCAGCAGCGCACTCTGGACGGTGCCCGCATCCTCGCCGGGCGGCTGCTGGCCGACGACGTCGCCGAGGCGGGCATCACCGTCCTGACCGGCGGCACCGAGGTGCACCTCGTCCTCGTCGACCTGCGCGACTCCGCGCTCGACGGCCAGCAGGCCGAGGACCGGCTGCACCGCATCGGCATCACCGTCAACCGCAACGCGGTGCCGTTCGACCCGCGTCCGCCGATGGTCTCGTCCGGCCTGCGGATCGGGACCCCGGCGCTGGCCACCCGTGGCTTCGGCGAGGCCGGGTTCCGGGAGGTCGCCGACATCATCGCCGAGGCCCTGAAGGGCGAACGGCCCGACGACGAACTGCGCGGCCGGGTCGAGAAGCTCGCCTCCGC
>CBFGZZ010000641.1:0-2770 GCA_965653385.1 uncultured Streptomyces sp. | reverse complement strand
TTCCCGGCACCCCCATATGCGCCCCGCTAGGCCAACTTCGCCGACAACGTGATCGTCGTCCCCGTCAACGCCTGACTCACCGGGCAGTTCTTCTTCGCATCCTCCGCCGCGGCGGCGAATCCCTCCTCGTCGAGCCCCGGCACCGTCCCCTCCACCGTGAGGTGGATCCCGGTGATCCCCTCCCCCGGCTGGAAGCTCACGTCGGCCGAGGTGAGAAGCTTGGTGGGCGGCGTCCCGGCACCCGCCAGTGCGTGCGACAGCGCCATGGAGAAGCAGCTGGAGTGCGCGGCGGCGATCAGTTCCTCGGGGCTGGTCTTGCCGTTCGCGTCCTGGGAGCGCGAGGCCCACGTGACCGGCTGCGCGGCGATGGCACCAGAGGAGTCGAAGTTGACGACACCGTTGCCCTCGAGCAGGTTGCCTTCCCAGACGGTGTGTGCGGAGCGCGTGGTAGCCACGGTTCTTCCTTTCGCGTGGGGGCCCGTTTCCTGGGCCCGTGCCCCCATACGATCACACTCCGGCCCACCGCACCCAGAAGACCGGCCCACGGGGGGTGAACGGCAGGCGACGGCTTGTCAGGCGGCCCGCTCCTCCGGCTCGGGCTCCAAGGGGACCTGAGGTCCGTTCGCTTCCCGCAGCCAGCGGCGCAGTACGCGGTGCACGTGCTCGGCGCCCACGAGGTCCTCGCCTTCGCCGACCGGCACGGAGAAGACGAGCGGCGACATCAGGAACGGCTCGCCCTGCGCCCCGCCGAGTCCGCCGTGCGAGCCGATCTGCTCCTCGAAGGCGAGCACCTCGCCGCCCTCGTCGGGGTCGTACGCGGAGTTGACCATGATGTCGGCGGTGTTCGGGAAGGTGTGCGTACGACGCACCGCGTCGGCGGCGCCGGGCCCGAACACCTTCAACGGGCCCGGATCCTCGTCGAGTCGGTCCAGTGGGATCTCGGCGCCGTACGCGCCGAGCACGACCCCGCCGTGTTCCTCGCTGCGGACGAGCAGGAAACCGACGCCGGGGTGGTTGGCGAGGGTGGTCAGCAGGGCCGGGTGGCGGGCGTCGATCTCCTCCTTGGTCATCCGGTGCGGCACGTCCGGGAAGGAGACCAGGCCGAGATTGCCGGACGCGAGCACGATCGGCTCCGAGCGACGGGAGGGCCGACGCTGTTCGCCGCCCTCCTCGACGGGCCGGCGCAGGGCGGCGCGCACGGCCGCGCGGGCCTCGGCGCCACTGTGGGTGCGCCGCGCCCTGCGCGGCACGGGCAGCCCGCAGCCGGCCCGCACCAGGTCGCCGAGGCCGAGCCCGTACCGGGACCGGAAGGTCTCCCCGGGGCTCTGGCCGTGGTCCGACAGCACGACGATCCGGTACGGCCGCGGCGCGTGCTCGGCGACGTTCTCGATCAACGCGAGGGACCGGTCGAGGCGGGCGAGGACCTTCTCGGCATCACGGCTGCCGGGCCCGGAGTGGTGCGCGACCTCGTCGTACGCCACGAGGTCGGCGTAGACGGCGGTGCGGCCGGCGAGCATGTCGCCCATCACCGCGGCGACGACGACGTCCCGTTCGACGACGGTCGCGAACGCCCGGATGAGCGGGTAGAGGCCGCCGCGGGCGACACGCGGGCGGGCCTTGCGGGCGCGGGCCCGGGTGGACTGGCCGATCTCGCGGCCGACCTCGGCGACGAAGGACAGGGCGGTGCGCACGGCGTTGGCCGGGTCGGAGAAGTAGGCGAAGTAGCCCGCGCGGGAGCGGTTCTCGCGGCCGCGCCGTCGGGTGGCGATGGACAGCACGAGGGCCTGCTCGTCGGCGCCGCCGCTGAAGAGGTTGCCGCGGCTTGCGCCGTCGGCGGCCAGGAGTCCGCCGTCGCCGGTGCGGTCGATGGCACGGCGCTGGAGTTCGGCGGCGTTGGCGGGGCGGTTGCAGACCATCACCTCGCGGCCGGCCTTCTCGTACCAGCGGAAGGCGGGGACGTCGTGGTTGCTGCCGTGCAGGATGCCGAGCTGGCTGGCGCCGGTCTGGCTGGACCAGTCGGTGCGCCAGGGGGTGAGCCGGTGGGTGGGGCGGGCGGGGTGAGCGGGGTCTGCGGTGCCCTCTCCCAGCCAGCGGGCGACGGTGGGCATCAGGTCCTTGCCGACGGCGGCGAGGAGGACGTCGTGGCCGACGCCGTCGAGCTGGACGAAGACGGTGCCGGGGCTGGACGGGCCGGGTGGCAGGGCTCTGCGGCGACGGTCGGCGAGGCGGTACAGCCGGCGTCGGTAGGCGTCGTCGTCCCGTACGGCCAGGGCGGCGCCGGTGGCGGAGGCGACGGCGGACATCACCGCGGCGACGATGACGGCGGTCTCGGGGGCGGCCTCGCTGTCGCCCGAGGGGACGAGGCGCAGGGCGAGAATGAGCAGGGAGCCGTTGAGGAAGAACACCAGCAGGCCCAGCACCAGGGCGGGCACGAGGAGCAGGAGCCGGACGAGAAGGGGCCAGGCGAGGGCGGACAGCAGGCCGAAGGCGCCGGCGCCGAGGGCGGCGGTCACGGCGATACTGGTGGCGCTGTCGCCGTCGGCCGACTGGAGCTGGAAGTCGGGGAGGATACCGGCGAGCACGAGCATGGTGACGGTGGAGACCGCCCACACGGTGACGCTCCGCCCTACCTGACTCGCGATCCGTCGCCAGCGCACGGCCCACCTCCCGGCCCCATTGTCTCGCCCCCCCCCCCCCCACCCCACCCCAACCCGGGGGGGAACCCCCCCCCCGCCCCCCCCCACGGCCCCCCCCGGCACGGGGGGGAAAA
>CBFGZZ010000640.1:0-2772 GCA_965653385.1 uncultured Streptomyces sp. | reverse complement strand
GCCGTCGACGAGAAGCTCGCGCGGTCGCACGGCTGGAAGGTCGGTGACAGCCTGCCGGCGGTGTACGGGGACTCCGGCAAGAGCCGCAGGCTGACCGTCGGGGCCGTCTTCGAGTACAACGAGGTCGTCCTGCCGGTCGTCATCTCCGCAGACGTGATCGAAGCGAACGCCACCGCGACGACCTTCTCGAAGATCTACGTCACAACGGACGGCAGCACGACCGAGAAGGCACTCGCCGACGCCCTCCCCGGCCGTCCCGGGATCACGATCGCCGACCGGCAGGACATCCGCAGCGAACTCGGCGGAGCCTTCGGCACCGTGCTGAACGTCCTGTACGGGCTGCTCGCCATCTCCTTGGTCATCGCAGTGCTGGAGTGGTGAACACCCTCGCGATGTCGGTCTTCGAACGACAGCGGGAGGTCGGCATGCTGCGAGCCGTCGGGCTCGACCGGCAAGGCGTGACACGAATGATCCAGCTGGAAGCCGTGGTCATCTCCCTCTACGGCGCGGTGATCGGCATCGGCCTCGGCTCCTTCCTGGGCTGGGCCATCTGCGAGATCACGAAGGCGGACATCCCCGGCTACGCACTGGTGCTGCCGTGGGGCCGGTTCCTCCTCTTCCTGCTGCTGGCGGCGCTGGTCGGTCTCCTGGCCGCCCTGTGGCCCGCCCGCAGCGCGGCCCGGCTCAACCTGCTCACCGCCATCAAGACCGAGTAGCGGAGCAGGGCGCCGTGCGGCCGCAGGCACACTCTGCCTGCTGTCCTCGGTGGCCCTCGACCGTACTGTCCCCTGCCGTGTCCGGAAGTCCGAACGCTCTGTTTCCCGACGCGGACTTCTCTGTCTTCCCCTTGCAGTACCCGAGAATTGTCTCCGTTCCCCTTGGTTTTCCTGCTCGGCTGGCTCGGCTCGGTTCTGGGCCGGGACGGGCCTCGCTATTCCGCTTGTTCCGCTTCCAGGTTCCGCATGCTCACGGGCGCCCACGACACGCGAGCACCCGACTCTGCGGGCGCACAACCACGGCGTTGAGGGCGCTGCGACGAGGTCCGGCAGGCTGTGCAACCGCGACTGCGGGCCGCCGCGACCTGGATCGGTCAGCCGTCGTGCTGCATGACTCCATCGGCGTCCACCGCCGGCTCTACCTCAGCTTCGGCGCGCCGGGTGGGTGTCCAGGAGCCGTACCGCGATCAATAGTTCCATCACGTCGGAGAAGCGGCGCAGGTCGCATCCGGTGCGTTCGGCGATCCGCTCCAGGCGGTAGTAGGCGGTGTTGGCGTGCATGTGCAGCCGATGAGCAGCGATCTTGGCGTTGAGGTCACTGGCGGTGTACTCGAGGAAGGTGGCGATCAAGTCGCCTCCGCGTGCTGTGTTCTCCTCGACGAACCGGCGTACTTCGGGTCGGATCAGCCGCTTCGCGGTCTCGTTGTGGCACAGGACCAGGTAGTCGAGGCTGGAGTACAGCGGGAGTGCGACCACCCCGGGTGCCCCGCCGAGACCGTCCCGGGCGGTGCAGGCTTCGGCGTAGGCCGCGGGGACCTCGGTGAGCCCGGTGTGAACCGTGCTGATTCCGAGCGCCAAGCCCGAGCCCTCGCGTTCCAGGTCGGGGAGCACACGCCTGAGGTTCTCCACGGCCGCCGCCCAGCCTGCGGGCGGCACGGGTGCGATGGCGACAACCTCGTCCTGCCGCGCGACCGTGAAACCCTGTGCCGCGAACCGGCGCAGTACGGCCACCGCTTCGCGCAGCCTCCGCTCGTCTGCCAGAGGCGGCCCCGGCGTGGCCGAGGCCACGATCAGCCGCACCCCCGGCTCGAGCCCTGACCCTCGCAGCATCGCCTGCTTCGGGCCAGGCGCGACGTCGCGGCGGGCCAGCAGATCCTCCAGCAGGTCTCGGCGGACCCGGTCACTCTCGGCGAGCCGATGCTGCTGGGCGTGCAGATACGCCTCTGCGGCGACGGAGCTTCCGACCTCGATCAGATGCATGATCTCGCGGGCGAGCGACAATGCCGCCTCATGGGTCCGAGGGTCCCCCCGCGCAACATCGAGCACGGCCTCCCACAAGGTGAGCTGCCCCACCCGGAAGGCATGCAGGAAGTCGGACAGCGAAATGCCCTGGTGAACGCGGCGTGCAGCCTGGGCTGCGGTGATCGGGAAGTCCTCCCGCCGCGCGGGCCTGCCCTCCTTCAGGCAGGTCAGCAGGGCACGGAAGACCACATCCACGTGGGCGGTCAGGTCGCGGCGAAGATCTTCCTCCGTGCAGGCCGCGTACGCCGGCACCTGCTCCCAGATGGCGTCCACCGCGGTCGCGACCACGTGGCCGAAAGACGCCTCGATCGCCTGGACAATGCGTCCGACCGCCTCCGTGTCCGTGTTCGTGTCCGCCGCTTCCATGAGCATGCTCCCGTTGTGTTGCCGGGCCGAGGAGCGGGCGGCTGGCTCGACCGTCTCTCACGCTACCTCCAGGTCTTGTGACGCGACCACAAGGCGATCATCGGCTTTGTGTGGGTGAGTCATCGTGCATGACGGGTCGCGCACCGAGACAGTCGAAGAGCAGAGCACCGTAACCACGGCGCGCCACATCCCCTCCCCCCAGGGATAAGTCATGAGCCGCACCCGCACCCGCACGCCACGCCGCGCAGACCCGTACCCGCGATCCGAGGTGCGCCAGGGCGCGCCGCGACCAGGAACCGGCCTGCCCCTCCCGCCCTGTCTCCCAGCCGTCGCGTTCCCATGGGTCACCTCATGGTCCTTGCCGCAGCATCCGACGGCGGCGGGGCAG
>CBFGZZ010000639.1:0-2794 GCA_965653385.1 uncultured Streptomyces sp. | reverse complement strand
TCCGGAGCGGTGCGCGGCAGTGAGATCCCGGCGGCCTTCCAGGCGGCCTGCGTCAGCCCGGGGCCGTCGTACGCGTCAGGGCCCGACGTGCCCCAGACACAGGGCTTGCCGAGCTGGGCGCGGGCGAAGTCCAGGGCCCGCACGGCCCGGGTGTCCTGCGGGGCGGTCGCCGTGAGGGCGGTGTTTGTGGCGGGGAGCCGGCCTGTGTCGTGGGCCTGGCTCGTGCCGTACGACTGGCCGGTGTCGTACAGCTGGCCGGTGTCGTAGAGCTGTCCCGCGCCGAAGGTCTGCCCGGTCGCGTAGGTCTGGCCGGTGTCAAGGGCCTGGACCGCGCCGTAGGGCTGTGCCGTGACGGGGGCTTGGCTCGTCGCGGGGGCCGTCAGGGGGTCGGCGGCCGGGGCCGGTGCGGGGGTCCACGCCGTCGTGCCGGCCGGGACGGTGGTGAGGTCGGCCGGTCCCTGGTTTCGCAGGGCGTCCCACTGTGTGTCGGCCGAGGGCTGGACCTCGGGCGACGTGGTGCTCCAGGGGTCGGCGGCAGGCAGGGTCCCGACGGTCGCGAGCGAGGTGCTCTTCGGTGCGGTGTGCAGGGACAGCAACTCGCGGGCCTGGGCGAGCTTGCGCTGGTTGCGTTCCTTGGACGTCCGTAGCGAGGACCGCTGCTCGGGCTCGGCCGAGATTTCGGCGGACGGGCCGGGCAGTGCCAGGGCGGCCTGGTCGGGTCGGGTGCCCTGGGTGGTCCCGGCGGACTCCCGCGGTGGCTCCGGCGCGGCCGGCAGGGCTGCGACCGGCCCGGCCGTCAGTTCGGCCACCGCGGCCGTCGAGGTGGCCGGTCCGGACGTCAGCTCGGCGACAGGCGCCGCGGGCAGCTCCAGGGCGGTGCGGCCGTCGCCCGAGCGAGGGGCCGGGGTCCGCGTGGCGCGGGCCGGCGCCCTGTCGGTCGGCAGCACGGCCGGAACGGTCGGGCCCAGCTTCGAGCGGGCCACGTCGAACCAGTGCCGGGCGACGCCGTCCAGCGCGGGGGCAGCGCGCCCGCGGTCGTCGCCCGGGGCGGCGGCGGGCCTGCGTCCGGCGTCCGTCGGCCGGTCGGCGCGCGTGCGGGGGCCGGTCGCCGAGGCGCGGGTGGCGTTGAAGGTCCCCGTGTCGGACTCGGCCTGGTCGTAGAGGGAGCTGACGCGTCGGCTGACCTCCTCGCGGCTCGGTGACTCGTCCGCGGCCGCGGGGGCGGCGTTGGCCGTCTGGGCGAGCAGGGCCACCGAGGTGAGAGCTGCCGACGCGAGTGCGGAATTGCGCATGCCAGGGAGGCTCAGAGCCCCCGGACGCGCGCTGCGTTCCGGCGCCATGGGCGACGTACTCCTTCCGTGCTCCGCCTACCGGGTCAGCGGTGGGGGTACCCCCAGGCCCTTCAAGCTCTGGGGGAGGGTTCGGGCGGTCGTTTCCGGAAGGTGTGCCCTACGGCCCTTGCCCCGAAGGGCAGTTGGGCCGATTCACCCCAAGTTCGGTGGGTCCCCGGCTCCAGCGGGCCCTCGCGGGCACACCGGACTCGGCGGAGGCCGCGCGTCCCGGCGGGGTTCGCCGGAGGTCGTCGTGCGGTCCGATGCGTAACCTAACGAACTTGTGAGGCCCCCGTGAAGATTGGCATGTGAAATGTCCGATACGTTTTTGTGACCTTCGACGCTCGGTGTGGTCGGGCGTCCGAATTCACTGCGCGGCGCGGCGGTTTCGCCACGCTTCGTAGTGGTCGAGGAGCGTCTGCTCGATCGGGCGGTAGGTGATGCCCAGTTCGTTCACGCTGCGGCTGTTGTCCACCCGGAACCGGATGCCGAGGTGTCTTCGGATGTAGTCCTGGGTCAGCCCGAAGGCGGGGCCGAGGACACGGACCGGCCAGTGGGGGAGCGCGGTTCGCGGGAGGCGGAGGTCGCGGGGGTGGCGGGTCCGGATCACGCGGGACATCTCGTGGAAGGACGTCATGGTCGGGGCGGCGAGGATGTAACGGCCCTTCGCGTCCGGGTTCTCCGCCGCCGCGATGTGCGCGTCGGCCACGTCGCGCACGTCCACCGTGGTGAAGCTGAAGTCCGGGGCGCCGTAGAAGAAGTAGCCCCTGAACAGCTCGTCCAGCAGGAAGAGGCTTCCGGACTCGGAGGCGGGGGTGAGGGAGGGGCCCAGGATCAGGCCGGGGTTGACCGACACCATGCGCCAACGGTCCTGCGCGGCCTCCGCGTCCCAGGCCGCGCGCTCCGCGACCGTCTTCGCGTAGTGGTACGGGTTGTTCTCCACAGTGCTGGTGGTGTTGAAGTACCGCTCCGACAGCACCGCGTCGTCCATGGCCAGTACGTCGGTGTAGTCGCCGAAGACCGCGCCCACCGTGGACGTGAGGACCAGTCGCTCGACGGTGGGCGTGCGCTCGACGGCCGCCAGTACGTTGCGCGTGCCCAGCAGGGCTGGGTCGACCATGTCCCGGCGGCCGTCCCTGATCTTCTCCGGCATACGGAACGGCGAGGCCACATGGAACACCACCCGGCAGCCGGCCATCGCCTCGTCGAAGGAGCCCTCGCTCAGCAAGTCGGCCTCGAACAGCCGGAGTCGGTCCGGATGGGCCTCCTGCATCTCCCACAGGGGCCGTACCTTCGCCGTGTCGGCCGTGCGGCGCACCGTGGCATGGACCAGGTGGCCGCGCTCCAGCAGCCGCTTGACCAGATGACTGCCGACGAACCCGCTGCCCCCGGTCACCAACACGCTCGCCGAACCGTCCTCGCCCACGCGCTCACCCCTCCGGTCGTGCGGTCGGGGCCACCCT
>CBFGZZ010000638.1:0-2823 GCA_965653385.1 uncultured Streptomyces sp. | reverse complement strand
CCGGCGGCCACTTCGTGGCGCAGTCACCGTCGCAGTTCGACTTCGGCGGCTCGACGGTGTCCTTGTCGAAGCGGTAGAGCGTCAGACCGGCACTGTCGGTCAGCACCTTGCCGAGTTCCTGGTTGCTGGAGACGGACAGCTCACCGGCCGAGCTCGACTGCGTGGCGGCCTCCTGGCCCGCCGCGCCGGCGTCGTATCCGGATCCGTTGCCCAGGCCCGTGCCGGCGGTTCCGTAGTCCCCGGCCGCGGCCGTGGCACCCACGTTCTGGCTGCTCGCCGGCGGGGCGGTCTCCGAGCCGCATGCCGTCGTCAGCGCCGCCACCGCCACGGCGCTCACCACGAGCGAGGCGCTCCGCCACGAGGTCTTCATCGTCAACTCCCCATACTCACAAGGGTGTTGCAGCGCCCTGCTGCGCCGCCGCACGACAAGAGGTACGCACGAGAGCCACGCTCGTGTTCAACCGGCGCACAAAATTCTTTCCGGAAGCTGTGACACCGCCCGCGTCACACCTGTGAACTCCCGCGCCCCACCCGCACCGCATCGCACACCCGTGCGCATCGGCGGTCACTCGTCCGCCCCTTGATCAAACCTTTCGTGGGTCATCCGTCGCCCGTTCGGGGCAATCCCCTCACTCTCCGGCGTGTGAAAGCGCGCACTGGGCTCAGGATCTTCGTCGTGCATGGACTCGAACCGACCCAATCCACCCTGACCACAAGGGCGTTGACGGTGCTGACGCTGACCTGGCTCCTGGTGTCGGCACCGGCCGCCGTGGCTCAGGCCACGGCCTGCGCGTACGCCGACACCGGACCGGACGGCGCGAGGGCGGTCGCGGTCGCCGGGAGCCGCACCTGGCCGACTCCCCCGCACTGCCCGACCCCGACCCCGACCCCGACGCCGTCACCCACGCCCGCGCCGAAGCCGTCCCCCTCACCGGATCCCACACCGACGCCGACTCCGAAGCCCACGCCCACCCCGAAACCCGAGCCGCCGCCTCCTGCGCCGCCACCGCCGCCACCGCCGCCCCAGGCTCCCCCGGCTCCTCGTCCCGCGCCGCCCCGGCCGCGCCCGGCGCCGCCCGCACCCGCCCCGACGCCCCCTCCGAAGCCGTCGGTCAAGCCCACCCCGAGTCCGTCCGCGACCCCGGTGCACTACCCGCCCTACCGCGCCGGCCAGCACCGTCGGCCGGCCCGTGACGCCCCGTCGCCCCTCACCTTCGTCCTGCTCATCGCGGCGCCCGCCATCGCCGCCGTGGCCGCCCTGCGGCCGCGCTGACCCTGCTGAACCTGGAGGCTTCTCTTGCCGGAATGGCTTGTTCTCACCCTCGCGATGCTGGCCGCCTGCGCCGTGGTGGTCATCATCACCCTCCTGCGGCACCGCACGGCCCCCGAGGACGAGGATCCCTCCGAGACCCCGGACGTCATCGAGTACATGACGATGTGGATCGGCGTCGTGTACGCCATCGTCCTGGGCCTGGCCATCGCCGGCGTATGGGAGGGCCGCAGCGCCGCCCAGGACCACGTCCAGGCCGAGGCCGTGGCGCTGCACGAGGTCTCGGAGCGGGTCCGGGTCTATCCCGCCGACATCCGCGACCGTATTCGGGAGGATGTCAACGCCTATGTCGGACACGTCGTCGACACCGAGTGGAAGACGATGGCGGACGACGGCCGGATGACCGAGCGCGGCACCGAGCTTCTCCAGCGCGTCCGGGAGGCCGTCACCGACTACGAGCCGCGGACCGACTTCGAGGCTCAGGCCTACCAGCCGCTGCTGGACCAGGTGACCGCCGCCGACCAGGCGCGCAACGCCCGGGCGAACTCGACCGGGGAGACCAT
Organism: uncultured Streptomyces sp.; assembly: GCA_965653385.1. Taxonomy (GTDB): domain Bacteria; phylum Actinomycetota; class Actinomycetes; order Streptomycetales; family Streptomycetaceae; genus Streptomyces. The sequence goes on along the minus strand of CBFGZZ010000638.1, from coordinate 990 downwards.
GCCGGGCGTGGTGTGGTTCGGGCTCATCGCGGGCGGCGTCGTCACCATCGGGATGATCTTCGCCCTCCAGATCCGGCGCACGCCCCGTGAGCTGATCCTGGCCGGGCTCTTCTCCGCGCTGATCGCCTTCCTGCTCTTCCTCATCTGGGACTTCGACGCGCCCTACAGCCGGGGTGTCACGGCGTCCGCGGAACCGTTCCTGGAACTCTTCCCGCACATCAAGGGCTGATCGGCCGTCACCCGACGGGCCGCCCGGTGGACGTCGTCCCCTGCGCGGCCCACACCATTGCCCCATTCGTACGACAGCAATCGCGCAGGTGGACGCGCCTTCCTAGCGTTTCGTTCATCGAGGTGCATTTCCGTCGCAAGCGGAAGAGGTCCGCGGCTGCTCCTCGGGGAACCCGGAGGAACCACCATGCGCGCGATACGCGTCACTTCGGCGGCACTGCTGGGTGCCACCGCCCTCGCCCTGACCGCCCCGGCCGCCCGGGCGTACGAGGACGACTCGGGTTTCTGGGCCAGGGTTCTGCCCACCACCGTCGCGCCCGGCGGCCGGGTCACGCTGCACGCGAGCGGCTGCGAGCAGAGCGTGACCGTGGCGTCGGGTGTCTTCGACACGGTCACCATCCCCCGGGGGCGTACGACGGCCAGGGCGACGGTCGACCGGGATGCCAGGCCGGGCGCCGTGTACGAGGTGTCGTTCTACTGCGGCACGTTCTGGCAGAGCGTCGACCTCACGATCGCCGGCGGCCGGCCCGGCCCGGTGCGTCCCGATCATCCCCACAAGGGCGTGCACGCGGGTGAGGGCGGCAGCTTCGCCGGGCTGAACCTCAAGGAGCTCGGCCTGGGCGCCGCACTCGTCACGGGCGTCCTGGGGACGGCGTACCACCTCTCCCGGCGCCGCACCGACGAGGACGGCGCCTGACACCGCCGCCCGTCCGACCGCTCCCGCCTTCGCTCAGGCCTTCGCCCCGGTTCCCCATGAGGGGG
>CBFGZZ010000637.1:0-2826 GCA_965653385.1 uncultured Streptomyces sp. | reverse complement strand
CCATTGCCCGCAGGGTCTCGTCGTCGGCGAACTCCTCGACCTGGAGCACCACCTTGCGCAGCCCCTCCGCGACGCTGCGGCACTCCTCGTCGCTCAGCTGCCCGGCGACGAACGCCTCCTCCTCGTTGAAGGCCGGGAACAGGCGCCGCATCAACGCCTCACCCTCCTCGGTCAGGCTGAGCAGCACCAGCCTGCCGTCGCTCGGATGCCCGGCCCGCTGCACCAGCCCCCGTCCCTCCAAGGTCCGCGCCACCCCGGTCAGCGTCCCCTTGGAGATCCCGGCCTCCTCCGCGACATGCCGGGTCTCCGACTCGCCCCACACCCACACCACCCACAGCACCACGAACGCCGTCCAGGTCAGATCGGCCCCGCGCAGCACCGAGTTCTCCAGGTGCTGCCGGACCGTCGAGGCCGCGCGGTAGATGTTGGCGACGACGGCCATCTGCTCCCGGTGCAGCCGAATGCCGCCGAGCCTGGCCTCGGCCAGCTTCTCGGCTTCGGTGATCGATCGTTGGCCGGGCATGGCACACTCCTTCGCCGCGGGCGAGTCGGACAGCGGTGTCGTTCGGGTTCAAATTGTACGAAGAGATCCCCGCCGTCCACCCCCGAGCGGGTGTGTGGACATGGAACGGCCGGCGTACGTCGCCCTCCCCCGAAGGCGGCGTACGCCGGCGTTTCCCCCGGCGCCGGACCATGGACAACAGCGTCCGTGCGCGTCAGCGGATCCGTGCCGTCACCAGCACATGACCGCTGTCTCCCCCGATCCCCAGTTGGCATAGAGACGCACTCGGACGAAATACCGGCGGCCCTTGACGAGACGGGCGCGGACGGTCGCGTTGTGCGGGGTGCCGCCGTCGTCCTCGGCGGTCACGTAGCGGGGTTCGCCGTCCCGTTCCTCGAAGACCACCACGACGGTGTCGCTGTCGCCGAAGGTGCCCAGCGTGTACGTGCGGGTCTCAGGCGGCTCGACGACGAAGTCGGCCTGCTGAGCCGGGCCGAGCCGCAGCGGCACCGAACGGAACGGCACCAGCTCACACGGACCCGTCGCCTCGGCCGGCGGGTACCAGCGCAGGACGAACTCCTTGTCGGCCTTGGACAGCACGCCGGGCGGGTTCAGGCCCGCGCGGAACTGCTCCGGCTCCAGGATCAGCCCGGCCGAGAACGGGTACTCCATGATCGAGTGCGGGTCCCAGACGGAACCGTTGACCTCGTTGGGGTCGAGCTTGCGCAGGATGTTGAAGAACGTCCTGTCCCGGCTCCAGTAGTTCGGCGGGCCCGCCAGATCGGTGTACACGGCCTCGTCGTCCCAGTGGATGCCGGCGAACGGACTCTGGTGCTCGTGCAGCATGCCGAGCGCGTGCCCGATCTCGTGCAGGGCCGTGCCGCGCTCCCCGGGCACGGTCAGATCCCAGCCGAAATTCATGGTGCGCTCGTTGAGACCGACCCCGAGGGCGTCCTTGCCGATGTGCGACCAGGAGCCGTCGCCCAGCTGGAACCCGATGCGCAGCTCGGCCTCCGACCGGTCGCCCACCTCCACGAACGACAGCCCGATGCCGAGGCCCTGCCACTCCTCGAAGCACTCGCGCACGACGTCCCGCTGCTCCTTGCCGCCGGCCCACGGGACATGCCCGCTCCGGCCGGTCCCCGGGTCGGGGATCACGGACCCGTCGCCGTCCCGGTCGAAGAAGTAGTAGTGCAGCACCGTGCCGTTGACCCACATCCGGCTTCCGCCGATGAGCGCACGCAGCCTCTCGGCGGCCAGTCCCGGCGCGAACGCGGGGACCGACTGCTGCGCGAGGGAGCAGTACCGTGCGGTCATGCGAACAGGGTGCCGTCGCCCCGCCCGGGGCGCCTGAGTCGAGGGCTACTCAAGTACCCCTGTATCAAGGGTGAGTCACCGCGCTCATACTCCCGTGACGATTTTCGAACGGGACGCGAAGACCCTGGACACGCCCTGGCCCTTCACCGGCCGGGCGGACGAACTCGACCTGGTCCGCGGGTCCCTGACCGCCGGTCGCAACGGCATCGTGATCACCGGGCCGGCGGGCTGCGGGAAGACCCGGCTCGTCGCCGAGGCCGTCCGCGGCGGCGACTCGGCCCGAGTGGTCGGCACCCCGGAGACCCGGGGCATCCGCTTCGCCGCGTTCGCGCACCTCGTCCCCGAGTCGGCCTCCCTGCCCGGCGCCTTCCAGCACCTGTCCGGGGTACGGCTGCTCCTGGTCGACGACGCGCATCTGCTCGACGACGCCTCCGCCGCCCTGGTCCACCAGCTGGCGGTGCACGGACGCACCCGCCTCCTGGTCGTCACCACCGACGGCGCCCCGGTCCCGGGCGCGATCTCCCGCCTGTGGACCGGCGACCTCCTGCCCCGTCTCACCCTGGAGCCCCTGCCCCGCGAGGAGACCGGCCTGCTGCTGGCCGGCGGAACCGGCGGCGGCACCCTGGAGCCGCTCACCGTGAACCGGCTGCACCGCCTGTGCCGCGGCGACCTGCGGCTGCTGCGCGACCTGGTGACCGGGGCACGCGAGCGCGGGCTCCTCACCCGCGTCCCGGACTCGGACGAGTGGGCGTGGCGCGGTCCCGTGCCGGTCACCGCGGCCGTACGTGAGCGCACCGCACACGTCCTCGACCGCGGCAGCCCCGACGAGCGCGAGACCCTCGAACGCCTCGCCTTCGCCGAGCCGTTCCCCCTGCACCTGGACGAACTCCCCCTTCGCGCCCTGGAGCACCTGGAGGCCGGCTCCCTGGTCCACGTCGACGACCAGGGCGCCGTCCGCCTCGCCCACCCCCTGCACGGCCCGGTGCTGCGGGCCGCGGCCGGCCGGC
>CBFGZZ010000636.1:0-2829 GCA_965653385.1 uncultured Streptomyces sp. | reverse complement strand
TGCATCACCAGTCTGTCCAGCGGCAGTTCCAAGGGCGTGCCGTCGAAGCCGACGACGGTGAGCCGGCCGTGCGGGGTGAGCCCGTCGACGAGTCCGGCCAGCGGCTTGCTGCTGGCGGCCGTGGACAGGATCAGCCGGGCGCCGCCCAGGGCGCGCAGCGCCTGTCCGGCGTCCTCGGCGGAGGCGTCGATGTAGTGATGCGCACCGAGGCCGAGGGCGGTCTGCCGCTTGTCGTCGCCGCGGCCGACAGCCACGGTATCGAAGCCCATGGCGGCGGCCAACTGCACCGCGAAGTGGCCCAGGCCGCCGATGCCGAGGATGGTGACTCGGTCGCCGGGCTCGGCTCCGCTGTGCCGCAGCGCGTTGAACGTGGTCACGCCCGCGCAGCCGAACGGCGCGGCCTCCTCGAAGCAGAGCCCGTCCGGGATACGGATGAGGGCGGCAGCGGGGACGGTGATGGTCGTGGCCCAGCCGCCCGGGTAGCTGAGACCTGGGATCTGGCGCCCGGCGCAGTGGACCACGTCGCCCGACCGGCAGGCCGTGCAGTGTCCGCAGGAGCCGCCGAACCAGCCGACCCCGGCCCGCTCGCCGACTTCCCAGCCCGCGACGCCCTCGCCGACCTCGGCGACGACTCCGGCGACCTCGTGCCCGGGAGTGATCGGAAAACCGTAGGCGGGCTTGGGGTTCGCCGCCATACCGGCGTCGGCCCCGCAGATGCCGGACGCCTTCACGTCCAGGCGCACTTCGCCGGGGCCCGGCTCGCGCGGCTGCACGGGAGCGAGGTGCACCGGCCCGCCGGATTCGGTCACCTGAGCAGTCCGGTGTGCGGGGCGGATCTGCGGGGACACAGAAATCACTCCTGACGGGAAAGAAGAGGCGGATTCCGTACCGGGAATTCACCGGTACTGTGAAAGGGGTGGTCGGAAAAGAGCCGGGATATTTCCTGCCCCACCCGGTCAGGGCAGGGCGTGCTTTTCCCAGCGTAGGACGGATGCCAGGCATCCGGTAGACGACGATCATGAATGCGGTCATAGCCTGAGGCTGTAGCCGAGAGGGGTTCGCGATGAACATCGAAGGGCTTCGGTACGCGCAGGCCGTGTCCCGGACCAAGTCGTTCAGCGCCGCGGCGCGCGACTACGGCGTCACCCAGCCCGCGCTGTCGAACGGGGTGGCCCGCCTGGAAGAGGAGCTCGGACTCAAGCTGTTCGACCGCTCCCCGCGCGGCGTCAAGCCGACAGTGCACGGTGCGCGCATGCTGCCGATGATCGACCGTGCCCTGGACGCGCTGGACTCGGTCACGGCGGAGGCGCGGCGGCTCACCAGCCCGCCTTCCGGAGCGATCCGCATGGGCGTCTCGCCCCTGATCGGGGCGGATCTGGTGGCCTGCGCCTTCCAAGCCGCGCGAACCCTGTCCCACCCGCGTGACCTGGTGCTGCGCGAAGCCGACCTGGGTCTGCTGCGCACCGCGCTGAAGGACGGCGAGTTGGATGTGCTGTTGGTGCCCGAGGTGGAGGCCATGCCCGCCTACCGGCACCGCACCATCTTCACCGAACCCGTCGTCGTGATCGACCCGGCTGTCGCCCCTGGCGCCGACGGCCCCGTGGAGCTGAACGACGCCGCCGACGCCGACTTCATCCTCGTGCCCGACACCTGCGGACTGACCACCTTCACCACGCAGCTCTTCCGGGACAACGACCTGCCATTGCGCACCTATCCGGGCGAGGCCGCCAGCTACCGGGTGCTCGACGAGTGGGCCCGTCTGGGGGTGGGGGCCGCGCTGCTGCCGAGTTCCAAGGTGACACCGGACCATGCGAGTTGCCGCCCCCTGGTGCGTGGCGGCACTCCGGTGGAGATGTCCTACGAGGCCGTGTGGACCCGCGACAATCCGCTCGGTGCCGACCTGGAGGAGTTCGTCAACCTTTTGGCCGACTCCGCCGGCTGCCGGCTGCCCGCCCCGGAGCCGGGTAGCGAGGTCCCTTCGGGGCAGGCGGAGGGCCCGTCTGTGGCGACTCCGAAATGAGTCATGCGGATCGGTTATAGCCGCATCACAAAAGATCCTCTACCGAATGCCTTCCCAGGGGCCTACGTTCGTCTCGTCCGAACTGCCTGCGGAAATCCCGCGAGTAAATCCGACGGTTCTGACGGGAAAGGATGCGTCATGGCCTATCTGGAAATCACCTTGAAGGTGGCAGAGGGAAACCGTGTGGCGGCGGCCGGCGTGTACCAGAAGTACAAGCAGCCGTTCCTCGACACCGTCCTCGGCGCCCGGTCCAAGGAACTGCTCGTGCGCGACGAGGACGTGCAGGTGCTGCACGGCTTCAGCGCCGTGAGCGAGGCCTGCGCCTACCTCGACAGCACCCTGTTCCAGCAGGACGTCGTCGGCGGTCTGGCACCCCTGCTCGCCGCCGATCCCGAGATCCGGATCTACGACACCGTCTGACGACCCCGGACGGGCCGCCGCACTGTGGCCCCAACTTCCTTCCGCCTGAGCGGATTACCCTCCCCCTTTTTTCATTCAGGAGCAAGGCATGTCCCGCGGCACCATCGACCTCACCGGCAAGAAGGCCGTCGTCATCGGCGGCACCAGCGGCATGGGCCTGGCCATCGCCCGGAACATCCTGGACCGCGGCGGCAGCGTCGTCGTCACCGGCCGCTCCGACTCCAGCGCGGCGAAGGCCGTCGCCGAGCTGGCCAGCCCGAACGCGTCCGCTCTCGCCGCCGACCTGAACGACCCTGTCGCCGTCGAGCGCCTGCGCGCCGAACTGTCCCGCGACCACGCCGATGCGACCCTCCTGGTCAACGCGGCCGGCGTCTTCGCGCCGAAGCCGT
>CBFGZZ010000635.1:0-2858 GCA_965653385.1 uncultured Streptomyces sp. | reverse complement strand
CGACTCGCGCTGGTGCTGGTGCTGCAGTTCGTGGAAGGGCTGACCGACCGGCAGGCGGCCGAGGCAGTGCGAGCGAGGATCGACTTCAAGTACGCGCTCGTGCGCCACGAGGCGCCGCTATCTCCGGGCGGGGGTGAAAGCCCCCCGCCGCTGGTCTGTCGCAGCAGGCTAGCGAAGCCGAGGGCAGCCTGATCGCGGAGACGCGCGGGAGGGTGGTAAGCAGCCCTGACAACGACGGGACGTACCGGCACTGCCAGACGGTACGGGCCCGGCAAGCGAGACGAGAAGCCGTACGAGAGGAACCAGTGCCCGAAGCCTCGTAACACTTGAACCGGCTCGAACCTGGTGGATCTGGGCCGGGTGCAGTGCGCGCGACCGCTGAATGGCGGTGGTCGCGACTCCGCCACCGGTGAAGTGCGTCGGTGCGGAGGCCATGTTGAAGGTCTGCGGCGTAGGCATGGCGATGCTGCCGGGGTACAGCTGGGCGGCTCACTCGACAACCGGATAGCGGTGAACGGGGGAAGCGGTCCGATGCCGCCCAAACCCCGGCGGCCAGCCGGGCGGAGGGCAGGCTCGTCGTCGGCTGGTGGCACCGGATCGTGGCGCAGTCCTCGTAGTAGTCCGAGCGCGCGAGAGGCGCGTACATGGCGAAGGAGGACAGCAAGTCAGCAGCCGAAGGACTGGAAGACCAGGAGGGTCGTTGGTGAATACCGACGAGCTGGAGTACGTCCTGACCAGGGCGGAACGCCGGGTACTGGAGATCCAGACGAAGCTGCACCGATGGGCCCGTGAGGGCTCTCATCGCAAGTTCAGTGATCTGTTCAACCTCGTTGCCGACCCCGCGTTCCTGCTGGTCGCGTGGGCTCGGGTGCGAGGCAACGAGGGAGCCCGCACGGCCGGAGTGGACGGCGAGACCGCCTACTACGTGGAGACCGTGCGGGGCGTCGAGAACTTCCTCGACGGGCTGCGGAACTCGATCAAAGACCGCAGTTTCTGCCCGCTCCCGGTCCGGGAACGGATGATCCCCAAGCCCGGTGGCAAGCAGCGCCGTCTGGGGATCGCGACCGTGAGGGACCGGGTGGTGCAGGCGTCCCTGAAGCTGGTGCTGGAGCCGGTGTTCGAGGCGGATTTCCTCCCGTGTTCCTACGGGTTCCGCCCGAACCCACCGGGCCCATGACGCGGTGGCCGAGGTCCGCCACTTCACCTCCCACTCTTACGAGTGGATCGTGGAGGGCGACATCAAAGCCTGCTTCGACGAAACCTCGCACGCCACCCTGATGGACCTGGTGCGCGCTCGCGTCGGGGATAAACGCGTCCTGGCCCTGGTGAACGCGTTCTTGAAATCCGGAATCCTCGGCGAGGACCGGGCGTTCAGGGAGACCAGCGCCGGAACCCGCAAGGGTCACTCCTCTCCCCGTTGCTCAGCAACGTGGCCCTCTCCGTCCTGGACGAGCACATCGCCCGGGGCCCGGGAGGTCCGGCGAGCACCTTCAACGACCGCCAGAAACGCCGCCGCCGCGGACTGCCGAACTACCGGCCATAGCGCGCGCGGGGACGTCCAAGAAGGCCAGAGACATCAGCATCGACAAGGTCGCCGTGGACAAGAGGTGGGAGACAAGCAGAACGGCCATTTACGCCGCTCTTAACGGAACGCGGCTGGCGTCCGAGAGCACGCTCTGCGCCATGGTGATCCACTGGGACCCGCGGGGAGCAGATGCGATCCCTGAGTGGCTGAAGATCCGCTACGACGTTGAAGAGAAGATCATCACCAAGCCAGTGGCCGCCGAACTGAGTGCCCAACTGCCGACTGTCACCGCCAGCATGCAGGGTGACGTCGCCGCCACACCTCGCCCACCACGCAGGCGAAGGAATGTGGACACTGCCGTGCTCGTGCAGCTTGCGCAAAACCTTCGCTCGGCCGCCGCCGAATCCGGGCTCTCCGTGACACAGCTCGCCGTACAGGCCCACCCGAACCGAGTTGAACGTCCGGACCAGTCCAACGGGGGCCTGGAAAAGGATGATTGGCCAGTTTTGCCCAGAGATATCCGGCCGTCATTGCATCGGCGTCGAGGCGGCGGCACGATCGTCATCGAATGGCGGGGGTGCAGTACTGGGCTTCCGCCAGGTCTATGTGCTGGTCTCGTTCACAGCCTCGATGAAGTGCTCGTACTCCTGTCTCGCCGCCCCTACGTGACGCGAAACTTCTGCCCACACAGCTTCTCGCCTGCGATGCCGATCGGACGCACTCTGCAACAGATGACTGAGCGACACCAGGTGTTCGTAGGCCTGCCAGGCGGGCATGAACACTGCCCGAACGCCGTCCAGTTGGAGCACGGATACCGCATCCGATACTTTCTCGCGCTGCTGATCAGCGACCGCGAGGGCTGAGTTCAGCTGCTCTGCCGTTGGGATGGCCCCCATCCTGAACAACTCGGAAGCCTCGATCAGTGCTCGGTGGAAGTTGCCCCAGGCCACGGCGAACGCCACGTGGGTATCACGTTGAAACTGGCGTCTCCAATGATCCTTTTGCGTCCTGGCCTGGTGGCGCCCAGCGAGAGCAGCCGCCCCGATTGCGCCTCCAGCACCCACTGCGGCTCCCAGCAAGCCCGCCGCAGCACCGACGATCACCGCGTCCATGGTCGCATTCTCTTGGTCCGCACAGATCCGCGCAGGTGAACCGAGATCGTCGAGCCGTCCCGGCTGTCCGCCCCTCGCCTCCGACATCGCCAGGTGGCATCAACACCGACGTGCACGGTCGCGCGCACGCGGTCGAACCAGACCCCGTCGAGCGCGTCCGTCTGGCCTGGCCGGCGCGCTGCGAATGTGCCCAGGCCAGCGCACCGTGACGATTCGCAGGG
>CBFGZZ010000634.1:0-2877 GCA_965653385.1 uncultured Streptomyces sp. | reverse complement strand
CGCGCGCCAGGGCATCCCTCCCCGGCCCCACGGCGACGTGGAAGTGCGACGGCTTTTATGTCGAGTTGCAGCTGCTCGTGGACGCGGCGGCGGGTGACGTGCCGATCGCCAGCGTGCCGGCGGCGAGCGCGCCGATCACGGCGGTGGCGAAACAGGCGCGCGTGGTACGGAAGTTCATGGAGGTCCCTCCCCGTAGAGCGGTGCGCTTGTCGTGCCACCGACGGCTGATGCCTGTCGAATGTCGCGGCAAAGCTGACTGCTCGGAACCTCGAACTTTTCAGGGTGTGATGCTGGACTGCTCGACATCACCGGTGCACACCCGCCTGGATCGCTTCCCAGGTCACTCGTTCATGGTCGTGCGGACGTCAGCCGAATTCAGGTGTCATGGCGGTGGCCGTCTTCAGGTGCACGGCGGCCTCTTCGTGCCGGCCGATGCGCTGGAGGGTGCGGCCGGGCATGAGCCGTGGGCAGGAGTCGTCGGGGGCGTCCGCCACCAGCTGTCGCAGGACGTCGTGGGCGCGGGAGAGCTGTGCCGAGTGGAAGTAGGCGCGGGCGGCGAGTCGTCGGGCGTTCGGGTCGTCGCCGTGGTGGGCGAGGAGGGGCTCCAGCGGGATGAGGGCGTCCAGCGGGGCGCGTTGCTGCAGCAGGGATTCTTTACGGGTCCAGGTCTGTTTCCACGGTCGTGAGCCGGGAGTGCCGGTCGCCCGAGGTGCCCGCCTTCCCGTCACCGGCACACAGCGCGTGCTTTTCCTGTGCTCGATCAGGTCCTCGAGGGCGGACTCGGGCACGGCACCGGGCGACCACCGCGGGAAGGGGGCCGAAGGCGGTTTCGCTCCTTCCTCCTCCCTCCCCGGGGGCGTCAGCTCGCCTGGGCCTGCTGGGCTTCCGCGGCCTGGTTGAGGAACTTCATCGTCGTGAGGTGCGCGCGAGGGCTCGAACGTGTTGTCGGCTCAGACGAGCGGGTTGAGGACGAGGTAGCCGTCCAGGCGGCAGACCTGGTCGGTGTCCGGGTCGGTGGGGAGGGCGTGGCCGAGGTCGTTCGCTCGGACTTCGCCGATCCACTGGTCGTGCTGGTACTCGTGGTTGATCAGTGCGACCAGGAGGTGCCGGGCGACGACGGTGAGCTGGTCCGGGGCGCCGACGCGTCCGTCCGCGATGTCGTTCATCCGGGCGTGTACGCGCTCTGCGACGGTGTCGCGGAACGCGCCGAGCCGCTCGACGGTGGGCAGGGCGCCGCGGAACCTCTCCGGGTTCGCCGAGTCCATGAGCCCGTCCAGTTCGGGGTCGGGACTGGGCTCGGCGGCGGTGAGGTTGCGGACCATGAAGTGGGCGACATGGGCCTGGTGGCCCAGGTGCCAGCCGATGGCGCTGGAGTTGTCGTGGGGGCGCCAGGTGATCTCGTCCGGGGTGAGGTCCTTCCACAGATCGTCGGTGTAGGCGCGGGCGCGGTCGTACTCGCGCAGGAGAGCTGTCACCTCATGCATCAAGGTCACCTTTGTAGGGCCGGGGGCGGAGGAAGAAGGCGTTCAGGCGGCGGAGTTCGCCGGTGCGGGTTGCGGGCTCGGGTCGGGCAGCGCGTGGAGGACGGCGTGGGCGGCGCGTTCGCCGCCTGCCAGGGCTCCTTCGATGTGGCCCGCGTAGCCGCGGGCGGTCTCGGTGGAGGCCCAGTGCAGCCGCCCGTCCAGTGCCGGACGCTGATACAGGCGGTGGCCGAAGAAGGAGTAGTCGCCCAGCTGTGCCACATGAGGAGGGGACGTCCACTGCTCGGCGCTCCAGTCCTGGACGCGCAGGGCGAGTGGCTGAGCTGCCTGCGGCCCGAAGAGCTGCGCCAGCTGCCGCGTGACGGCCGTACGGAAATCGGGACCGGCGCTGCGGGCAGTGCCCGCATGTGCGAAACCGAACAGCGCGGCGGGTCGTCCGTCGGCGCCGGACATGTCGTGGATCTCCTGCAGCGGTCCGCTCCGGCTGAACGCGGCTCCCGCCAGGCCGTCGGCGCGCCAGAACGCCGCGGAGTACTCGGCCACGACCTTCACCACGGCGCCCATCCATACGGGGGTCTGTTCGGCTACGTCGACGAGGTCGGCCGGCAGTTGGCCGTCGAAGTCGATGTGGGCCAGAGCGAGGGCGGGCGGCACGGCGAGGACGACGTGCTCGGTCTGGATGACCGAGCCAGGGGTGCGCACGCTCAGGCCGGACGGGGTCGCCCGGATCGCGGTGACCGGGGTGTCGAGCCGGAGCGTGCCGGCGGGCAGCGAGGCGGCCAGTACGTCGGTGAGAGCCGCCGCGCCGGAGGTGAAGCGGTGGGAGCGGGCGTCGATCGGGTTGCTGGCGAGGCGCTGCACGCCGACCGCGTCCTGGCAGACGACGTCGCCGGTGGTGTGCTGCGGGAAGCTGCCGAGCCCGGCATCGGCCAGGAGGGTACGCACATGCCGTTCGTCGTCCCAGAACCAGGTGGCCCCGAGATCGAGGGAGCCTTCCGGCGTGGCGGGGGCGCTCAGCAGGCGGCCCCCGATCCGGTCGCGCGCCTCCAGGACGACGACGTCGTGCCCGGCCTGCGTGAGGATGCTCGCTACGGTGAGGCCGGACGCGCCCGCGCCGATCACGACGACGGAGCGACTTGGGTTCTGCGACATGCGCGGACGCCTTCCTTGCCAGGACCGGTGACATCGGCCCGGTACTGCTCAGGGATGGTGGGGGAGAGGGGCGGTCACTCCTCAGTGGTGAGGACCATGCGGAAGCGGGCCTGACCGGCCTGCTGGGTCTTCAGCGCCTCGGCGGCCTGCTCCAGCGGCGCGGTCTGCACCTGCGGGCGCACGCCGCTCGCGAGCGCGAAACGCATGGCCTGCTCGGTGTCGACCGGGCTACCGGTGACGTGGC
>CBFGZZ010000633.1:0-2894 GCA_965653385.1 uncultured Streptomyces sp. | reverse complement strand
GGGGGGGCCGTTGGGGGGGGGGGGGCGGGCCCTCGCTCGTTCCTTCGTGAGGGCCGCCTCGATCCTGCGGGCAGCGAGGGGGTCGGCCGGAAGCGCGTGTGCGGCGAACCAGCGGGCCGCTTCGGGGGCGGGGGACGGTTCGGTGAACTCGGCGCCCGCGTAGTCGTCGAGCGGGGGGTCGTAGACGTAGCCGGCGACCACGCCGTGGTCGACGAGGCGTTCGAGGAGTGCGTCGCGGTCGTGGACCAGGAGCGGCACGCGGAAGAGGGAGGGCGGGCCGTCGCCGGGGTGATCGCGCAGCGCCTGGGTGGCCCAGGTGGTGCCCGACAGGAGCGAGACGCCGGCCCTGCGTCGGGCCAGATCGCCGTCGAGCAGGGCCAACCGCAGCTCCAACTGGCCCCGGACCAGGCTTCCGTGGCGGGTGCGGAAACCGTGCAGGTCGACCCGTACCCAGGGTTCGTAGGCGGCGAGGCTGGGCGCGTGGTGGGCGCTGCCGGCGAGGCGGGGGGCGTGCAGGGCCATGCGGAAGGCGTCGCGCTCCAGCAGGCCGAGACGTTGCATGGTGCGCCACACGGGGCGCACGAGGTGGAGGGTGCGTACGGCGGAGCGGGCCAGCGGGCGCAAAGTGGTGGACAGGTCGTCACGCAGGCGGCGTGGGGTCAGCAGGTCGTCGCGCAGGAGTTCCAGCTCGCGTCGGGTGCGTGCGTCCTCGACGGCCAGGAAGCCTCCGGCCATGGCCGCCACGTGCTTGGACAGGCTGAACGCGGCCGCGTTTCCGAAGGTGCCGATGGGCTGCCCGTCGACGTGCGTGCCGATGGCGTGGGCCGCGTCCTCGAAGAGGGGGATCCCCAACTCGTCGCAGCGGCGGCGCAGTTCGACGACCCGGTCCGGCAGGCCGTACAGGTTCGTGGTCAGGACGGCGTCCACGTTGCGCCAGGTGGAGTCGGGCACGGCGGCCGGGTCGATGTTCCCGTCCCAGGGGGACACGGGGGCCTGGACGGGGCGCAGTCCGGCCGCGAGGACGACGAAGAGGATCACGTCGTCGTTCACCGGGGACATCAGGACCCGCGCGCCGGGCCTGCACCAGCGGCGCAGCGCCAGGTACAGGGCCAGTCGGGCCGAGGGCGTGTAGACGCATTCGCGTCCGATGCGCCGTGTCATCATCGCGGCGAGCCGCGATCCGTACGGCATGGTCACCTCTTCCGTGGAAGGGTCCGGCGAAGGGTCGCCCTGGGCGGGCTTGCGCGCGCGAACGTCGTTCGGGGCCGCCCGGTCGGGGTGACGGGGACCGCGAGGGGGCGTGGCGGAACGACGGCGGGGCGCGTGAAGGACTCGGAGAAGGGAAGGGCGGGCGGGAGTGGGCCCGTTCAGCGGGCGCGGGCTCCCGCTTCGCCCGAGTGGGTCAGGCCCGAGGTGCGCAGGGTGCCCACGGTCTTCAGCAGCCGGTCCGCGGGCTCGCGCAGCCTCGGGTGGGCCAGGACCGTGTTTCTCAGGCCGCGCACCGGTCTGCGCCACAGCCGGTGCGCCGCAGCCACCGGGTGCGGGCGTACCGCGAATCCCTCGGCCACCCGCAACTCGCGGGTCTTGAGCCAGTCCTTGTACTCCTTCTCGCCGCGCCCCCAGTCCATGAGGGTCACGCCGTCCCGGCCGGCGGCGTCGGCCAGTCGTAAATGCATCATCAGTCCGGGCGAGTAGTAGCCGAACTCGGGGTCGTACGCGGTGAACCAGGCCGCGAAGACCGTACGCGACCTCGGTCCGAAGTGCGCGGCGACCGGCCGGTCCCCGGCGTAGACCACGGACAGGATGCCGGTGAAGTGCTCCTCGCGGACCTGGAAGAGATGGTCCACGAGGTCGACGATCCACGGCTTGGAGAACCGGTCCATCCGCCCTGTCCTGCGGTACTGGGCGGACTTCCAGCGCATGAGGGTGCGCAGCATGCGTGGATCGCGCTCGTCGTACACGAACCGCACTTCGCCCACGTCACGGCCCAGGCGGCGCTCCTTCTTCAACGTCGTCTTGGCCTGCCCCGGGTAGGTGGCGCGCAGCCACTCGGCGTAGCTGCCGTCGCCGGGCCGCAGATCGAGCACGGGGGAGGCGAACGTCCCGGTGACGTACGGGGCGAAGGGCTTCTGCTCCTCGACGAGGTGGTCGAACTCGAACACGGACAGTCCGCAGGCCCGCAGGAGTCCCCGGGTGTCCCAGGTGACGCCCGGCCGGTGCACCAGGGCCTGGCAGTCGGAGAGACCGAGGCCGATGGCCCGGCCGACGCCGAGCGGAGTGCGCTCGTACGGGAGGAAGCCGACGGCCTCTCCGTTCTCGTGCAGCACCGCCACCTGCGCGCCGCGGCGGTGTCTGCCGACTCCGGTCGCGAACTCCGGCGCCAGGAAGGGGTTGGCGTACTCGGGCGACTCGTCCATGGCCCGGTGCCACGCCCGGCGCAGCGACTCGTCCAGCTCCTCGGGTCTGTGAATCGTGATGGCGTGCGTGGATCGCATGGCGACCGCTCCCCCCAAAAATCCCCCAAGAGACGCTTTTTGGGCGCCTCGCCACTGATTCCCCCATGTCGAACTTTGTGGCGAGCTCAAACGTCGCGAAACAGCACGCACACTGTCAAGGTGGATGATGAATCCTTTAGCTGTGCTTGGTAACGCGCGGTCCCGGTCCGGTCAGCGGATCGCGACGAGGACGTGACTGTCGCCGTACTGCCAGACGGCGCCGACGTGACTGAATCCCGCCTGCCGCAGCAGCCGTTCGTGCGCGGACCCGGACAGGCGGGGGGCGCCGCCGGTACCGGGGCTCGCGCCGCCGCCGGTGACGGCCGCCTGCCGGCGTCGGCGCTCGGCGAGCAGGTCGGTCAGCTCCGGGTCCCGCGCGACCGCCGTCCACCAGGCGGC
>CBFGZZ010000632.1:0-2896 GCA_965653385.1 uncultured Streptomyces sp. | reverse complement strand
CTGCACGGGCGGCTGGCGCGGCCGTAGCCCGGCCGCCCGCGGCCGCCCGCGCGCCGTACGCAAGCGGGCGGGGCCCGCCCGTGAGGGGCGGGCCCCGCCCTTGTCCGTTCCGCTCAGGCGCGGCAGCGCAGCATCTCCAGCGGGGGCTCGGCGAGGAAGTCGGCCCAGAAGTCCGCGCCGAACTCGCGCACGCCGGCCTCGGACACCTCCAGGGGCACCCAGGTCAGGTCGCTGAATCCGGCGGCCCGCAGAGACGCTTCGTAGAGTTCGCGGCTCGGCACGGCGCCGATGATCGAGATCGGCGGGTCGAGCAGCGCCGTGACCCGGAAGCGCGGCCCGGTCTCGATCTTCTCGCCGGTCGGCTCGCAGAGAAAGCCGTACTTGGCCAGGGCCTGCCCGCCGCCGGGGTAGTCGGGCGACTGGGCGAGCACGAAGAACTCGCCGCCGGGCACCAGGCCGCGGTGCACGTTGCGGCACATCGACTCCAGCTCGGCGATGCTCTGCGCGTAGTTGAGCAGCTGGACCCCGAGGGCGATGTCGAAGCGCCGCTCAAGCGCGCGCAGTTCGGCCACATCGCCCACCTCGTAGCGCACCCCCAGCGGGTCGGCCTCCTCCAACCGCTGTGCGGCGGCGACCATTTCGCCCGAGATGTCGACGCCGAGCACATCCGTGGCGCCGCGCCGCTTGAACTCCCTGCTGTAGAACCCGGTGCCGCAGGCCAGGTCGAGAACCGACCTGCCGCGCACGTCCCCGACCAGGCCCAGAAAGCTGGGCACCTCTCCGTACCGCGTCAACGGCAGGGACTTGAAGCCCTCGAACGCCTCACCGATCTCGTCGTACTGCTGCACGCTCATCGTGGGTTCCTCCCCTGTGCTTCGTCGTCACGTCCAAGGGCCGCGACCGTCCCGTCCCGGGACAAGCCGCGGCCTGTGACGGGAAGTCTTCCGGCGGGCCGGGACAAGGTCGTACTGGCAGAAGACACAAAGATCCGGAGGCCGGTCCGTCGGACTGTTCGCCGGGCTCGATGTGCGGTGGGCCGAAAAAACTTCCGGCGCGATGTCGAGAACCCGGTATCGGCTCCGTCCCCGTGGTGAACGCGACCAGAATGGGTCGCACAGCATCGAGGAGAGAGACCATGGCGAAGTACCTGTTGCTCAAGCACTACCGTGGCGCCCCGGCTGCCGTGAACGACGTGCCGATGGACCAGTGGACGCCGGAGGAGATCTCGGCGCACGTGCAGTACATGAACGACTTCGCGGCCCGGCTGGAGAAGACGGGTGAGTTCGTCGACGGTCAGGCGCTCGCGCCCGAGGGGGCGTGGGTCCGGTACGACGGTGAGGGGCGGCCACCGGTCACCGACGGGCCGTTCGCCGAGACCAAGGACCTCATCGCCGGCTGGATGGTGATCGACGTCGACAGCTACGAGCGGGCCGTCGAGCTCGCCGGGGAGCTGTCGGGTGCCCCGGGCGCGGGCGGGAAGCCGATCCACGAGTGGCTGGAGGTGCGTCCGTTCCTGACCGCGCCGCCCACCGTTCCGGAGTGCCTCGTCCATGGATGAGGCACTGCTGCGCAGCCTCACCCCGAGCGTGCTCACGATCCTCGTCCGCCGCGGAGCCGACTTCGCGGCGGCCGAGGACGCCGTGCAGGACGCGCTGGTCGAGGCCGTGCGGGTGTGGCCGGCCGATCCGCCGCGTGATGCGAAGGGCTGGCTGGTCACCGTGGCCTGGCGCAAGTTCCTCGACCAGGCCCGGGCGGACAGCGCCCGCCGCCGGCGCGAGGACCTGGTCGACGAGGAGCCGACGCCCGGGCCCGCGCCCGACGTGGACGACACGCTCCAGCTCTACTTCCTGTGCGCCCACCCTTCGCTGACCCCGTCGTCCGCGGTCGCGCTGACGCTGCGTGCCGTCGGCGGACTCACCACCCGGCAGATCGCCCAGGCCTACCTCGTGCCCGAGGCGACCATGGCGCAACGCATCAGCCGGGCCAAGCGCACCGTCTCCGGCGTACGGTTCGACCAGCCCGGCGACGTCGCCACCGTGCTGCGCGTGCTCTACCTGGTCTTCAACGAGGGCTACTCCGGCGATGTCGACCTCGCCGCCGAGGCCATCCGGCTCACCCGGCAACTCGCGGCCGCGATCGACCACCCCGAGGTGGCGGGGCTGCTCGCCCTCATGCTGCTGCACCACGCCCGACGCGCCTCCCGGACCGCGCCCGACGGCAGCCTGGTGCCGCTCGCCGAACAGGACCGCGGCCGGTGGGACACCGCGTCGATCGCCGAGGGCGTCCGGATCCTCCAGGCGGCCCTCGCCCGGGACCGGCTCGGCGAGTTCCAGGCCCAGGCCGCCATCGCGGCCCTGCACGCCGACGCGCTCAGTGCCGAGGAGACCGACTGGGTGCAGATCGTCGAGTGGTACGACGAGCTCGCGCGCCTCACCGACAGCCCGGTCGTCCGCCTCAACCGGGCGGTGGCCGTGGGCGAGGCCGACGGGCCGCGCGCCGGGCTGGCCGCGCTCGCGGCGCTGGACGACTCGCTGCCCCGGCACACCGCAGCGGCGGCGTACCTCCACGAACGCGACGGCGACCTGGCGACGGCGGCACGGCTGTACGCCGAGGCGGCCCGGAAGGCACCCGGCCTCGCCGAACGCGACTACCTGACACGCCAGGCCGCCCGGCTCAACACCCGTCGCCGTCGCTGACAGCCGGCGCGCACTCCCGTGGCGTCACCCCGGGCCGGGACGCGGCCCGCGGCGGCCCGGCCGCGAGCCCTGGCCGGACGGCCAGGTGTGGGCGACGCAGTGCGCGGCGGCGCAATGCGGGGCGGCGCGACGGTCCTGGGCTGGTCCGGGAAAACGGCCGGGGCGGGCCCGGGGGTGGGGCCGGGGGGGGGGGGGGGGGG
>CBFGZZ010000631.1:0-2903 GCA_965653385.1 uncultured Streptomyces sp. | reverse complement strand
GCACGGGCACGGGCACGGACGTTTCTGCGAAGGCGCCCAACGTGCTGTACCTGGGCGACTCGCTCGCCATGGAGGCGCAGAAGGTGCTCGGGCAGGAGCTGCGCCGGGGCCTGCGGTCCACGTACAGCAGCGCCCCGTACTCGGGAACCACCCTGTGCGACTACCTGGAGGGCACGGGCGAGCGGTCCCTCGTGCCGGTCGCGGACAAGGCGGCCACTCTGGTGCGCCGGCTTCGGCCGGACTTCGTGGTGCTCCAGTTCTGGGGCAACGCGTGGGGCTATACGCCGTGCATGGACGGGATCACCTACGACGCCTCGCCCGAGAAGTACTTCGCGCGGTACGCGGCCGACATGGACCGGCTCGCCGACCAGATCGCCGCCGCCGGTGACGCCCGGATCGTCTGGGTGCTCCAGGGCCCGGACCCGATCACTCCCGACCGGGTCCGGCGCGTCAACGCCCTCTACGAGAAGCGGGCCGCCGCCTCGGGCGACCTGGTCGCCGACGCCGGCCGGGCGGTGAGTGCGGCCGGGGCGCGCTACTCCTGGGTGCGGGACCTGCCGTGCACGGCGTACGAGCGCGCCCACGACGGGTACTGCACCCAGCCGGACCGCGACCGTACGGCAATGCACCGCGACGACGACTACCTGCACTTCTGCCTGGCGCCCACGACGTCCACGCCGAAGCCCTGCCCGGTCCGCTCCCCCGGGATCCTGCGGATCGCCCTGGAGATCACCCGGGCGATCCGCGAGAACCCGTAGGGCACAGGTCACTCGCCCGCGTAGGCCTTGTCCAGGGCGGCGATGTCGAACTTGTGCATCGCCATGAACGCCTTGGTCACGCGGGCCGCCTTCTCCGGGTCCGGGTCGGTGACCATCGCGTCGAGCCGGTCGGGGACGACCTGCCAGGAGACGCCGAACCGGTCCTTGAGCCAGCCGCACGGGCCGGGCTCGCCGCCGTTCTCGGTGAGCTTGGCCCAGTAGTAGTCGATCTCCTCCTGGTTCTCGCAGAAGATCATGAACGAGGTCGCCTCGGTGAACTTGAACTGGGGGCCGCCGTTGAGCCCGAGGAACCGGTGGCCGTTGGCCGTGAACTCGACGGTCATCACGCTGCCGGCGGGCTGCATCGCGCCCTCGGGGTAGCGCGCCACCTTGCCGACGCTGGAGTTCTTGAAGATCGAGACGTAGAAATGGGCGGCCTCCTCGGCCTGGCCGTCGAACCAGAGACACGTGGTGAAACCGTCGGATGCCATGAGTACCTCCTGGGCGAGCGGAACGCTGTCACCTGTGTCGACCGATCCTCGCCCCGGAACTCATCGCTCTGCCCGTGGCGAATCTGCCAGGGGCAGAGAATCAGCCTTCCGGCCTCTTCCGCGGTCAAGAGTGGAGTCGACGGCATCCGCGCCACGACGAGGAGAACCGATGACACCACTGACCACGCTCGCTCCGCGGGCGCAGGAGGGCGACACCCCGCCCACCCGCTTCGACGACCAGCTCGCGTCCCAGCTGCTGGCCCAGCGCATCGTCCTGCTGGGCACCCAGGTCGACGAGGTCTCGGCGAACCGGGTCTGCGCCCAGCTGCTGAT
This sequence comes from uncultured Streptomyces sp., assembly GCA_965653385.1. GTDB lineage: Bacteria > Actinomycetota > Actinomycetes > Streptomycetales > Streptomycetaceae > Streptomyces. The sequence goes on along the minus strand of CBFGZZ010000631.1, from coordinate 1,321 downwards.
CCTGTCCGCGGAGGACCCGCGCACCGACATCGCCCTGTACATCAACAGCCCCGGCGGCTCGGTGCACGCGGGGCTCGCCATCTACGACACGATGCGGCTGATCCCGAACGACGTCTCGACGCTCGCCATGGGCTTCGCGGCCAGCATGGGCCAGTTCCTGCTGAGCGTGGGCGCCGAGGGCAAGCGGTACGCGCTGCCGAACGCGCGGATCATGATGCACCAGCCGTCGGCGGGCATCGGCGGGACCACCGCGGACATCGAGATCCAGGCGGACAACCTGGAGTTCACGAAGCGGACCATCGAGCGGATCACCGCGGAGCACACCGGCCAGAGTCCGGAGACCATCTCCCGGGACGGGGACCGAGACCGCTGGTTCACGGCCGAGGAGGCCAGGGAGTACGGCATGGTGGACCGGGTGGTGGAGTCCCTCGCGGACGTCCGCCCGGCTTCCTCCCGACGACGGATGGGGCTGTGACATGGGGAGCTACACGATTCCGAACGTCGTCGAGCGCACCCCGCAGGGCGAGCGGTCCTACGACGTGTTCAGCCGGCTGCTGTCGGAGCGGATCATCTTCCTCGGCACGGAGATCGACGACGGCGTCGCCAACGTCGTCATCGCGCAACTGCTCCATCTGGAGTCGGCGTCGCCGGAGAGCGAGGTCGCGATCTACATCAACTCCCCCGGCGGCTCGTTCACTTCGCTCATGGCGATCTACGACACCATGACGTACGTGCAGGCGCCGATCTCCACGTTCTGCGTGGGCCAGGCGGCGTCCACCGCGGCCGTACTGCTGGCCGGAGGGGATCCGGGGCGCCGGTTCGTGCTGGAGCACGCGCGGGTGCTGCTGGGGCAGCCGGCCAGCGGCGGGCGCCAGGGCACGGTCTCCGATCTCGCCCTCCAGGCCAAGGAGATGGTCCGGATCCGCGCCCAGGTCGAGGAGGTGCTGGCCCGGCACACGCACCACGACATCGCGACGCTGCGCGCGGACATGGACCGCGACAAGGTGTTCACCGCGCAGGAGGCGGTGGCGTACGGGCTGGCCGACGAGGTGGTGAGCCGGCGCCTCGTGCGGGTCTGAGGCGCCGGCGCGTCGCCCTCAGGCCGCCAGGCACATCCCGTCGTACGACGAACCGGTCCTGGCCCGGCCGGCGCGGCTGCCGCCCGGCACCTGGCGGCTGGTGAGCCGGACCAACTCGCCCTGCGCCAGCGACAGCAGGTCGCCGAGGCCGAGGCCGAGGGCGTGGGCGGGGGGGCCCCGGACCAACACGGATCGCTCCGAAGCGCCGCGCTCGACCACACAGACGGACCGGCTGTCTTATA
>CBFGZZ010000630.1:0-2926 GCA_965653385.1 uncultured Streptomyces sp. | reverse complement strand
CGCTCGCCGAGCAGTTGGGGCGCCCCCAGCGCATGGCCTTCCGTCGGTACGCGGACGCGCATGGTGTGCCTGCTGTGGACGTCCACCACGACCAGGTCCCCGGTACCGGCGGCCAGCAACGGCACCGCGGAGCCCTCGGTGCCCGCGGGCACCAGAACGTCCGCCGGGTCAGCCCCGGCGAACGCGCCGCCGAGATCGAAGGCGCCCCGCACACCCGTGACCGACAGCACCTTCGTCGACGCGGCGGTCCCGTCGGTCACCACGGGACGGCCGCCGGCCACGGTCAGCGTCAGAGCGTGGCCCGGGTCGGCGACCTGGACGGCGGCGCCCTTGATGCCCTCGACGAACGGCACCACCGTGCCGGACTCCGGCAGCGGCACCCACAGAGTGCCCTCCCCGTCCACCACGGCGGCTCCCGGCTTCCCGCCCAACTGCACGGCCGGGTTCTCGGCCGTCGTCAGCGCCGGGTCGATCCGCTGGACGGTGCCCCGCGCGGGGTCGACGACATACGCGTACGCACCGCCGGAGACGAGCTGAAGCCCCGCCGCACCGTAGTCAGCCGACTGCGCGGCGGTGAGCTGCGCGGCGTCGATCCTGGTGACCCGGCCGGTCCGTTCGTCCAGCACCAGCGTGGTCCGGCCGTCCTGCGCGACCGAGACCGGGTGGCCCGCCGTCCCGGCCGGCAGCGCGGCCTTGCCGTCCACCTCGCCGGTCAGCCCGTGCGCGTGTACGACCTCGCCCTTCGCGCTACTGGCCAGCCAGGCACCGACATCCGCGAGCTTCGGCCGGGTGCCGGAGGCGCCGGCCCCGACGACGAGCGAGGTGCCGATGAGCGTGCCGGCCGCGCAGACCGCCAGGTAGCCGGTGACATGGTTGCCGGTCGGGCGCAGTTTGGCGCGGACGGCGGCGATCACTGCCGTGCCACGTGAGCCTGGCCTACTGGTCTTCCTCGGCATCCTTGCTCGCTCCCCCATGCCGATAGCCAACGCTGCGTGGTCGAAGGTTAGTTGACGGAACGCAGAGGTGTCAGCGGCAACACACGCCACTCGGCCGCCGTTTCGTGGGAGCGGCGGCCGAGTGATCAGGTGAGGTGGCTCAGCAGTTGGCGACCCACTTGTGGGACGCGATGTTGTCGTTCAGGGACTGGCCGTTGCCGCCCTCGGTGCCTCCGTTGTTCGGGAAGCGGTAGTGGACGATGTTCTCCAGGTACCTGCCCCTGTCGAGGCAGAAGTGGGCGCCTGTCTGGCCGGGGCCGTAGTAGAGCCAGACGTCGTGCGTCTTGCCGTTGTTGAAGACGGAACTCGCCTCGTTGCGCATGCCGTTGCAGTCGTCCCAGTTGGAGGCGGGTCCCTCCCACTTGCAGTGCAGGCCGCCCTTCTTCTGGTGCTCCCACACGTGGAGGAAGCCGTCCGGGGCCGCCTGGACCCGCGTCGACGGCGCGGCGGCCGGTGTCGAATACCACTCGGGGTTCGCATGCGCGGCGCCGGGCAGCGCGGTCAGCGTCGCGGCGGCGAGCCCTACGGTTGCCAGCGCGGAGGCGATTTTGGTCCGCATGACGGTTTCTCCTTGGTCATGTTGTCGTGCCGGTCGTGGCCACGCCGACGCTGGCAGGGCGTTTCGGCGCCTGGCAACGGATCACTGCCCGATGGGATGCTGGGACGCGGAGACATGTGATGGCCTTGCACTTCAGTCGGCCCGCTGGGACACCGGTGGGACAGTGGGACGGCGCGGTACGACGGTGTGCGCCGAGGGGGAAGACCGAATGGGATCGCAGCCCGCGGAGTTCGACGAGTTCGCGGCCTGTCTACGGGCGCTCAAGGAACGGGCCGACCTCAGCTATGAGGCGCTGGCCCGCAGGACCCGCATAGGCAGGTCCACCCTGCACCGGTACTGCTCCGGGTCGCACGTCCCGCAGGACTACGGGTCGGCCCATCGCTTCGCCACGGCCTGCGGGGCGTCACCGGAGGAACTGCGCCGATTACACCGGCTCTGGGCCCTGGCGGACGCCGCGCGCGAGCCCGACCGCGGCGTTGACGAGGATCCGGGGCCCGCTCCGGGGGCCGATCCAGACGTCGATCCGGCCGGGAACCACGGATCGGAGCCGGCCCCGGCCTCGGACCCGGCCCCAGAGCCGGCCCCAGACCCCGACCCGGTTTCGGACGCCCCACCCGCCCCCCGTCGGCCCTGGCACCCCACCAGGTCACCGGTCCTCGCGGTCCTCGCACTCGTCCTGGCGTTGGGAGCCACGGCATGGGGCATCACGGCCGTCTCCGGAACCGGATCCGGTGGCGGCACCGCCGCCGACGACGGACGCCCGCTGTTCTCGGCAAAGTGCGCCGGACCGGTGCGTCTGGGGCAGCGCGGTGCCTGCGTACGGGAAGTGCAGCGGCTGCTGGCCCGAGCCGGGGCAGAGATGGACGTCGACGGGGATTTCGGCCCGCAGACGCTGCGTAGGGTGACCGCCTTCCAGGCGCTGTCGCGGATCGACGCCGACGGGGTGGTCGGCGAGGAGACGAAGAAGGCGCTCTACGCCCCGAAGAGCCGGATGGACACCTGGCCGCCCGGGAAGGTGCGGCAGCGGGTCCGCAAGGTGTTCCGCGAAGTGCCGGACGACGCGGTCGCGTTCGCCGACTGCCAGTCGTTCCTCGATCCGTTCCACATCGTGCCGAACACCAACGGCACCCGGAACTGGGGAGTCTTCCAGATCTCGGATGCCGCGCTGCGGAAACTCGGCGGCACGCCGCGCGACGCGATGGACCCGGAGTGGAACATTCGGGCCGCCCACCGCCTGTGGAGCCGCACGAAGGGCTTCGGAGACTGGCCGCACTGCGACCGCGCGTCCTCGCCCGAGGCCGTCGGACCGGCCCTGGTGTCGACGGTGAACGGCCGGGCGTCGGGAAAGGACGGCTCCGCGCCCCCTTCGTCT
>CBFGZZ010000629.1:0-2954 GCA_965653385.1 uncultured Streptomyces sp. | reverse complement strand
GTACTTCTTCCACCGCTTCTTCTCCCACCAGCCGGACCTGAACTACGAGAACCCGACGGTGCAGGAGGAGATCCTCTCGGCGCTGAAGTTCTGGCTGGACCTGGGAATCGACGGATTCCGGCTGGACGCGGTGCCCTATCTGTACGCGGAGGAAGGCACGAACTGCGAGAACCTCCCCGCCACCCATGACTTCCTGAAGCGGGTGCGGAAGGAGATCGACGCCCAGTACCCGGACACGGTGCTGCTGGCGGAGGCCAACCAGTGGCCGGAGGACGTCGTCGACTACTTCGGCGACTTCCGCAGCGGCGGCGACGAATGCCACATGGCCTTCCACTTCCCGGTCATGCCCCGCATCTTCATGGCCGTACGGCGGGAATCCCGCTATCCGGTCTCGGAAATCCTCGCCAAGACGCCGGCCATCCCCTCCGGCTGCCAGTGGGGCATCTTCCTGCGCAACCACGACGAGCTGACCTTGGAAATGGTCACCGACGAAGAGCGCGACTACATGTACGCGGAGTACGCCAAGGACCCGCGGATGCGCGCCAACATCGGCATCCGGCGCCGACTGGCCCCGCTGCTCGACAACGACCGCAACCAGATCGAGCTGTTCACCGCCCTGCTGCTGTCACTCCCCGGCTCGCCGATCCTCTACTACGGCGACGAGATCGGCATGGGCGACAACATCTGGCTCGGCGACCGCGACGCCGTCCGCACCCCCATGCAGTGGACCCCGGACCGCAACGCCGGCTTCTCGTCCAGCGACCCCGGACGGCTCTTCCTGCCCACGATCATGGACCCCGTCTACGGCTACCAGGTGACGAACGTCGAGGCGTCCATGTCCTCGCCGTCCTCTCTCCTGCACTGGACGCGCCGCATGATCGAGATCCGCAAACAGAACCCGGCCTTCGGACTCGGTTCCTACACCGAACTCCAGTCGTCGAATCCGGCCGTGATCGCCTTCCTGCGTGAATACGAGGACGATCTCGTGCTGTGCGTGAACAACTTCTCCCGCTTCGCGCAGCCGACGGAACTGGATCTCCGCAGGTTCAACGGGCGGCATCCGGTCGAGCTGTCCGGCGGGGTGCGATTCCCGGCCATCGGTGAACTGCCGTACTTGCTGACGCTCGGTGGCCACGGCTTCTACTGGTTCCGGCTGCGCAAGGACGCCGTCTGAGAGCCCGGGTGGGGCGGTTTCCTCCGCCCCGCCCGGGGCACGCATCAGTAACCACCCCGACCGGCACGGGGAAAGGACGTGACGCCATGTCGAAAGCCGTCACCCGCACCCTCACGACCTCACCAGGTCTCCTCGCCTCGCTGGATCCCCTGCTGCGGGAGTGGCTGCCACGGCAGCGCTGGTTCGCGGGCAAGGGACGTCCGGTCACCGGGTTCTCGCTGGTGGCGGCCACCGAGCTGCTGCCGCCCGGCGGCAAGCTGGGCCTGTACCACCTGCTCGTGCGCGCGCACCAGGCCCTCGCGCCGGTGCCGGGCGCACCCGAGCAGCCCGCGGACTGCTACCAGCTCCTCATAGGCGACCGCGAGGCGCTGCCGCCCCGGCTGGCGCCCGCCCTGATCGGACACGTGGCGAAGGGCCCGCTCGCCGGACGCACGGTGTACGACGCCCTGTACGACACCCGTCCCACCGAACTGCTCCTGGAGGCACTGCGCACCGGGGCCCGGATCGGCGGGCTGCGCTTCGAACGCGACGCCGGCCAGGACATCCGGTCCGGCCTGGTGCCGCGCCTGGTCACCTCCGAACAGTCCAACTCGTCCGTCGTCTACGGCGATACGTTCATCCTGAAGCTGTTGCGCCGGGTCGTGCCCGGCGTCAATCCCGACCTGGAGCTGCCGCTGGCGCTGGCCCGGGAGGGCTGCGACCGGGTGCCCGCGCCGACGGCGTGGATCGGCGCGGAGCTGGCGGGCGACTCGTACGTCCTCGGTGTGCTCCAGCCGTTCGTGCAGGGCGCCGCGGACGGCTGGGAGCTGGCGCTGCGCGAACTGGCCAAGGGCGAGGACTTCGCCGCGGCGGCCCGGGCGCTCGGGCGCGCGACCGCCGAGGTGCACATGGCGCTGGCCCGCACCCTGCCGACCGTCACGCTCGGGCACACGCAGGTGCGGCAGCTGGTCGACGGCATGGTCGAGCGGCTGGAGGCGGCCGCGCAGGCCGTACCCGCGCTGCGGCCCTACGCGCCCGGTCTGCGCTCGGCCTTCGCCGCGCTGGCCGACCTGGCCGCCGAGGGGTGCACCTGGACCGCCCAGCGCATCCACGGCGACCTGCATCTCGGACAGTGCCTGCGCTCGCCGGCCGGTCAGTGGTGGCTGATCGACTTCGAGGGCGAGCCGTCGAAGCCGCTGGCCGAACGGCGGATGCCGCAGCCGCCGGTGCGGGACGTCGCGGGCATGCTGCGGTCCTTCGACTACGCGGCCCACTCCGCCGACCCACCGATACCCGGCTGGGCCGACACCTGCCGGGCCGCCTACTGCTCCGGGTACGCGCAGGTCAGCGACGTCGATCCACGGACCGATCCGGTGCTGCTGCGCGCGTACGAGACCGACAAGGCGATCTACGAGGTCGTCTACGAGGCCCGTCACCGCCCCGACTGGCTCCCGGTGCCGCTGTCCGCCATAAGCCGCCTGGCCGCGGACACCGGCACGCCCGCTTCCTCCACTCCCCTCTCTCCCCCTTCGCCTAGGAGGCCCCGCCCGTGACCCCCCGCACCACTCCCTCCAGCGGTTCGGCATCGAAGAAGACGGCCGAGAAGCCGGCCGAGCAGTCGACGGAACAGCAGGCCGAGCAGACGAGCGTCGCGAAGAAGGTGGCGACGAAGACGGCGGCGAAGACGGTGAAGGCCGCCGAGAAGGCCGCGGAGGCCATGAAGAAGGGGACGACGAAGAAGGCCGCCAAGAAGGCCGGCGCGGCGAAGAAGACGACCGCGAAGAAGGCTCCGGCGAAGAAG
>CBFGZZ010000628.1:0-2968 GCA_965653385.1 uncultured Streptomyces sp. | reverse complement strand
GAGGGGCTGGATCTTCCAGCCCGTCCGGCGTTTGAGGACGGGGCCCGCAGGGCCGACAACAGGGGGTCTGGGGGCGGAGCCCCCAGGGATGGGACGGGTAGGGGCGGCGGGGCGAGGAAGGCTTTTGTCGTTCAGGGGGACGGGGTCACCGGGGTCCGGTCCGGTTCGGGAACGCGACGGCGGCGTCGGCGTTTCAGGAGGGCCCAGGGGCCCTTCGGGCCGGTCGGCATCGCGGCCGTGACCTCCGTGCCGGCCTCCGACGCGGCCTCGGCCGCGGCCCGGGCCACCGGGAGGAAGCCCTCGCGGCGGGTGACGTCGGGCCGCTCCTCCTCGGCCGGCCAGAGGCCGAGGGCCGCGCAGACCGTCGGGAGGACGGCCATCGCCGCCGTGGCGTACCCCTCCGCCGAGGGGTGGTAGTTGTCGGGGCCGAAGAGCTCGCGCGGGTTCGCCGCGAACTCCGGACCCAGCAGGTCGCCCAGCGACACCGTCCGGCCGCCCTGCTCGACGACACCGATCGTCTGGGCGGCCGCCAGCTGACGGGAGGCGCGCCGGGCCAGCCAGCGCAACGGTTGCTGCACCGGTTCGATGGTGCCGAGGTCGGGGCAGGTGCCGACCACCACCTCCGCACCGGCCGTACGCAGACGTCGTACCGCCGAGGAGAGGTGGCGGACCGAGCGCGTGGGCGGCATACGGTTCGTGACGTCGTTCGCGCCGATCATGATCACGCAGACGTCGGGCGTCAGCGCGGGGTCCGCCAGGACCAGCGCCACCTGACGGTCCAGGTCGTCCGAGCGCGCCCCCGGCAGGGCCACGTTGCGGAACTCCACCTGGCGCTCCGCCACCGCCGCGAGCCCCGACGCGAGCAGCGCCCCAGGCGTCTGTCCCGCCCGGTGCACGCCCTGGCCCGCGGCCGTCGAGTCACCCAGCAGCGTCAGCCGCAGCGGCGTCTCGCCGGGCGTGGCGTACAGGCGGCCGTACCGGCCGTCGGCGTTCGGTACGTGGTTGCTGGTGCCGTTGCCCACATGGCGCCGGGCCAGCCGCACCTCGGCGAGGAGCAGACCGACGGCCGCCGCCCCGGCCAGACCGATGCCGCCGCCGCCGTACGCGGCGCCCGCCGCGATCCGCCGGGCCACCCTCGCCCTCGACATGCTCGTCATGCTTCGCCGCCACCTCCTCATAGCCGTACATCCACTGCTTGCCCCGCACGGACCGTGGCCCAATCCCAACGAGGAGTGAACGACCGTCATGGGCCCCGTGCAGGCCATAGGCTGGCGGAACCAGTAAGACCACTTCAGACCACTTCTTTTGCAGCATCCGGAGACAACGGTGCAATTCCACGACTCGATGATCAGCCTCGTCGGCAACACCCCGCTGGTGAGGCTCAACAACGTGACCAAGGGCATCCGGGCGACCGTCCTGGCCAAGGTGGAGTACTTCAACCCGGGCGGCTCCGTGAAGGACCGCATCGCCCTGCGCATGATCGAGGCCGCGGAGGAGAGCGGTGCGCTCAAGCCCGGCGGGACCATTGTCGAGCCGACCAGCGGTAACACCGGTGTGGGGCTCGCCATCGTGGCGCAGCAGAAGGGGTACAAGTGCATCTTCGTGTGCCCCGACAAGGTCAGCACCGACAAGATCAACGTGCTGCGGGCCTACGGCGCCGAGGTCGTCGTCTGCCCGACGGCTGTCGACCCCGAGCACCCGGACTCCTACTACAACGTCTCCGACCGGCTGGTGCGTGAGACGCCGGGCGCGTGGAAGCCGGACCAGTACTCCAACCCCAACAACCCGCTCTCGCACTACCACTCCACCGGCCCGGAGCTGTGGGAGCAGACGGAGGGGAAGATCACCCACTTCGTCGCGGGCGTGGGGACCGGCGGGACCATCTCCGGTACCGGGCGCTATCTGAAGGACGTCAGCGACGGCAAGGTGCAGGTCGTCGGCGCCGACCCCGAGGGCTCCGTGTACTCCGGGGGCTCCGGGCGGCCGTATCTCGTCGAGGGCGTCGGTGAGGACTTCTGGCCGACCGCCTACGACCGGACCGTCGCCGACGAGATCGTCGCCGTGTCCGACAAGGACTCCTTCCAGATGACCCGTCGGCTGGCCAAGGAGGAGGGCCTGCTGGTGGGTGGTTCGTGCGGCATGGCCGTGGTGGCCGCCCTGGAGGTCGCCGAGCGGCTCGGGCCCGACGACGTCGTCGTCGTACTCCTCCCCGACAGCGGGCGCGGCTACCTCAGCAAGATCTTCAACGACGAGTGGATGGCCGACTACGGCTTCCTGGAGGACGAGGGCCCGAACGCGCGCGTCGGCGACGTCCTCAACGACAAGGAGCACGGCGCCATCCCGTCCCTGGTCCACATGCACCCGGACGAGACGGTCGGTCAGGCCATCGAGGTGCTGCGCGAGTACGGCGTCTCCCAGATGCCGATCGTGAAGCCGGGCGCCGGTCACCCGGACGTCATGGCGGCGGAGGTCGTCGGCTCCGTCGTCGAACGTGAGCTGCTGGACGCGCTGTTCACCAAGCGGGCCTCGCTCGACGACCCGCTGGAGAAGCACATGTCGGCCCCGCTGCCGCAGGTCGGCTCCGGCGAGCCGGTCGGCGACCTGATGTCCGTGCTGGGCACGGCGGACGCGGCGATCGTCCTCGTCGAGGGCAAGCCGACCGGTGTGGTCAGCCGGCAGGACCTGCTGGCCTTCCTCGCCAAGGGCGGGAAGTAGCGGCGAACGCGCGGTGAACGGGGCGTGTCCGCGGCGAACTTGGGATGACCGGGGCCGCTCGGGCCGTCGCGGAACTGGTACGAGCGCGTCACGTTCACGCAGCACCCGCTTAACACGGGTCCGGCACATTAGTGGATGTCGGCAGGGCGGGAGCGGCTCCCCGCCCCGGTCGGCACCGAAACGTCCAAGGACCTCCGGAGCGGCTCCCGGACCTCCATGGACGCCACGGGCGCGTAAGCCAGGCCCTGACCAG
>CBFGZZ010000627.1:0-2972 GCA_965653385.1 uncultured Streptomyces sp. | reverse complement strand
GTACGACCGCCCCCTCCCGCGTCTCAGCCGGGCAGCGGCCACGCGTACGGCCCCTCGGGGTCGTCCAGCCAGGCCCACTCGTGCTCCCCGCGGACCGTGATCCCGTAGCGCTCCCGCTGCGGCTGCCCCTCGCGCTCCCACAGCGCGTACGCCTCCTGTGGATCGAGGCTGCCGCGGGTCAGGGCCAGCAGGAAGCGGAACAGTTCGTGCTCCCGGGCCCGGCGCGGCAATCCGCCCACCTGCACGGCCTCCGGCTCGGACCGGGTGCCGCCGCGCAGCGGCACGAAATAGGCGGGCGTGTGCAGGAAGCGCCCTTCGGCGTGCTCGGCGTCCCGGACGGCGAGGGCGATCAGGCCCGTGGCGAGCGGGGTCAGGACGCGAGCGCCCGGGCGGCACTGGGCGAGCCAGGCGCGCGGGATGGACGGCAGGGTGCAGGTGGCGATGACGCGGTCGAAGGGGGCGCGTTCGGGCACACCGCGTGCGCCGTCGCCCGTGACGACGACCGGCTGGTATCCGGCCGCCTCCAGGTGCCGTCGGGCGGACTCGGTGATCTCCGGCTCCAGGTCGACGGTGGTGACGAGGTCGTCGTCGCCGAGCCGGTGGGCGAGCAGGGCGGCGTTGTAGCCGGTGCCGGCGCCGATCTCCAGCACCCGGTCGCCGTCCGCCACCTCCAGCGCGACCAGCATCATCGCCATCAGGGACGGCTGGCTGCTGGAGGAGAGCAGCTCGCCGTCGCGCAGCCGGGTGGCCAGCGGGGTGTCCGCGTACGCGCCGCGCACCCAGCGCTCCCGCGCGGCCGGGTCCGGGCTCTGGCCCCAGCGCCGCTCGTAGCCGCCGACGACGCCCACGTAGTAGTACGGCACGAACAGATGCCGTGGCACGGCGGCGAAGGCGTCCCGCCACACGGGATCGCCGGCCCAGGCCCCGCTCAGGTCGATCTCACGGACCAGCGCGGCCCGCGCCGAGGCGGCGAGGTCCTCCAGGTCGGGGTCGAGAGCGTGCGCGGTCATACGTCCACTGTCCTGCGGGAGACGACGCGAGGCGAGCGCCCCGCCGGACGATCACATGGCCTGGGAGCGCTGGTCCTAAGCCTTGAGTCCTCGGTCGCCGCGTCTGAGACCATGGACGGGTGAATGAGATTCGGCGCGGCACGCTTCAGGAGCAGACCTTCTACGAGCAGGTCGGCGGGGAGGAGACCTTCCGCCGCCTCGTCCACCGCTTTTACGAGGGTGTCGCCGGGGACCCGATCCTCAAGCCCATGTACCCGGAGGAGGACCTGGGCCCGGCCGAGGAGCGCCTCACCCTGTTCCTGATCCAGTACTGGGGCGGCCCGACGACGTACAGCGAGAACCGCGGCCACCCCCGGCTGCGGATGCGTCACGCCCCGTTCACCGTGGACCGCGCGGCCCACGACGCCTGGCTGAAGCACATGCGGGACGCCGTCGACGAGCTCGGCCTCTCCGAGGAGCACGAGCGGACGCTGTGGAACTACCTGACGTACGCGGCGGCGTCGATGGTGAACACGGCGGGCTGAACGCGGCGGGCTGAACGCGGCAGGAGCCGCTCTCAGCGCACGCTGACGTCGAGCGCCCCGAGCCCCGCACGCCGTACCGCGATCGAACCGTACGGCGTGCGCAGCCGCAGCCACGCGCCGGACGAGAGCAGCGCCAACTCCCCGTTGGCGCGCAGGAATCCGAGCGACTGGGCCGCGTGCAAGGCCCGCACCGGCAGCTGGGTGTCCCCGACGGTCCGGGACCAGATCTCCCGCCCGATCCGGTCGAGTTCGTTCCGGGTGCGCCGCTCTTCCGGCAACTCCTGTGTACGGGACCGGAATTCGGCGATCCCCGCCCCGATCATCGCCCGCAGCGCATCAGGCGCGGGCAGCCCCGGCACCGGCCGCCAGCCGCCGCGCGGCGGGAGCACCCCGGCCCAGGGCGGCCCGGTCACGGCTTCCGGTACGAGGGCGGTGGCCGCCGACTCGTCGACGGACTCCAGCAGTTCGCCCGCGGAGACGGTCACGTCCAGGGTGACGTCGAGCCCGTTCTCGTACGGCTTCGCCAGCCGTACGGCGCGGATCGCCAGCACCTCGAAGGACGGCGGGCGCCCGAAGACGGCGAGCGCGGTGCCCGCCGCCTGGAGGCGTACCGCGGCACCGCGGTCGTAGTGGAGCAGCCGGGAGAGGAAGGCCGCGAGGTCCGCCGCCTCCCCCTCGTCGGCGAGGTGGAGCACCGTCATGCGGCGACGGCCTCCTCCTCGTCGGCTCCGTCGGCCACGTCGTCCATGTACTCCCGGAGGAACTCCTTCTCCTCCGCGGTGATCCGGCGCGGCCGTCCCGCCTCGAAGTCGAACGGCACGACGACCGTCGAGGCCCGGACGTAGAGCAGGTCGTCGTCCTTCACCTCGTAGGTGATGGTGAAGGACGCCGCCCTTATCTCACTGACCCACAGCTCGATGTCCACCGGGTGGTGCCGGTGGACGAGCTGCCGCTTGTAGTCGATCTCGTGGCGCGCCACCACGGACCCCTGCTTGAAGTCCTTCTCGGGACGGAACAGGAAGTCGATACGGGCTTCCTCCAGGTAGCGGAGGAAGACCACGTTGTTGACGTGGCCGTACGCGTCCATGTCCGCCCAGCGCAGCGGGCAGCGGTAGATGTGCCGCAAGATCGATCAGCCCCGGGTCAGCTTCTTGTAGGTGGCGCGGTGCGGACGGGCGGCGTCCGGACCGAGCCGCTCGATCTTGTTCTTCTCGTAGGACTCGAAGTTGCCCTCGAACCAGAACCACTTGGACTCGCCCTCGTAGGCGAGGATGTGCGTGGCGACCCGGTCGAGGAACCAGCGGTCGTGGGAGACGACCACGGCCGCGCCCGGGAACTCCAGCAGCGCGTTCTCCAGCGAGCCGAGGGTCTCGACGTCGAGGTCGTTGGTCGGCTCGTCGAGGAGCAGCAGGTTGCCGCCCTGCTTGAGGGTGAGCGC
>CBFGZZ010000626.1:0-2980 GCA_965653385.1 uncultured Streptomyces sp. | reverse complement strand
CGTTGGTCGGCTCGTCGAGGAGCAGCAGGTTGCCGCCCTGCTTGAGGGTGAGCGCGAGGTTGAGACGGTTGCGCTCACCACCGGAGAGCACACCGGCCGGCTTCTGCTGGTCGGGGCCCTTGAACCCGAAGGCCGAGACGTAGGCACGGCTGGGCATCTCGACCTGCCCGACATTGATGTAGTCGAGCTCGTCGGAGACGACCGCCCACAGGGTCTTCTTCGGGTCGATGTTCGCGCGGCTCTGGTCGACGTACGAGATCTTGACGGTCTCGCCGACCTTGATGTCGCCGGAGTCCGGGGTCTCCAGACCCTGGATCATCTTGAAGAGGGTGGTCTTGCCGGCGCCGTTCGGGCCGATGACACCGACGATGCCGTTGCGAGGCAGCGTGAAGCTCAGATCATCGATCAGGACCTTGTCGCCGAAGCCCTTGGTGAGGTTGGAGACCTCGACGACGATGCTGCCCAGGCGCGGGCCCGGCGGGATCTGGATCTCCTCGAAGTCCAGCTTCCGCATCTTGTCGGCCTCGGCTGCCATCTCCTCGTAGCGGGCGAGACGGGCCTTGGACTTGGCCTGACGCCCCTTGGCGTTCGACCGCACCCACTCCAGCTCTTCCTTGAGCCGCTTGGCGCGCTTGGCGTCCTTCTGGCCCTCGACCTTGAGACGGGTCTGCTTGGTCTCCAGGTACTTGGAGTAGTTGCCCTCGTAGCCGTGCAGGCGGCCGCGGTCGACCTCGCAGATCCACCCGGCGACGTTGTCGAGGAAGTACCGGTCGTGGGTCACGGCCACGATGGTGCCCTCGTACTTGGCGAGGTGCTGCTCCAGCCAGTTCACCGACTCGGCGTCGAGGTGGTTGGTGGGCTCGTCGAGAAGCAGCAGGTCAGGGGCCTCAAGCAGGAGCTTGCAGAGCGCCACGCGCCGCCTCTCACCACCGGAGAGGTTGGTGACGGCCCAGTCGCCGGGCGGGCAGCCGAGCGCGTCCATGGCCTGCTCCAGCTGAGCGTCGAGGTCCCACGCATTGGCGTGGTCGAGCTCCTCCTGGAGTTTGCCCATCTCGTCGAGCAGCGCGTCGGAGTAGTCGGTCGCCATCAGCTCGGCGATCTCGTTGAACCGGTCGAGCTTGCCCTTGACCTCGGCGACACCCTCCTGGACGTTCTCCAGGACGGTCTTGTCCTCGCTCAGCGGCGGCTCCTGCAGGAGGATGCCGACGGTGTACCCCGGCGACAGGAAGGCATCGCCGTTCGACGGCTGCTCCAGCCCCGCCATGATCTTCAGAATGGTCGACTTACCGGCGCCGTTCGGACCGACCACACCGATCTTCGCGCCGGGCAGGAAGTTCAGCGAGACGTCGTCAAGGATGACCTTGTCGCCGATTGCCTTGCGCGTCTTGCGCATGGTGTAGATGTACTCAGCCAAGAGAAACCGTCCGGCAGCTTGAAATCTGGCAGTGGGCAGATACACCCCATCTTGCCGGATCGCCACCCCTGGGGGGAAACCAGTATGGGTGAGCGGCCATGACCTGGGCATTCACCGACCCCGGCATGCGCCGACCGCACCGGTAGCCGTCCCGTCACCGAGTGTCATCACTCCCCGGGCATTCCATCGTAAGGACATACTCCCGACGGGTGTTCATCGGAATACCCGTCCGGTGAACTAAAGCCCCCACATGGCTCATCCGTTCGAGTCGAACCCCTCGAACGAGGTACACGCCGTCAATTCTGCGACGCGTGATCAAGAACCTCAGACGCGTCGCACCGGCGGCCGCGCTCCTACTCGCGGCCCTCGCGACACCCACCCCGGCCCATGCCCATCACCGCCCGGCCGAGACCTACACGCTGCCCATGGCGGCCTCGGTCCATCTCCTCCCCGTCGCCGCGGAGGTGAGGGACGGCTACCAGCGCACGAGCTTCAAGCACTGGAACGCCGGCCAGCACCCCACCGACGGCTGCAACACCCGAGCAGAGGTCCTGCTCGCCGAGGCGATCGAGCGGCCCCAGATCCTCCCCGGCTGCAAGCTCTCCGGCGGGCGCTGGTGGTCGTACTACGACGCGCGCTGGCTCACCTCCGCGTCCGCCCTGGACGTCGACCACATGGTCCCGCTCGCGGAGGCCTGGGACTCCGGGGCGTCGCAGTGGACCGCCGCGCGGCGTGAGGCGTACGCCAACGACCTGGCCGTCAACCCCTCCCTCGTCGCCGTCTCCGCGGCCTCGAACCGCAGCAAGGCCGACCAGGACCCGGCCGAATGGCTGCCGCCGGCCGTCGAGGTCACGTGCCGGTACACCGCGGAGTGGATCGCCACCAAACTGCGGTGGGGCCTGACCGCCGACGCCGCCGAACTCGAAGCGCTCACCCAGCAAGCGGAGGCATGCCCCGGCACCACCGTGACCTACGAACCCGCGCCGTAGAACCGGAGCCCCGCCCTCTGACGGATGGGCGGGGCCCACCAACCGGGTTCTCGTGCGTGACACACCGATGATTCCCGGCGCGCCATCAGGACATATAGGAATTTTTCACATTAGCCTCTCGTAACTGTACGAAGTCGATCTCTCACTGATCGCACCCACCTCACTCCTTCGGAGATGACATGCACAAGCTTCGCAAGGCTGCCGTCGTGGTCGTGGCCATCGGCACCGCCGGGCTCCTGGGCGCCGGGACGGCGACGGCCGACGGTCACGGTGGCAAGGGCGGGGACAAGGTCAGCGTCCTGCAGAGCTCCAACTGCAAGTCGCACGACCTGAACCTCGACGTCCTCGGCCAGGTCGGCATCCTCAACGGTGCGCTGGGCAGCGCGCTCAACGGCGAGGGCGACCCGGGCGCGCAGGCCACCCACCTCGGTTCGACCATGGGCTGCGACAACAGCGCCTGGTAGGTCGGGCTCGGAGCGCGGCCTCGAGCCGCGTCTCATGCCGTAATACCGGTGGAGTACGGACCGTGACGCACGGTCCAACGCCAGGGGCCTGATCCACGCAGGTGGATCAGGCC
>CBFGZZ010000625.1:0-2983 GCA_965653385.1 uncultured Streptomyces sp. | reverse complement strand
CCGCGGTGCGGTGGGGTGGGAGGTACGGGCCGTGTTCCCGGCCGGGAAGCGCTGACGCTCTACAGGCGACGCGCGCCGAGGGGCGCTGGTTGCCTGCCTGCCGGGCGGGCTGGCGCAGAGACCAGTCCCGGCTGTTCAATGAGGCTGCACACCAGGGCCGAGAATCGGGGGAGGGGCTGTCCGTGTCACCCGCCGACACACCACCCGTCGGAGCGCGTATCCGGCAGGTACGCCTGGCGCGCGGGATGAGCCTGCGCGCTCTGGCCCGCGAGGTCGGGGTCTCGGCGAGCCTGATCTCCCAGATCGAGACCGGCAAGAGCCAGCCCTCCGTGAGCACGCTGTACGCGATCACGACCGCCCTCGCGATCTCGATCGAGGCACTCTTCGACGCGAGCGAGCCCGCAGTCGTGTCCCCGGCGACAAACGCGTCCGGAACGCAGCCGGCCACAGCCTCCGACAGCGCATCCGGCACAGCTCCCGGTACAGCTTTCGGCACAGCCCCCGGCACCGTCCTGCACGCCCTCGCCGCCTTCGCCGCCGACCCCGGTCGCCGCATCGGCCCGCTGGTCGCGCCGGACGACCGGGAGGTGCTGGAGCTGGACTCGGGTGTCGTGTGGGAGCGTCTCGGCCATGTTCCCGGCATCGACGTCGACTTCCTCCAGGTGACGTACCGGCCGGGCGGCGCCTCCTCCAGCTCCGGTGGCCTCATGCGTCACGCGGGTACCGAGTACGGCTATCTGACCTCGGGCGAGCTGATCCTCACGCTCGGTTTCGACGAGTACACCCTGCGCCCCGGCGACGCCATCTGCTTCGAGTCGACGACCCCGCACCGCTACCGCAATGATGGTGACGTACCGGCCGTGGGCGTCTGGTTCGTGTTCAGTGACGCTTGACACTCGCGGCGCGCGGTCGTTCACTCCGAAGTGGGGGTGTTCGCCATGGCGATCCGCACATTCGGACCCAATGCCGTCGACTGGGAAGAGCGCGTCGACCTGGACCGGCTGCGCAGGCAGCGGCTGGCCCGCCTCAACGAGACCCTGAACCGCTCCGAGCTGGGCGCGGTGCTCAGCTTCGACTTCGCCAACATCCGCTACATGACCGCCACACACATCGGCACCTGGGCGATGGACAAACTGATCCGCTTCGCCCTGCTCGTGCGTGGCGGTGAACCGATCGTCTGGGACTTCGGCTCCGCCGCCCGGCACCACCAGCTCTACAACCCATGGCTCGACTACAGCGACGGCAAGGGCGGCCCGCCGACCGGCGCCCGCGCCGGCATCTCCACCCTCCGCGGCGCCTTCCACCCGGACGCGGGCATCGCCGAGGACGTGGCGGCGAAGATCGCCGCCGAGCTGCGCGACCACGGTCTCGCGGGCGAGCCGCTCGGCATCGACGTCGCCGAGATGCCGATCCTCACCGCCCTGCGCGCCGAGGGCATCGACGTCGTCGACGGACAGCAGATCTTCCTGGAGGCCCGCCGCATCAAGACCGGCGACGAGATCTCCCTGCTGACCCAGGCCTGCGCGATGGTGGACGCCGCGTACGAGGAGCTGTACGGGTATCTGCGCCCCGGAGTGCGCGAGAACGAGTGCGTCGGCGTGGTCAGCAAGGTGCTGTACGACCTCGGCAGCGAGTACGTCGAGGGCGTCAACGCGATCTCCGGCGAACGCTGTTCGCCCCACCCGCACGTCTACAGCGACCGTCTGATCCGGCCCGGCGACCCCGCGTTCTTCGACATCCTGCACAGCCACCTCGGCTACCGCACCTGCTACTACCGCACCTTCGCCGTCGGCAGCGCCTCCGGCGCCCAGCGTGACGCCTACGTCCGCTGCCGGGAGTACATGGACCAGGCCATCGCCCTCGTCCGCCCGGGCGCCACGACCGCCGACATCGTCCAGGTCTGGCCGCGCGCCGAGGAGTTCGGCTTCGCCGACGAGACCGCCGCGTTCGCGTTGCAGTACGGCCATGGCGTGGGTCTGTCGATCTGGGAGAAGCCGATCTTCAGCCGGCTGGTCTCCCTCGACCATCCCGAAGTCCTCGAAGAGGGCATGGTGTTCGCCCTGGAGACCTACTGGCCCGCCGCCGACGGCTGGTCCGCCGCCCGGATCGAGGAGGAGCTGGTCGTCACCGCCGACGGCTGCGAGGTCATCACCAAGTTCCCGGCGGAGGAACTGCTGGTGGCGGGCCGCAAGTACTGGACGGTCGGCGGCGAGCTGAACACCCGGCGAGAAGCGCAGTCGCATCTCAACACCCCGACTCCGCACGGCGACGGGACACGCTGATGGAACCGGCCGAACTCCTCGCCGCCTACGAGCAGATGGCCGTCATCCGCCGTACGGAGAAGTCCGCCCACGACCTCTTCCTCCAGGGCCTCGTCAAGGGCACCACCCATCTCGCCGCCGGACACGAGGCCATCGCCGTCGGCGCGAGCGCCGCGCTGCGGCCCGACGACTACGTCTTCGCCACCTACCGGGGCCACCACCACGCGATGGCGCGGGGCGCCACCCCGGAGGAGTGCCTGGCCGAACTCATGAGCCGGGCCACGGGATTGTGCCGGGCCAAGGGCGGCTCCATGCATCTGACCAAGGCGTCCACCGGAATGCTCGGCTCCTACGCCATCGTCGGCGCCCACCTCCCGATGGCGGCAGGCGCCGCCTGGTCGGCCCGGCTGCGCGGGACCGACCAGATCGCGGTCGCCTTCTTCGGCGACGGCGCCACCAACATCGGCGCATTCCACGAGGCGCTCAACCTGGCCGCCGTGTGGCGGCTGCCGGTGCTGTTCGTCTGCGAGAACAACCTGTACATGGAGTACACGCCGATCGCCGACGTCACGGCCGTGCCCCGGCCCGCGGCCGACCGGGCGCCCGACGTTTGTGTTCTACCGCAACTGCCGCGACGTGAAGGCGGCGGGCGCGGCGCCGATCCGCAGGGGTGACCCGGGGTACGGGCTGCACCTGGACCGGGACGGGGACGGCATCGCCTG
>CBFGZZ010000624.1:0-2988 GCA_965653385.1 uncultured Streptomyces sp. | reverse complement strand
GCACACGCCGCTTCCGCGCGCACGACCCGTTGGTCGCCACCGCGTAGGTGTTCCTGGCGGAGGTGTTGGGCGGTGGGTGGGCAGTGGGGGGGCCGTGTGTGGGGTGGGGTGCGGGGGGCTGAGTCTCCGCACCGCACGTAGTACGACTCCTGCGACCCGCCTACATCTTCTGCCACAGCGCCGGAGTGGCGACCGGCGACCACCTGCCCTGCGCCTGGTGCGTCTGGAGGCACTGGTAGCGCACGCCCGCGTGGGTCACCGTGGCGCCGGCCTCGTAGACCCGGCCCGCGGCCCAGGTGGCGGCGGCCCCGTTGTCCTGCGGAGCGGAAGCGCCCTTCTGGGCCGCCGCGGTCTTCAGGACCAGGCCGAAGTCGCTGAGGATCGGGTTGATCGGCTGGTAGAAGGTGGTACCGCCGTCCGTGCAGTCACCCGAGCCGCCCGAGGTCACACCCTGGGCCTGGGACCCCGAGAGGTACGGGCCGCCGGAGTCACCCGGCTCGGCGCACACCGTGGTCTCGGTGACGCCGTCCACGGTGCCCTGGGAGTAGCTGACACTCGTGTCGTGCTGCTCGATGGTGCCGCAGTGCCATCCGGTGGTGGAGCCGGAGCGGCAGATCGACGCCCCGACGAGCGCCTGGACCGATCCGGTGACCTGCGTGCGCTCGCCGTCCTCGCCCTCCACGTCGGCCGTGGCGGTCCAGTCGCTGTTGACGCCGACCCAGGACATGTCCTTGCCGGGGAACGTGGACGACTGGAACGTGCCCTGTGCGGCCATGTTGGATCCGGTGGTCGAGTCGCCCTGGTCGCCGCAGTGACCCGCCGAGGCGAAGCCCTGCTGGTCGCCCTTGGTGACGGAGAACCCGATGGAGCAGCGGGCGGTGCCCTCGATGTAGTAGGCCTGGCCGCCGACGAGGTCGGCCAGCAGCCGGGGCCGTTGCGCCGACACCCGGATCCCGACGCCCTCGTCCTGGACGCCGGCGGACTTGATGAAGGCGGTGGCCGCCGCCCGCTTGGTCGCCTGGACGACGACCCGGTTCGTCGGTACGTCGACGTACCAGACCGGTGTCTCACGCGTCTTGACCCGGTCGGCGGCCTTGTCCAGCTTCTCCTTGACGGCCCGCAGCTCGCCCAGCGTCCGCTTGACGACCACGGCCTTGGCGCCCTGGGCCCGGATGGCGGACACGTCGGAGGCGCGCGTGGTCGCGACGGTGAGTTCGGCCGCGGTCGTCCCCCGCAGCCAGGCCCCCGCGAAGCGCTCGCCCAGTGAGTTGCGGAGCCGACCGGCACGGACGCCCGCCTCCGCCTCGTTGACCAGCCGGTCGGCCGCCTGCCCCGGCTTCAGCTTGAGGTCTCGCTCCAGTGCCCGCAGCACCGCCTTGGACGGCCGGTCGGCACCGAGGGTCTGCGCGGCGGTGGACGCGGGCACCGGCGCGGGGGGCGGCCCGGCCGCCGCGGCCGAGGTGACGCCGCTGAGGACCAGGGCGCCGAAAACGGTCAGGGCGGTGCGGCGGCCAGCCGCGGTATGTCTGCCGAGCATGCGATGTACCTCCATCGAGTACAGGGGGATTGCGACCAATCCAGGCCTTGACAGAAAGGCATGACTCGATGTCGGAAAAGATGATTTTTCGCGCTTTGGGGGGTGTGGGCAGAGGCAAGTACGGCCGCCAAAGCTTCATCGTTCGTT
Source organism: uncultured Streptomyces sp. (assembly GCA_965653385.1). Lineage (GTDB taxonomy): Bacteria > Actinomycetota > Actinomycetes > Streptomycetales > Streptomycetaceae > Streptomyces. The sequence continues at coordinate 1,304 of CBFGZZ010000624.1, read as the reverse complement.
TTCTTGAATCATTCGTGTTTAGCAAGGTAGGTTGTCTGCCATGACCGCATCCCAGACTCCGACCCCCGCCGAGGAGCTCCGCGGTGCCGGCCTGCGGGTGACGGCTGCGCGAGTCGCGCTGCTGGAAGCCGTCCGGGCCGGTGACCACCTCGGTGTCGAGGCCATCGCCTCCGGGGTGCGTGATCGCGTGGGTCATGTCTCCCTGCAAGCGGTGTACGAGGGCCTCCACGCACTCACCGCGGCGGGACTCGTCCGCCGTATCGAACCGGCCGGGAGCCCGGCCCGGTTCGAGGGGCGCATCGGCGACAACCACCACCACATCGTGTGCCGGTCGTGCGGTGTCGTCGCCGACGTCGACTGCGAGGTCGGCGAGGCACCCTGTCTGACCGCGTCCGACGACCACGGCTTCACCATCGACGAGGCCGAGGTCATCTACTGGGGCCTGTGCCCCGACTGTTCCACCGCCAACAGTGCACCCCGAGCACTGTGATCCACCTAGTTCGGAAGGTTTCCCATGGCTGAGAACCCCGATGCGATCGTCACCGACGCGAAGACGGAGGGCACCGGCGGCTGCCCCGTCGCGCACGATCGCGCCCCCCACCCGACGCAGGGCGGCGGCAACCGTCAGTGGTGGCCGGAGCGGCTCAACCTGAAGATCCTCGCCAAGGACCCGGTTGTCGCGAACCCGCTCGGCGAGGAGTTCGACTACGCCGAGGCGTTCCAGGCCCTTGACCTGGCGGCCGTGAAACAGGACGTCGCCGAGGTGCTGACCACCTCGCAGGACTGGTGGCCCGCCGACTTCGGCAACTACGGCCCGCTGATGGTCCGGATGGCCTGGCACAGCGCCGGCACCTACCGCATCAGCGACGGTCGCGGCGGTGGCGGCCGCGGTCAGCAGCGCTTCGCGCCGCTGAACAGCTGGCCGGACAACGGCAACCTCGACAAGGCCCGCCGTCTGCTGTGGCCGGTGAAGAAGAAGTACGGCCAGTCCATCTCCTGGGCCGACCTCATGATCCTCACCGGTAACGTAGCCCTGGAGACGATGGGCTTCGAGACCTTCGGCTTCGGCGGCGGCCGCGCCGACGTCTGGGAGGCCGACGAGGACGTCTACTGGGGTCCCGAGACCACCTGGCTCGACGACCAGCGCTACACCGGCGACCGCGAGCTGGAGAACCCGCTCGGCGCCGTCCAGATGGGCCTCATCTACGTCAACCCGGAGGGTCCCAACGGCAACCCGGACCCGATCGCCGCGGCCCGCGACATCCGCGAGACGTTCCGCCGGATGGCGATGAACGACGAGGAGA
>CBFGZZ010000623.1:0-2991 GCA_965653385.1 uncultured Streptomyces sp. | reverse complement strand
GCCGACACGCTCACCGACCTGCTCCGCCCGGAGATCGTCGCGGGCAGCGGCCAGGCCCTGGCCTGACCAGCCGGAACAACCCCTCACCTCGGGATGCGCGCCGGGAGCGGCGGGAAGGCACAATGGTGATCATGGCAGCGTCGACGTCGTCACTGACCTTCCAGCCGATCCTGGAGCGCATCGCGGAGGAGATCGAGCGGACCCCCGGCCGCGGCCGCCCCGCCGACTACATCCCGGCCCTCGCGGCCTGCGACCCGCGCCGCTTCGGCATGGCCGTCGCGGAACTCGACGGCACGGTGTACGGCGTGGGGGACTGGCGCGAGCCGTTCTCCACGCAGTCCATCACCAAGGTCTTCACCCTCGCGCTCGACCTGGCCCGCGAGGGCGACGCCCTCTGGGAACACGTGGGCCGCGAGCCCTCCGGCAACCCTTTCAACTCCCTGGTCCAGCTGGAGTACGAGAACGGCATCCCCCGCAACCCGTTCATCAACGCGGGCGCCCTCGTCGTCACCGACCGCCTCCAGAGCCGTACCGGAGACGCGGCGGGCGAACTCCTCGCCTTCCTCCGCGCCGAGAGCGGCAACCCGACCCTCGATTTCGACAAGGACGTCGCCGCCTCCGAGTCCACACACGGCGACCGCAACGCCGCCCTCGCCCATTTCATGGCGTCCTACGGCAACATCGACAACCCGGTACCGGCCCTGCTCGACCAGTACTTCCGGCAGTGCTCGATCAAGGCCTCCTGCGCCGACCTCGCCCTCGCCACCACTTTCCTCGCCCGCCACGGCGTCCGCGCCGACGGCACCCGCCTCCTCACCCGCAGCCAGGCCAAGCAGGTCAACGCGGTCATGCTGACCTGCGGCACCTACGACGCGGCGGGCGACTTCGCCTACCGGGTCGGCCTGCCCGGAAAGAGCGGCGTGGGCGGCGGCATCATCGCGGTCGTACCGGGCCGCTGCACGCTGTGCGTGTGGAGTCCGGGCTTGGACGAGCGGGGCAATTCGGTAGCAGGAGTGGCAGCCTTGGACAGGTTCACAACCCTGACAGGCCTGTCAGTGTTCTGACGGAACCGTTCGACATGGGGGCGGTGATGCCGTTAAGGGGCGCGGGGAACTGCGCGACACGCCCCACCGACCCGCACCCTGCGAACAACCGCACCAGGCAGACGGATCCCAGTCCGCAACGCCCTCGCATCAGATCACCGGCACGTCACACTCCGGCTCACCCCCGGAGGGCCCCGCGTCAACTCAAAGCCACCCGGCGTTGACACGCTGCCCGAGTGTTGGCCATGGCTTTCCCCCTCGACCTCCGCCGCTGCCAGATCCTGGGTCTGGCCGGCACCGCCTTCCTCGCCCTGGGCGGTGAGACGGCCGGCGCCCTGCCGGTCCGGGAACTCCTGGCCCCGAGCTCGGTGCACGCCGCCCTGGGCCTGGTCGGCGTGTACTTCGGTGTCGTCCTGCTGATAGTGGCGTGGCTGCTCCTCGGCCGCCTTGTGCGCGGCGCCGACCCGCCCGCGCCGCGCGACCTGCTGCTGGTGCTGGCCGTGTGGGCCACCCCGCTGCTGATCGCGCCGCCGCTGTTCAGCCGGGACGTCTACAGCTACCTGGCGCAAGGCGCCATGGTCGACGCCCACATCGACGTCTACGCGTACGGTCCCGCCCACCTCGGCGGCCCGCTCGCGGACGAGGTCGCCCCGCTGTGGCGGCACACCGGCGCGCCGTACGGCCCGGTGTTCCTCGGCGTCGCCTCGGCCCTGTCCGCGCTGACCCGCGGTGAACTCCCCGCCGGGCTCCTCGGCATGAGGCTCATAGCGCTGCTCGGCGTCGCCCTGATGGCGGCCGTGCTGCCGCGCCTCGCCCGGCACAGCGGAGCCGACCCGGCCGCCGCGCTGTGGCTGGGCGCCCTCAACCCGCTCGTGCTGCTGCACCTGGTCGCGGGCGCGCACAACGACGCGATCATGCTCGGTCTGCTCGGCGCCGGCCTGGTCGCGGCGCTCGGCCGGTGGCCGGTCCTGGGCGCCGTACTCGTCACGCTCGCCGCGCTGGTCAAGGCACCCGCCGCGCTGGGCCTCGCCGCGGTCGTCCTGCTCCGGATGCGCTCCGGCCACCACCCGGCGAGGGCCGTCCTGAGCACGGCGGCAGCGTCCGCCGCCACCACGGTCGCCGCGACGGCCGTCGCGGGCACGGGATACGGCTGGATAGGAGCCCTGGACACCCCGGTCTCCCCGCAGAACTGGGCGCTCACCAGCCTCCTCGGCCGTGCCACCGAGTCGCTGCTCGCCAGGGTCGGCAGCGATCTGGCGCCGCTGGCCGTACCGGCGTGGCACGTCTTCGGCCTCGTGCTCACGGCGGTCCTGGTGCTCCTCATATGGTGGCGCTGGCGTCCGCGCCCGGTGTACGCGCTCGGTCTGAGCCTGGCGGCCGTGGCCGCGTTCGGACCGGCGATCCGCCCCTGGTACGCCCTGTGGGGACTGTTCCTCATCGCCGCCGCCGCGCCCAGTACGTCGGTACGGCACCGGGTGGCCGCCGTGACGGGTGTGCTCGCGCTGGCCGTTCTGCCCAGCGGCGGTGCCGCGGACGCCGGTCAGCTGGTGCTGGCGGTCTCCGGGGGCGTACTCGCCGTGGTCGTCCTGTGGCAGGCGCATCTCGCGGCGCAGACCCCGGCGTTGGAGCGCACCGCATGAGACTTCCCCGCACCGACCGCGGCCGGCTCGCCCTGGTCCTGGTCCTCGCCGCCGCCGTGACCGTCTTCACCGCGACCGTGCCGCTGCTGCGCGACTGGTTCGACCTGCGCGTCTACTACGGCACCGTCGACAGCTGGATCCACCACGGCGGCCGCATCTACGACTACCGGGTGCCCGGCACCACGTACGGCTTCACCTACCCGCCGTTCGCGGCCGTCGTCATGCTGCCCATGGCACTGGTCGATCTGCATGTCGCGATCGCGGTGGCGCTGCTGCTCAACCTGGCGGCCCTGGCGTTCGCGCTGCGT
>CBFGZZ010000622.1:0-2991 GCA_965653385.1 uncultured Streptomyces sp. | reverse complement strand
TGCTCGCCACTCTTCGCGGGCTACGGCACCAGCGGCCGCACTTCCTCCGCCGCGAACCGCACGAACGCCTCCGGATCGGGCTCGTCCCCCGTCGGCTGGAGGACCACGGTGTCCGCACCGGCGTCCGCGAGCCGCTGCACGGCCTTGGCGACGGTGCCGGCGTCCCCGGCGACTCCGAGGTCGGGCACGGATCCGAGTCCCTCGGCTTCGAGTTCGGCCTTGAGGCGGGCGGGTCCGTCGGGTCCGGTGGCGGTGAGGAGGTAGACGACGACCTGGTGGGACGTGTCCGCGTCCGGCGTGCGTCCGGCCGATTCCACTCCCTCGGCGATGAGTTGCCGTGCCCGCCGGACCCCCTCGGGCGAGGTCGAGGCGGTGAGCAGCGTCCCGTCGGCAGCCTCGCCGGCCAGGCGCAGCGAGCGGGGCCCGGTGGCGCCGGCGAGGACGGGCACCGGCTCTGCGGGCGGCCAGTCCAGGGCGACGTCGTCGAGCTTCACGTACCGTCCCTCGACGGTCACCCGCTCCCCGCGCAGCAGGGCCCGCAGCACGTCGAGGTGCTCCCGCAACAGGGTCACCGGTGACTCGACCCGGGCCCCGACCTGCCCCATCCAGTCCTGCACGCCGTGTCCGACGGCGAGGATGGGGCGGCCCGGGAACATCCGGTGCAGGCTCGCCGCCTCCATGGCGGTGATGGCGACGTTCCGCAGCGGCACGGGCAGCAGCCCGACGCCGACCTTGACCCGCTCGGTCCAGGCGAGGGCGGCCGCCGCGGTGGAGATCCCGCCCTCGCGGAAACAGTCCTCCCAGAGCCAGAGCTCCTCGAGGCCCGCGCTGTCGGCGAGTCGGGCGACGGATCGGAGTCGTTCGGGAGCCAGCTGGGGACGGAATACTGCGCCGAGTCCGGTCATGGAGTCCTTCCTACCCGGACGGCACTCTGCGGACAACACAGTTTTGACGGGGCCCAGGAGGTGGCGTCGGATGCGACGACGGTGGCGTGACGGTCGGGGGACGCTGGTCGTGCACGGGGACCGGGGTGACGTCTCCGTCCCCCTGGAGATCGCCTCGTCGTACCGGGCCCGCACGAAAGGGCTCCTGGGGCGTGACTCCGTGACCGGCGCGATGCTGCTCACGCCGGCCGGCGGCGTCCACACCTTCCGTATGCGCATCCCCATCGACGTCGCCTACCTCGACCGCAAGCTGAACGTCATCGCCGTACACACCATGAAACCGGGCCGCCTGGGCCTGCCCCGGCCGCGGTCACGGCATGTGCTGGAGGGGGAGGCCGGGGTGATGGCGGGGTGGGGGCTGGTGGCTGGGGTGCGGGTGAGTGTGGAGGCCTAGGGGGTGTCGTCCGTTTCCGTGAGTGCTGTCTGCACCAGGAGGCTTCCCCGTGTCCGGGAGATGAAGGCCCCCCCCCGACCGGCCGGCATGACACGCGGACGGACGTTGCCGAGGATGCCGCCCTCGTTCGGGTCGCCGGACAGCACGACGCCCTGCGCGCCGAGCTCCTTGATCCGCTGCATGAAGGGTTCGTACGACAATCTTCCGGCGCCCGCGGTGTTCCGGGGCCGCGGGGACCGTTGATCGTCGTCACAAAGGGTGACGGGGCGAGGCACTCCGCGCCACTTGCCCACCGCACCGAACCGTTCCCAGCGTGGGATTCCTGAGTACGGTCCCGGCTTGAGGTGAGTATCGGCCCCCATGCCGTGACGGTGCCCCGGCGGCGAAGATCGTGCACACCTCACGTGGAAGGACCCGACGGTGCACCTGAGCCCCAGGGCATACGACGCCCTGTACGGCCCCTACCGGCCGACGCACAACCCCGCCCGGGCGGGAACCGTCATCGCCGTGGCGGCGGGCGGACTGTGGGCGCTCACCCTCGGATCGCTGGCCTGGCTGACGTTTCTCGTGGGCATCGGGGCCGTATGGGCCGCCGCCGCGGGGGAACCGGTCGGAGAGTTCCTGTGGCCGTTCGTCCTGACCGTGACGGGCGCTGCCGTCGCACTGATCGCCCTCGCTTTCGCACCCGGCATTCGTCGCCTGACGCCGGCGACCCGCCTGCTCCTCCTGGGTGCCCTGGCCTGCCCGGTGCCGACTGTCTTCGCGTTCCAGACCTGGATGCGGGCTGGGTGACCTGGGTCGACTCGGCAGGATCAGGTGCCGAACGCTCACCCCTCCGAAGCGTCGCAGTCGTAGTCGTTCACCGCGTCGAAGGCAGGCAGGTTCTGCTCGCCGAACAGGGGATCCACGACATCGCGTACCTTCGTCCCCTCCTTCAATCTGCTCGCCGAGGTCTCGATCGCCTTGAGCACCACACGGAACTCTTCGGCGATGTCCTGCGGCGCGCTCGCCTTCATCTCCTTGCCCATGTGAGCGATCAGCACAGCCCTCGTTCGCAGATCCTCGAAGTCCAGTGCCTTTCCGTCGATCGCCGCACCTACATCGGAGCGGAAGGTGACGACGCCGACCTGGAAGGTGTTCAGATCGAGGCAGAACGCGGAGGTCGCCGTGGGGGTCGCCAGGGTGGTCGGTGTGCCGGACGAGGGCGGGGCCGACGCGTGGGGCGATGCGGGTCGGGCGGCGTCCGGGGTATCCGGGGTATCCGGGGAGTTCGAACAGCCTGCTGCCAACAGTGCGGCGGCCATCGCGAGGGGCCATCTGCGTGGGGCGGTCATGGGCGGAGAGTAGGGGGAGGGGGTCGGGAGGGGTCCCCCCATCCCCATAGAGCAGATGAGCAGACCTGCGGCAGCATCCGCGAAGCGCACCTCCCACTGGCCCTCCGGTGCCGGTGGTGCGGGGAGGGGTGGGTTCGCGCCAGGGAGACAGGCCACCGCTGCCGTTCAGCATCCTTCAGCACCCCCATCCCCACACACGCGGAACGGAGCCCACGCATGCCCGACCCCCAACCATGGGAGTGCCACCTCAAACTCCCCAACGACCTCCGAGCCCTCTCGATCGCCCGCCACACCATCCGCACCGCACTCCTCGGATACG
>CBFGZZ010000621.1:0-2997 GCA_965653385.1 uncultured Streptomyces sp. | reverse complement strand
ACGGCACGCCCGCTCGGCGGTCACGGTGACCGTGCGGCAGGAGGGCGCCTGGGCCGTGGCGGCGGTCGCCGACGACGGGGACGGGGTGGCCGAGGCCGACCGGGAGAGGATCTTCGAGCGGTTCGTCCGGCTGGACGAGGCCCGCAGCCGTGACGACGGCGGTGCCGGGCTGGGCCTGGCCATCGCCCGCGACGTCGCCGTACGGCACGGCGGCACGCTCACCGTGGGCCGGGCGCCGGCCGGCGGAGCCCTGTTCGAACTCCGCCTGCCGCAGGCTCAGTAGAGACCGGGGTCGCCCGGGTCAAGGGCGTCCCCGCTGGCCGCGCAGGTGCTCGGCGATGGGCTTGAGGGCCTTGTCGAGCTCCGTCAGGGAGTCGGGGGACAGCAGGTCGATGAAGTGCCTGCGCACCGACGCCACATGGTGCGGCGCGACCTTCTGCATCGTCTCCATGCCGTGCTCGGTGAGGACCGCGTAGAGCCCGCGGCGGTCGGACTCGCAGTTCTCGCGCCGGACCAGGTTCGCGTTCTCCATCCGGGTGATCTGGTGGGACAGGCGGCTCTTGGACTGGAGGGTGGCCGACGCGAGGTCGCTCATCCGCATCCGTACGTCCTCCGACTCGGAGAGGTTCACCAGGATCTCGTAGTCGTTCATCGTCAGGCCGAACGGCTGCAGGTCCTTCTCGAGCTGGTACGTCAAGAGCCTGTTGACCTCCAGGTGGGTGCGCCAGGCGCACTGCTCCGCATCGGTCAGCCAGTGGGTGGCCGTCTCGGTCTCCATGAATGAAGTCTACCTAAAAAGTTGAAAGGCGAACTAGCGAGGGTTTTCTGTGACATCCCTGTGTGCGCACACGTTCGATGTCACACTCCGCAGACTACCGCTCACAGCCCGAAGCGACGCTGGAGGTCTCCGAGCTGTCCGGGAAGGCGCTGTGTACCGGCCGTCTGTGAAGGGCTTGTGTGCGTCCCGCCGGCACCCGGTACTCCGGCCCCCGACGGAACAGCCCCCGTGGCCTGCTCGGCCATCAGGGTCTCGGTCGACTGGAGCAGGACCGTACCGGCTCCGGCGAACTCGAACTGATGCTCCTCTCCGGAGGCCCCGCCGAGGCCTGTCAGTGCACGTAGACCGCCCATTACGCCGGTCATGTAGCCATGGTCGTAGTGGTGGCACGGCGACGGGCAGTCGGCCCAGCCGACGAGTGCCTGCGGGTCCACCCGGATCGGGGGTTCCATGAACACCACCGGACCGTTAGATGCGGCCACGAACTTTCCGGTTCCGATGAGCGTCAGAAAACCCGGCACGATCGATTGCTTGAGGGCAAGACTTGGCTGAAAAGCGAGCAGGTTGCCCGAGCGAATGGTCAGGTTGCCGTCTTCGAGGTCGTACGAGTTCACGTCGAAGGCCCGGTCGGCCAGCAGCATCTTGCCTGAGCCCTCGGCCACGACCCAGTCGCTCGCGTGCAGAGGCGAATGAAAGGACGTACGGACAATTCGGTCGAGCCGGCCGTGCCCGACGCCGTTGAACTCCATCGAGCCGTAGTAGGCGATCATCTTCCCCTTCTGCAGGAACCACTGGCTCCCCTTGAGCTCCACGCAGAAGGTGTAGGCGTTGACGTTGTCGTCGGAGGGCAGGGTCGCCGGGTCGAAGACCGTGGGGCCGGCGGGGGTTCCGAAGCCGCCGGGGGTTCCGTAGGGGCTCACAGCTTCTCCTCCGACGCCTGGACGTACACCGCACCGCTTCCGCTGAGCTCCAGCTGGAAGGCCTCACCCGAGCCGCGGCCCACCATGTCCCGCCAGCCCAGCGCCGTCGACAGCTTGTTGCGCACGTCGCCGTGGTGGGCGACGTAGGCCTGGGGGTCCACGTGGACCGGGCGCTGCGGGGTGATCGGAATCTCGAAGACGCCGCCGTGCGCCATGACAGCCACGGCCCCGTGCCCCTTCAGGGTCGTCGTGAACAGCCCCTGCCCGCTGATCTGTCCCCGCACCATGCCCATGACCCCGCCCTGCGAGCCGAGGAACATCGTGCCCTGCTGGAGGGTGCCCTCGAAGGCGAGGAGGCAGTCCGCCTCGACGCAGAGGGTCTCGCCGGAGAGGTTGATCACCTGGACGTGGTGCCCGCCGTGCCCGAAGAGCACGGTCCCACTGCCCTCGACGGCCATCAGCGGGGTGTCCTCGTTCGCCACCCGGCGCCCGATCATCGACATGATCCCGCCCTGGCCGCCGGCCATGTTCGGGGTGAAGGACACCTCGCCCTTGTAGGCGAGCATGGCCCCGCGCTGACTGAACAGCCGCTGCCCCGGCACGACGGTCGCCTCGACCATCTTGGAGTTGATCTCGCGGAAGCCCATCTCACACGTCCCCCGCGATCGTGTTGCGCTCGCTCGGCTGTACGTACACCAGCCCGTCCCCTTCGAACCGGATCTGGAAGGCCTCGCCGCCGCCTTCCCCCATGAGCGTGCGGAACGTCACGCCGGACTGGAAGGACTGCCGCAGGTTCCCCTGATGCGCCACATAGGCCCCCGGGTCGACGGTCAACGGATACTGCGAACTGACCCGCAGCACCACGGCAGGCCCGTCCGACATGATCGCTGCCTGTCCATGTCCCTCGACGGTGGTCGTGAACAGCCCGTTGCCCTGCGAGGCGCCGCGCATCCCCGTGAAGGAGGTACCGGTCCGCAGCCCCGCGTCCGTGGCGAGCAGATTGCTCGACTCCACGTACAGCTTGTCGCCCTGGAGGCTCACCAGGTTGATCTCGGAGGCCCGGTCCGCGAACCAGCACGTCCCATGCCCCTTCACCTCCATCACCGTCATCTGCTCACCGGTGAGCCGCCGGGTCACCATGCCCCGCAGGCCCTCACCGCCACCGCTCATCTTCTTGAAGGCCATCTGCCCGTCGTACGCGACCATCGAGCCGTTCTTCGCCTTCACGGCATCCCCGGTCATGTCGACGGCGAGCACCTTGCTGCCTTGCAGTCGGAACATCGCCACGCTGCGAAGGTA
>CBFGZZ010000620.1:0-3005 GCA_965653385.1 uncultured Streptomyces sp. | reverse complement strand
CCGCGGGGCGCCCCCCGCCGCGCGGGGGGGGGGGCGGCCGCCCCCCCCGCGCCGCGCCATGCCAGCCCAAAGGTTCGCTCCCGCAATCGGGTCTCCCTTATCCTTTCCCGTGTTGAACGTTGAACTGGGGATCTTGAGGGGGACAGGTCCATGTACAGCGTCATCGTCGTGCCGCCTGACTGCGGCAGACTGGACGACCAGGTGCGGATCGCCGCCGGTGAGCGGCTCTCGTTCGGCAGGGCCACGCAGGACGGCGGGCTGACCATCGCGCACGACGGGGTGCCCCGGGTCGCCGGGGAGATCACGGCTCACCGGTCCTTCTGGCTGTTGAGCAACCTCAGCGAGCACCAGACCTATGTGGTGGAGAATCCGGAGGGTGCCGGAGAGCACCTGAAGATCGCGCCGGGGCGTCTTGAGGCGCCCGTGCCGTTCGAGTTCGCGCGCGTGGTCCTGCCGGCCGCGGGTGACCTGCTCACCTTCGACGTCTGGGCCCCGCGCCACGCCTTCCGCAGCGCCGACCGCCAGGGCCTGCCCGGTCCCGTCACGGCACCGGCGTTCGCCCTGGACCGCACCAGCAGGTACTTCGCGGTGCTGGCCGCCCTGTGCGAGCCCCGGCTGCGCGGCGAGCCGCACGCGCCGCTGCCCGCGGTGGAGGAGCTGGTGGAGCGGCTGCGGGGCGTCTGGCCGACGGTCAGCCGGTCCGCCGTGTACTGGAACATCGACTACCTCGCCCTCAAACTCCGGCTGCGCCCGGGCCCCGACACCGCCGAGCCCGGCCGACGCGTCAACGGCAAGAAGGAGTCCCTGGTCTCCCTCGCGCTCCGCTTCGACCTGGTCCGCGAGGACGATCTGACGGTACTGGCGGCCTCCATAGCCGAGTCGCTGCGATGACCGGCCGGTCCTGCGCCGTGGCCGTCCCGAAGCGCTACCGGGTCGGCCCGTGGGAGGTACGCGAGCCCCTCGCCTCCGGCGCCTTCGCCACCGTGTACGCGGCACGGCTCGCCGAGGAAGGGGACCCGCAGCTGCCCGCCCGGGCGGCCCTGAAGTTCCTGCCCACCGGCACCCGGACCCCGCGCCAGCTGCGCCACCTCCGCGAACTGGCCGAGCGCGAGGTGGAGTTGCTGGGCCGGCTGCGCGCGCCCCGCCTGATCCGCATGTACGACACCCTGACGGTCGACGACCCGGACCACCCGGAGCTGGACGGCGCCACCGTCATCGTCCTGGAGCAGGCCGAGGGCTCCCTGAGCGACGTACTGGAACGCGACCCGACACCGGCATCGGCCCCGGCGCTGCTGGCCCAGATCTGTGAGGGCCTGCATCAGCTGCATCACGCGGGCTGGGTGCACGGGGATCTGAAGCCGGCCAACGTGCTGCTGCTGGAGGGCGGTTCGGTACGGCTGGCCGACTTCAACATGGCCGCCGAAATGGAGGGCACGCACGCCTACGCCCCCGCCTTCGCCACCCCCGACTACACCCCGCCCGAGCTGCTGTGGCCCGAGGTCGACGAGCGCGGCACGCGCATCCGCCCGACCGCCGACGTCTGGGCCTTCGGCGTCCTCGCCCATGTCGCCCTGACCGGCTCCTTCCCGCTGCCGGGCGGCAGCACGGAGGCCCGCACGGACGCGGTGACGCGGTACGCGCGCGGCACCGAGGAGCTGCGCCTGTCGCCCGGACTCCCGGAGGCCTGGCGGGAGATCGTCCGGGACTGTCTGGCCCCCACGCACGCGGCGCGCGTCGCCCGGGTCCCCGACACCGAAGCCCTTCTGCGCCGCGTGGAAGAGGCCGCGGGCTCCTCCCCCTCCGCCCGGCTGCCGAGGCTACGGCCCCGTCGGTGGCGCCGCCCGGTACTGGTCGCGGCCCTCGCGATGACGGCGGTGCTGGGGGCGACAGCGCTGACGTACACCCTCCGCGACGATCCGCCGGCCGCCTCGGCGGCACCGCCCAGCTGTGAGAAGCCGGCGGTCTACGAAGACGAGAAGTACGGCCGCGGCTACACCGCCAACTGGAGCAGCAGCTGGGACTTCACCACCAAACAGGGCGACGGCGGCAGTCAGGTCCGTGAGGTGCAGTGCCTGCTCAGGTACTTGCACGGGATCACCGAAGTGGGCGAGGTGGACGGCGTCTTCGGTCCCCTGACACACGAGGCGGTCGTCACGTTCCAGAAGCGGGTGGGGCTGGAGGCGGACGGCGTGGTGGAGACACAGACGTGGAGCGCACTGCGTAAGTCCGGGGAGGTCTGAGCACAGCGATCAGTGTGCCGAGGGCCGGGGCACAGGAGAACCTCGAACATTTCAGGTTCCCGGCCGGTCCCGGCCACCCTGAAACGTTAGAGGTTCCGTACGCCCCCACCTGCCCCCGAACATGGCACCGACCACGACGAAGCCCTACTGAACCACAGGGGGAACGATGCGCAAGACGCGCTCCACGCTCGCTGTCCTCGCCGCCGGTGCGGCGGCCGCTGCCACTCTCGTGCTGCCGGGCAGCGCCAGCGCGGCCGCGGCCGCGCCGCCGCCCTGCCCGGACAAGTACGTCTGCTTCTACACGGGCAAGGACTACACCGGAGAGATGTGCATGTGGAGCCAGTCCGACCCGGACTGGCAGAAGGGCCACATCAAGTGTTCCTGGTCCGACGACACGAAGGTGAAGTCGATCAAGAACAAGGGCACGAGTGACAACTGGAGCGGTGTGGCCTACTACCACGAGAAGGACTACGGGAACCGGAAGGGCTGCACCAAGCAGGGCAAGGGCGGAAACCTTGCCGGCACGTACACGCTGCGCTCCCACAAGTGGATCAAGGGGTCATGCGGCGCCTGACCTGGTGAACCCGTGATCCCGGGGGCACCTCACGACCGTTGACGATCGCGGCCGCGGGTGCCCCTCGGACCGTCCCGGAACGGCAGCGACGAACCGGGAAGACTGCCGGGTCCCCGCCACCGGCAAGGCCGTTTACGCCGCCGCGCAGGCGGCCTTGGACGGCACCATCGAGGACCAGCGGTACTTCCTGG
>CBFGZZ010000619.1:0-3007 GCA_965653385.1 uncultured Streptomyces sp. | reverse complement strand
GGGTCCGGGTCCGGGGACGACGACTCCTTCGTCGCCCTCGTCCAGGAGGTGGGCGGCATGTGCAACGCCGAGACCCACCGCGACCACACCGTCTTCCACACCGTCGTGCCCGCCGACGCACTGCCCGACGTCCTCGCCCACGAGGCCCGCCGACTGCTCCGCTTCGGGCCGTCGCCCGCGACCGTGCGCTCCGAAGCGGCCGTCATCGGCGAGGAGATCCGCGCCGCCGGGTCCGGCGGCCGACTGTGGGACACCGTGCTCACCGCCCTCCACCCCGGCGCCCGGGACGCCTACGGCACGACGGCGCACCTGCGCGACGCCACGGCCGGGGAGGCGGAGACGTTCTTCCGCCGCCACTACCGGCCCGAGCGGGCCGTGCTGTCCGTGGTCGGGGACGTGGACGCCGGGCCGGTGGGGGAGCTGGTGGAGCGGGAGTTCGGGGCGTGGGGCCGAGGGGCCCGGGATGCCGGGCCGGCCGCTCCGGTCGTACGGCCGGAGCGTCGCGGGGACGAACCCCGGCCCGCCATCCCCTACGGCAGGAACGGCGTCGCCGTCGGACACGCCCTCGCCGATCCACGCCAGGGCCTCGGCCCGTACCTCGCCCAGGTCGTCCTCTGCGAGATCCTGCGCCGCGGTCGGCTGCGCCAACTGGTCGCCGAGCGCGAGGTGGTGGACGCGGCGAGCGTGATGTGCGGCTACCAGGGCCAGTGGCTCGCCTCGGCGGCACCCGACCTCGCGCTCGTCCTGCTCGGCAGGGCACCGGGCATCGGCACCGAGGAGGCCGTGTGCCGGTGGCTGGACGCCCTCGGCGCGCTGGCGGACGCCCCGCCGGACGGACCCGAACTGCGCCGCGCGGTGACCGTGCTGCGCGCCGCCTGCCACCGCCAGGCCGACTCGCTCACCGCCCGGGCGATCACCCACGGCCGTGCCGCGCTGCTCTTCCCGGGCGACGGCGAGGGCGACAGCGAGGGTGCGGGCCCCGACGCCCTGCCCCGCGGCCTGGCCGCCGTCACCGCCGCCGACGTGTCGGCCGCCGCCCGCGCCCTGCTCGCCGCACCCCGAACCGTCCACACCCTGGAGGGAGTCGCCCCATGACGGTCGCCTCGCCGACCCGCCCGGCGCCACGGCCGCCCGCCGCGCGCGAAACTCTCCGCACGGTCCTGCCGAACGGCCTGGACACCGCTCTCGTGCACGTGCCGGGCGCCCCCCTCGCCGAGCTCCGGCTCGTCCTGCCCTACGCCCGCACCGAACCCGCTCTGCGCGCCGCGCAGGACCTGCTCGCGGCCCGTCTCGGCACCGCCACGACCGTCCGCGACCGGCAGGCGGTGGCCGACCGGGCGGCCGACCTCGGGGCGGAGTTCAGCACCGTGGTGACCGCCGAGCAACTGGTGCTGTCGGTGAGCGTGCCGGGGGAGGAGCTGCCGGACGCGCTGGAGCTGCTGGCCGAGCTGCTGCTGCGCCCGTCGTACGGGCCGACCGCGCCCGTGGCGGCGGGCCCCGCGCCACAGCAGCCCCCCGGCCCTCGCACACGTCTGCGCCGGGCCCAGCTCCGCCATGCCTTCGGCGGCCCGCACCCCTTGGTCGACGACGCCCCCGGCACCGAAGCACGGGAGGAGGTCGACCTGCTCGCCCTGCACCACCGGGTGATCGTCCCCCGGGGGGCCGTACTCCTGGTGCTGAGCGGCGAGTCCCCGCACCGCGTACTGGCGCGGGTGCGCGAGGAGTTGGACGCGTGGTCCGGCGGTCCGTCCGGACTGCACCTGCCGCCCTTCCCACGCCGTGAGCCCGCTCCGGGACGGCTCGCGATGCACGACCCGTCCACCGACCAGGCTCTCCTGCTCACCGCCGGCCCGGCCGTCCCCGCCCCCGACCCCGGGCACACCGCGCTGCACCTGGCCCAGGTCGTCCTCGGCGGCCACACCTCCTCCCGGCTCACCCGGCGGCTGCGCGAGCGGCACGGGCTGGCGTACGCCGTCGACGCCCGGATCCGGCAGAACCGCGCCGGCTGCTGGCTGGAGATCGACTGCGCCGGCGCCCCCGGCACGGGACAGCGGCTCGCCGAGGAGGTCACCGACTGCCTCGCCGAACTGGCCGAGGCCGGGCCCACGCCCCGGGAGGCATACCGCGCCCGCCGGTACGCGGCCGGGTTCACCCGTTTCGCCCTCGCCACCCGGGCGGAGGAGGCCAGCGCCCTCGCGGGCTTCGCTGCGGGCGGCCTGGACCTGGACTGGCTGACCCGCTACCCGGACGCGCTGGCCGAGGTGACGGACGCCCACATCGCGGAGGCGGCCGCGCACTTCCTGGCCCCGGCCCGCACGCTGGTGGCCACCCTCGACCACACCGCCGACCCCGCACCGGCGCCCGAAGGACTCACCCAGTGACCGCACCCGCACCCCCGGCCGTCCTCTACCCCCTCCAGCCCGACCACCCCGAACTGGTCGCGCCCTTCGCCGAGTTGGTGGCGCGCACCGGCGCCCGGCGCCTCTGGCTGTGCCAGTCCTTCCGGGCGGAACCGCACCAGGTACTGGCCCACCTCGCGGGCATGGGCCACACCGTGCCGGTGGGCACGGCGGTCACCCTGATGCCGCTGCGGCACCCCTACGAGGCCGCGCTCCAGGCGCGTTCCCTGGCGCTGCTCACCGGGCAGCCGGTCGTGGCCGGATACGGCATCGGCACCCCGGAGTTCGCGAGCGGTCTCACCCCCGAGCCGTACCGCAGCCCGCGCACGGCGGTCGGGGAGTACGTCACCTCCGTACGGGCCCTGCTGGCCGGCGAGAGCGTGGCGCACGACGGCCCGTACCACCGACTCCACGCCACCCTGCCGCCCGTCGGCCCGCACACGCCGGTGGAGGTGGGCGCCGGGGTACTCAGGCCCGGCATGGCCCGTACGGCCGGTGCGACCGCGGACGTGGCGATCACCTGGATGACCCCGCCGGACTACGTACGCGGGACCCTCGCACCCCAGTTGGCCGCCGGTGCAGCCGAGGCGGGCCGCGCCGCCCGCCCC
>CBFGZZ010000618.1:0-3055 GCA_965653385.1 uncultured Streptomyces sp. | reverse complement strand
AATGGCGGCCGCAGCCTGACCGGCTAGCGAGCCCCCGGCACGCAACACGCCGGGGCTTCGTCGTCCCTGATCTCGAATCGGTGAATGTTCAACCGGCCGGGATCGTCCAACATCGTCCAGCGTTAGCATCCGATTTCCGTACATCCCAGGGGGGGATCAGCATGACGAACGACATTCCCGAGCAGCCCACCACCCCGCCGCCCCCGGCCGACCCGCCACTGCCCGCAGAGCCGCCAGCCGCACCCGCCGCCGAGCCGGCGAAGAAGAGACTCAGCCCTCTCGTCGCAGGCCTGCTCGGTCTCGCGGTCGGCGCGGGCTTGATGGGCGGCATCTGGGCCATCAGCGCCAACAGCGGGCCCAGCGCCCCAGCGACGTTCACGCTGGAGGGCACCTTCACCCTCACCGACGACGTCGTCCCCACCGACGGCGACGGCTGCTCGGCCAGCTACGACTCCGGCTACGACGACATCGCCGAGGGCGCCCCCGTCACCGTGTACGGCAGCGACGGCGACATGATCTCCAACGGCAACTACTAGCCCACCCCAGGGAAAGAGGCCCGGCCGTCCCCGTGGGCGACCGGGCCTCGCCACGTCTGGCGGGCGATTGCGCCAATGGCCCGGTTGTCAACCCCTCGTGCCACCATTGGCTCAGTAGTGGCCACGCTTCCCGTACCACCGCCGAGGAGCCGCACCATGTACGACCCCACCCCTGGCGACGCCGAATACATCTGGCCGACATGCCTCGCATGCGGACGCGACCTGTGGGATATCGAGCTAGACCGGCTTGCATGCCGGCCGTGCGAGGAACGCACCCAGGCCCGCATAGCCGAACTCCCGCTCCTGTTCCGGCAGCTGGACACGACGGCTGCGTTGATGAAGGGCGGCAGCCGTGGCGGGAGCCCGACGTCGGGGTCGCGCACGCCGCCGATCCCGCCCCGCCTGGACGTCCTCAACCTCGTCTCCCCGGGCGGGATGGCGGCGAGGATGTCAGCGATTGAGGATGCGTGGCGGGCTACCCTCGGCTGGACGATCGCCCCCTGGCGCGGCAGCCCCGCGCAGGCTGTGCCGAGGTTGGCCGAGTTCCTCGCCAACAACCTGCTGTGGGCGTGCTCCAGTTATGAGGCGGTCGGGCAGGACATTGACGACCTGCGGCGGTTGCACGGCGAATGCACGGCGTTGGTCAACGACGAGCGGCGCCCCGGGCGGGTGCAGATCGGCAACTGCCCCGTACAGGTCGGCGACGGCCTGTGCTGGACGCCGCTCACCGCCACCGCCGCCAGCCACCGTGTTCGGTGCAGCGGCTGCGGCAGCCGGTGGGAGACGCTGGGGGAGTGGCGGGAACTCCGAGCCGCACAAGAGCAGGTGCTTGCCGAAGCGGCCGGAGTAGCAGCGTGAGTGCCCGTGAGGAAATGCTCGACCACCTGTACGGCATCTTCTACGAAGACCTCGGACTGTGCGGCTGTGGCAATCCCGACGACGCCTACATCCTCGTGCGGGACCTGCTCGCGCTCGCCCCGTTCCACGAGGACGACGGGTGGCGGCTCGCCGAAGTCCTCACCGGAGGCGGGGCCGCGCACCACATCATCATGTCCGTCCTCGACACGGCAGGGCTCACTGAACACGGCTCCACCATCAACGGATCGTGGCTCACCAGCAAGGGCATGTGGTGCCTGCACGCCATGCGGTCCGTAACCTTCGAGCAGTTGGACGGCGCCGCACTGCCTCACAACGGAGGTGACTGCACCAGCGCGTGCTGGCAACTCCCCGTGGACGGGCAAGCGGCATGAAGGCCCCGATCCCGCATGCTGCGGACCGTCTGCCGATCGTGACCGCCAACAACGGCCAGCCCTACCTGCCTTGCGACGCCGTCCTCGCCCTACTGCGGGCCATCGCCGAATCCTGCCGCAACCTCGCCGACGACCCCGACTGCACCCTCCCCGGCGCCGGGGAAGCAATCGACATCGAAGCCGACGCACTCGAAGCACGCGCCATCGCCCACACCCGGGAAGCATCGTGAGCGTTGGTACGCGTTTGTACTTGACGAAAACACCCCGAAGCTGTAATCGTGATCCTTGATCGTGGCACACGAGTCACAACACGCTTCTGGAGCCCCCGCCGTGAGCATTCCGGTGGGGGCTTTCCCGTACCCGGGGAGGTGCTGTGGTCGCCTACCCCAACCCGCCACTGGACGAGATCCACTTCGCTCAACTTGACGGCAACCGCGACATCGGAGACCTCTGGGAAGCCGCCCGGGCGGCCGGTGTGAAACCCGGCACCATCCGCGTCTGGGTTACCCGAGGAAAGATCGAACCCATCCTCGACGGCGAAGCAGGACAGTACTTCCACCTCCCCACCGTGCGACAAGCAGCAGCAGGCGGCGCCAAGTACACGCCCACCGACCCCGCAGCCAACAGTCGCGGACCCCACGCCCACGCCGCCTAAGACCCCTGCGCGCGGTGGCAGTTGCGCAGGACGGCCCTCGTAGCGCCTCGCGCTCGGGCCACCGTCCGCCCGGCCCTGGGGAGGCGCCGGGCGGACACAAAGCCCGGGGCT
Organism: uncultured Streptomyces sp.; assembly: GCA_965653385.1. GTDB lineage: Bacteria > Actinomycetota > Actinomycetes > Streptomycetales > Streptomycetaceae > Streptomyces. Next base: position 503 of record CBFGZZ010000618.1, on the reverse strand, counting down.
GGCCGCTCATCCGAGCCCCGAACGTCCCGCCGCCCGCTGAGCCCCCCGCCGCGGGTGGCGGGACCCCAACGCGTCCGCTGCCTGGCGATGGGATCGGAGAGATCTCCCCCGCGGGGGTCCCGAATGGGGCGCTTCACCAGGTGTGCGCGCAGCGACCGGGCAGCGGACCTCAACCTCGCGCCACGCGGCGCCCACCCGAATGGAGTTCGCCGTGGCCGACAACATCACGGACGTCGCCGAATCGCTGCTGCTGAACTGGCTGCACGGCGTCGGCACACCCACCCGGCCCACCACCCCGCTGAAGGTCGCCCTCGTCACCGCCAACGGCTCGGACAGTGCGGCCGGCACCGAGGTGACCGGCGGCAGCTACGCCCGCCAGAACATCACCCTCAGCTCATCCACCGGCGGCAGTGGCGTCTCCAACGACGCCGACATCCTCTTCGCCGGGATGCCCGCCTGCACCGTCGTCGGCATCGAGATCTACGACTCCGCCGGAACCCCCG
>CBFGZZ010000617.1:0-3065 GCA_965653385.1 uncultured Streptomyces sp. | reverse complement strand
AGCTTGACGTGGCCGCCCAGCAGGTCGGCCATCGCCGGGCCCGAGCCCTTGTAGGGGATGTGCACGATGTCGAGCTTCGTCTGGAGCTTGAACAACTCCATGCTGAGATGCTGCGCCGTGCCGGGGCCGGCCGCGCGGGCGTCCACGAGGGCGAGGTGGGCGGTGCCACCGCCGCCGGCCTCGACCGGGGCGACGGGGGACGCGTGAGCTGCGGGCCGCGGGCCCTTCCGGGCGACGGTGACGGCGCCCGCGCGGGAGGTGTCCCCGCAGGCGACCTTCACGTCGTACGTGCCCGCCGTGAGCGTGGAGCGGATACGGCTCTGGCCGACGAGGGTGCCGTCGGCGCCGACGGTGAGGCGGGCGTCGGCGGCGAACGCCGTGGAGACGGCCAGGGCGGTCTTCTCCCGGCATCCGCTGACCAGCAGCGCGATGTCGCCGCCCGGGTGGGGTGAGGACGGGCTGACCGAGACACCACCCCCGTCCGCCGCGTATGCCGCCGGGGTGACGGCGGCCGTGCCCAGGGCGGCGATGGCACAGAGGGTGACGTGCAGTGATCCCATCGTGAACCTCCAGTTATCTGGAGACTCCCCCCGCGGCACGGGCCCCGCATCCTCAGCGGGGCCCGCACTGCTCCGTACGGGTTGTGTCGCGGGTCGACGGGTTAGGCCGGCGGCACACGTCTCAGATCCGGTCGACGAGGTCCGCGATGGAGTCCACGATCTTGGACGGCCGGTACGGGAAGTTCTCGACCTGCTGGGGCAGGGTCAGGCCGGTGAGCACCAGGAACGTCTGCATGCCGGCCTCCATGCCGGCCAGGACGTCGGTGTCCATACGGTCGCCGATCATGGCGCTGCTCTCGGAGTGGGCGCCGATGGCGTTCAGGCCGGTCCGCATCATCAGCGGGTTGGGCTTGCCCGCGAAGTACGGCTGCTTGCCGGTGGCCTTGGTGATCAGGGCGGCGACGGCTCCGGTGGCGGGCAGCGGGCCCTCGGTCGACGGGCCCGTCTCGTCGGGGTTGGTGCAGATGAAACGGGCGCCGGCGTTGATGAGCCGGACCGCCTTGGTCATGGCCTCGAAGGAGTAGGTGCGGGTCTCGCCGAGGACGACGTAGTCCGGCTCGTGGTCGGTGAGGATGTAGCCGATGTCGTGCAGCGCGGTCGTCAGGCCGGCCTCTCCTATGACGTACGCGGAGCCGCCGGGGCGCTGGTCGTCGAGGAACTTGGCGGTGGCCAGGGCCGAGGTCCAGATGTTCTCGATCGGCACTTCCAGGCCCATGCGGTTCAGCCGGGCGTGCAGGTCGCGCGGGGTGTAGATCGAGTTGTTGGTGAGGACGAGGAAGGGCTTGCCGGACTCGCGCAGCTTCTTGATGAAGGCGTCGGCGCCGGGGATCGGTACGCCCTCGTGGATGAGCACACCGTCCATGTCGGTGAGCCAGGACTCGATGGGCTTGCGGTCTGCCATGGTGCTGGGACTCTCCTGGCGTACGTACGGATGAGCGGGGGGCGCCGGAACCACGCCGTACCGACGCCCCCAGGGTAATCAGGAGTGGCTGATCCTGACCCCGTCGATCACCCGGAACCGCGGGGAGTCGACGCGGATGCCTCCGCTCACGCGCCTTCGCCGGCGAGCGGCCGGGGCAACTCGGCGACCGCGCCCGGCACATGGGCAGCCCGCGTGGACGCCGCTGAGCATGTGGTACGAGGTGTCGTCGACGACCGCGGCCCCCGGCGTCCGCGGGGCACTGTGTGAGCGGCACCAGGTCCTGCCGGCCCAGTGCGTCGACGAGTCGGGCGTACGCGGCCTCGAATGCCTTGTCGGCCTCCCGTGCCGACGTCTCCTCGCCGAACAGGTGCCGCGAGACGGAGATCTTGGACTCGCCCATGGTGGCGCGGACGTGGTCGATGCCGGCCGCGGGGTCGGCGGGCGGCCGAGGCGGGACTCGACGACCTCGGTGAGGTGGTCGTAGGGGTCCTCGAAGGTGTCGAAGGCGAGGAAGGCAGCCGGGCGAGGCGGTCTCAGCGGCGCCTCCGGGCCAGCAGTAGCGCGCCACCGGCGAGGACGAAGGCCGCGGTGGCGGCGAGGGTGGCGCCGGGGGGCGGGAAGAGGCCGGTACGGGCGAGTTCGTCGGCGAGGGAGAGTTCGTTCCCGGCGGCGCCGGTGCGGGGGCTGGTCGAGGGGTGCGGGGCGGCGGAGGCGGCCGCCTCGGTCGAGGTGTCGCGGTCGGCGGGGGCGGCCGGGCCGGTCGCGTCGGCGGCATCGGTCGGGTCGGTCTCGATGGTGAAGCGGTAGTCGTTGGACTGGCCCACCCAGTCGCCGTCGCCGTCGTGGCGCTGTACGACGGCCGCGTTGGCGGTGACCTCGTTCGGCACGGCGTCGGAAGTGACCGCGAGCCGGACCTTGACGGTGACGGTCTTGCGGGGGCCGACGGTGAAGCCGTCGAAACCGTCGAAGGCGCCTACGAGTTCGTCCTCGTCGGTGGTCTCGAAGCGGACGGGGAGAGGACGCTCCTTGGCCGGGCTACCGGCATCGACCGGGCCCTGCGGGCGTTCCGGGGTGCCCTTCGGGGTCCCGTAGAACTCCAGGCGGGGCTGGGACGGCTTGAGGGCGCGTTTGCCGTCGACGAGGACAACGACGGGGTGGATGCCGGTGCAGGTCCGGCCGGTGGTGTTGGTGAGGTCCAGGTACCAGGTGCCGAATCCGCCGCCGGCCGTGTACGAGTCGGGGCCGCCGTGCAGGCGGGTGGTGAGGGGGAAGTCCCCGTCGTCGGTGACGCAGCTGGGCAGCGCGACGGGAGGTTCCGCGCGCACCGGGGGCGCAGCGGCGAGAAGGGCGGCTGCTGCGAGGCAGAGGGGAGCGGGTGAGTGCAGTAGTCGCATGAACACATGACCATGCCGGGTGCGGGCGCGGATCGGGCGGTGCCATCCCGTACGACATCGAAAGTCCGCTCGATCAGCGCATGCGCGATGCCGATCAGGGGATGCGTTACGTCGGTGAGCGCACGCGCCCCGTCATTCGTCGGCGCGCCCGAACAGCGGCGCCAGCAGCAGCTGGGCGGCTCCCTCGGC
>CBFGZZ010000616.1:0-3157 GCA_965653385.1 uncultured Streptomyces sp. | reverse complement strand
GGGACGCCGCCGCCGTGGTCGGCGCCATGCACGAGCTGGCGACGCGGGTCGCCGTGCCGCGGCTGACGGCCGGGGACGTGGAGATCATGCGCGCCGCCAATGACCGCTTCGCCGCCGCCGTCGCGTCCGGCGCAGTGGATCTCGCGCTACGGGCCGACGACGAACTGCACGACGTACTGGTGCGGGTCAGCGGCAACCGGGCGGCCGCCGCCACCGTCGCCCGCTACACCCCGCTCATCCGCCGCCTGGAGCGCCGCCGCTTCGGCGAGGGCGGGACCTGCCGTTCGGCAGGGCTGCACGAACGGTTGATCGAGGCGTGCGCCGCCGCCGACGTGGACGGAGCGGTCCAGGTCACGGCGGAGATCTGGCGGACCCTCGCCGACCTGGCCGACTCCGACCGACCGACGCCGTGACCCTGTGGAGGCGCACATGTCCCTCTCTTCCTACGAGCGTTACCCCCTCCTCTTCGGCCCGTCTCCCGTGCACCCCCTGGAGCGCCTCACCGCGCACCTCGGCGGCGCCCTGCTCTGGGCCAAGCGCGAGGACTGCAACTCCGGTGTCGCGTACGGCGGGAACAAGACCCGCAAGCTGGAGTACCTGGTCGCCGACGCGCTGGCCAAGGGCTGCGACACCCTCGTCTCGATCGGTGGCGTGCAGTCCAACCACACCCGCCAGGTCGCCGCCGTCGCCGCCCGCGCGGGCCTCAAGTGCGTGCTGATCCAGGAGAGCTGGGTGGACTGGCCCGACTCCGTGTACGACAGGGTCGGCAACATCCTCGTCAGCCGCCTCGCCGGCGCCGACGTACGCCTGGTGCGGGCCGGGTTCGGGATCGGCTTCAAGGAGAGCTGGGAGCAGGCGCTCAGGGAGGTCGAGGAGTCGGGCGGCAAGCCGTACGCCATCCCGGCGGGCGCGTCCGACCACCCGCTCGGCGGACTGGGCTTCGCCGGGTGGGCCTACGAAGTCGCCGAACAGGAGAGGGAGTTGGGCGTCTTCTTCGACACGGTGATCGTGTGCTCGGTGACCGGCTCCACCCAGGCCGGCATGGTCGCCGGCTTCGCCGCGCTGGAGGAGGCGGGCGGCCGGCCGCGCCGCGTCCTCGGCATCGACGCCTCGGCCAAGCCCGCCACCACCCGCGAGCAGATCACCCGGATCGCCCACCACACCGGTCAACTCATCGGGGTCAAACGTGAGTTGACCGAGAGCGACGTCGAGCTCGACGACCGTTACCACGCGGGCACGTACGGCATCCCGGACGAGACCACACTCCAGGCCATGCGGCTCGCGGCCGGGACGGAGGGGATGGTCACCGACCCCGTGTACGAGGGGAAGTCGATGGCCGGGATGATCGACCTGGTCGGCCGGGGGGAGATCGGGCGGGACTCGACCGTGCTGTACGCCCACCTCGGCGGCCAGCCGGCGCTGAACGCGTACAGCGCGCTGTTCTGAGGGGTGGGGCGGTCCGGCGGCGCACCTGAAAGGGGCGCGGGACGGTCTCCACACGCGGCTCCGCCGCGTGGGCGCGACCAGCCACAACGGCGCCGCAGACGACCGACGACCCTTGCGCGGCCCTTCGGGCGGAGCGCTACAGTGCCCCCGTGCGGGCGGACGATCAGCAGTGGGGGACGAGTGTCGAGCGGCCTGACGGCACTCGCCGCCGGGCCACGATCCATGACGTCGCGAAGCTGGCCGGAGTGTCACGTCAGACGGTCTCCCGCGCGGTCAACGACAAGGGCGAGATCGACCCGGCCACCAAGGAACGGGTGCTGGAGGCGGCTCGGCTGCTGGACTACCGGCCGAGCCGGTTCGCGCGCGGCATGGTGCAGAAGGGTGCCGTGACGGCCGGTCTGGTGATCCCGGACCTGATGAACCCCTTCTTCCCCGAGGTGGCCGCCGGTGTTCTGGAGGCGGCCGAGCAGCGGGGCTGGCAGGTGGTGATGTGGGACTCGCGCATAGACGAGGCCCGCGAGCGGGACGCGCTCGACGTGCTGTCCCACCAGGCCGACGCGATCGTCGGCTACTTCAGGAGCCCCGACGAGGTGCTGGCCCGGCACCTCGGAGGCGTACCGCTGGTGCTGCTGGAGCACGGTCCGCAGCAGACCCGTTTCGCGGCCGTGGGCATCGACGCCGCCGCCGGTCTGGAACAGGGCATGGCCCATCTGGTGGGCGCGGGGCATCGCAGGATCGGCATGCTGGACGGGGTGTACGGACCCGACCCGCGCCGGGAGGCCTTCCTGGAGCAGGTCCGGCGCCACGGCCTGCCGGTCGACGACAGCTGGATCGTGCTGTGTGCCGAGCACAGTGTGGCGGGGGGCGAGGCCGCCATGGAGCGGCTGCTGGACGCCCGGCCCGACATCACCGCCGTCTTCGGCTTCAACGACCTGATCGCCGTCGGAGCCGTGCGCGCCGCCGGGCGCCGGGGCCGACGGGTGCCGGACGACCTGGCCGTCCTGGGCTTCGACGGTCTGTCGCTGGGCGAGCTGGTGGAGCCCGCGCTTACCACCCTCCACATCGACAAACGGAGGCTGGGGCGGCTGGCCGTCGAACAGGTCGCCCGCCTACGAGCAGGCGAGGAACCCCTGCGGGGTGCCGACGCCTGGGTGGTGCCCGAGCTGGTGGTGCGCACTTCGGCCTGAGTCCGGGTGCGCCTCGACGCGCGGGAAGTGCCCTCCGCGCACACGCCGGGCGCCCCCTTCGGCCGGGGGCGCCCTGGACGTGGTGCCGCAGATTCGGGCTCTACAGTGCCTGGGCCGCCGGCTTCACCATGCCCCTCACTGTGCGGGACTTCACGAAGTCGCCCATGGCCGTCATCTCCCACTCGCCGGAGAACTGCTTGATCAACTTGGCCATCATCACGCCGGTCTGCGACTCGGCGTTGGTGAGGTCGAAGCGGACGAGTTCCTCGCCGGAGGCGGCGTCGATCAGCCGGCAATAGGCCTTGGCGACCTCGGTGAACTTCTGGCCGGAGAACGAGTTGACCGTGAAGACGAGCCCGGTGACCTCCTGGGGGAGACGTCCGAGGTCGACGGTGATGACCTCGTCGTCCCCGCCGCCCTCACCGGTGAGGTTGTCGCCGGAGTGGCGGATCGCGCCCTGCACGATCTGGAGCTTGCCGAAGTAGCAGCTGTCGATGTGGTTGCGCTGCGGGCCGTAGGCGATG
>CBFGZZ010000615.1:0-3158 GCA_965653385.1 uncultured Streptomyces sp. | reverse complement strand
CCTGGTCCCGGTCGACCTGGTGCTGCGCCACAGCAGCGGACCGGCGCCCGGGCGCTGACGCCCCGTTGGCGCGACGGCACGTCGCCGGCGTCACCGCTTGTACGACACTCCCAGCTCGTTGAGGTAGCGCTTGGTCACGCGGCCGCCGTACCGCCGGTCGATCAGGTCGCCGATGGACCCCAGCAGTCCGTCCCTGGCGGCGTCCGGAAGGGCTCGGTGGCCGGAGTAGGTCCGCAACAGCTCGAGATACTCCGCCGTGGTGTAGGTGAGATCCCGCTCGTATCGACGAAAGACCGTGGGGCCGAACCGGCCGCTTCGCGCCACCTCCTGCGCGTGCTCCGCCCCGTCGATGTCGGCGGCCGCGGGAGGCCGCGATCCGGGCGGGGTCTCCGGGTCGAAGCGCTCGTAGCAGTGCTGGACCTCGATGAAGAAATCTTCGGTGCCGCCCCTGACATGCTGGGTGCGCACCACGGCGAGCGCCCCGCCCAAACGCAGCGCGTCGGCGGCCTTGGACACCCGCACCGCCGGGTCGATCCAGTGGAACGCCGTGGCCGAGACAACCGCGTCGAAAGACTCCTCCGGCAGCGGCCAGCTCTCGAACTCCGCCCTCACCACGTCCACGGCCGTGGCTCCGGCCAGGTTGCGCCGGGCGACCGCGGCCATGCTCGGTCCCGCCTCGACGGCCGTGATCCGACAGCCCCGCGCGGCCAGCGGCACCGTCGCCTGACCGGTCCCACAGCCCACCTCCAGTACCCGGCGGCCTGGGCCGGCCACCGCAAGTTCCGCGAGGTCGTCGTACAGCTCCGCCGGATATCCGGGCCTGACCCGGTCGTAGAGCTCCGCGTCCTCGTCGAATGTCCGGCTCAGGCGCACCCGCCGGGACTCCTCGGGCATGTCGTCGCGCTGTGCTTGAGTGGTGTCGTCGGGCATGTGGAGCACGCTAGGCGCGGTGGGCAGCACCGGCGAGGGAATATCGGTGGAGCCGGGCACCCGTCCTCCACACGCCCGTCGACCACACGGCGGTCAGCCCGTTCCGTCCGCCGCCGCCCGCTCCCACGCCGTGTCCCGCAGCAGCCGCAGGCCGTTCAGGCCGACCAGGACCGTGGAGCCCTCGTGGCCCGCGACGCCGAGCGGCAGCGGCAGCGTGCCGACGAGGTCCCAGATGACGAGGCCGGTGATGAACACGCCGGCGATGACGAGGTTCTGCACGACCAGTTTCCGGGCGCGGCGGGAGAGGGCGACCGTGGTGGGGACGGCGGCGAGTTCGTCGCGGACGATGACCGCGTCGGCGGTCTCCAGGGCGAGGTCGGAGCCCGCCCGGCCCATGGCGACGCCGATGTGGGCGGCGGCCAGGGCGGGCGCGTCGTTGACGCCGTCCCCGACGACCATCGCCTTGCGGCCCGCCGACTCCAGTTCCTTGACGGCGGCCAGCTTGTCCTGGGGCAGCAGCCCGGCACGCACGTCCTCGATGCCGGCCTCGGCGGCCAGGTGGGCGGCGGCCCGCGGGTTGTCGCCGGTGAGCAGGGTCGGAGCGGTGCCGGTGAGGGTGGTGAGGGCGGCGACGGTGGCCGCGGCGTCGGGGCGCAGACGGTCCGCGATGCCGAGCAGTCCGGCGGGGGTGCCCTCGACGACCACGACCACGGCGGTACGGCCGGACGCCTCCAGTTCCTCGGCGAGCGCCACGACCTCGCCGTCAGGGTCGTCGAGCAGGCGGGCCGGGGCGCCCACCTCGACGGTGCGGCCGTCGACCACGGCCTTCACTCCGACGCCGGGGGCGGAGCCGAAGTCCTGCGCGGTGGGCAGGTCGAGGCGCCGGTCCCGCGCGGCGTCCACCACCGCTCGGGCCAGCGGGTGTTCGCTGGCGTGCTCGGCCGCCGCGGCGAGCCTCAGCAACGCGTCCTCGCCGAGGCCGCAGCCGGGCAGCGGCCGTACGTCCACCACCCGTGGCGTTCCCTCGGTGAGGGTGCCGGTCTTGTCCAGGGCGACGGCGTCGATCTGGCCGAGGCGTTCCATCACCACGGCCGACTTCACCAGCACGCCGTGCCGGCCTGCGTTGGCGATGGCGGACAGCAGGGGCGGCATGGTGGCCAGGACGACCGCGCAGGGCGAGGCCACGATCATGAAGGTCATGGCGCGCAGCAGCGCCTCGGAGAACTCCTCGCCGAAGGCGAGCGGGACGCCGAACACGGCGAGCGTGGCGGCCACCATGCCCAGTGAGTAGCGCTGTTCGACCTTCTCGATGAACAGTTGCGTGGGCGCCTTGGTCTCGGACGCCTCCTCCACCATCCGTACGATCCGGGCGATCACGGAGTCGGAGGCGTCGCGTTCGACGCGGACGCGCAGGGCGCCGGTGCCGTTGAGGGTGCCTGCGAAGACCTCGTCGCCCGGTTCCTTCGCGGCGGGGAGCGGTTCGCCGGTGATGCTCGCCTGGTCCACCTCACTGGCGCCGTCCAGCACCCGGCCGTCCGCGCCCACGCGTTCGCCGGGGCGTACGAGGACCGTGTCGCCGATCGTCAACTCCTCGATGGGGACGGTCTGTTCGGTGCCGTCCTCGGCGATCCGGGTGGCCGTGGCGGGGGCGAGGTCGAGCAGACCGCGTACGGAGTCGGCGGTGCGGGCGGTGGCGAGGGCCTCCAGGGCGCCCGAGGTCGCGAAGATGACGATCAGCAGGGCGCCGTCCATCACCTGGCCGATGGAGGCGGCGCCCAGCGCGGCGACGACCATGAGCAGATCGACGTCGAGCGTCCGGTCCTTGAGGGCCTTGAGTCCCTCCCAGCCCGGCTCCCAGCCGCCCGTGGCGTAGGCCAGCGCGTACAGCGGGCCCCATGTCCACGCGGGCGCTCCGGCGAGTTGCAGGGGCAGCGCGAGCAGGAACAGCGCGGTGGCCGCGACGGCCCAGCGGACCTCCGGCAGCGCGAGCAGCCGGGTGCGCCGCCGGGGAGCGGCCGTGGCTCGCGCGGACGCGGCGGCGTCGGCCGACGGTGGGGTGAGCGTGGAAGTCATGCCCCCACGATAAAGGAAAGAATGAAGACTCATTCATACCTTCATGTCAGGCGGTCGCTCGTACGGCTCCCCACTTCCGCGCCCGGCGGGTACCGAACGCCCTGCACACGAGGTAGATCGCGAACGAGATCGTGGTGACGTACGGGCTGATCGGG
>CBFGZZ010000614.1:0-3162 GCA_965653385.1 uncultured Streptomyces sp. | reverse complement strand
AAGAAGATCGCGGAGGGCACCGGCTCGCTGGTCCTGGACGTGAAGGTCGGCACGGGCGCCTTCATGAAGACGATCGAGGACGCGCGCGAACTGGCCTCGACGATGGTGGGCCTCGGCACCGACCACGGCGTGAAGACGGTCGCGCTGCTGACCGACATGTCCACCCCGCTCGGCCTCACGGCGGGCAACGCGCTGGAGGTCCGCGAGTCGGTGGAGGTCCTGGCGGGCGGCGGACCGGCCGACGTGGTGGAACTGACCATCGCCCTGGCCAGGGAGATGCTGGAAGCGGCGGGTGTGCGTGACGCCGACCCGGCCAAGGCCCTGGCCGACGGCTCGGCCATGGACGTCTGGCGCCGCATGATCGCGGCCCAGGGCGGCGACCCGGACGCGGAACTGCCGGTCGCCCGCGAACAGCACGTGATCAAGGCCCCGTCCTCCGGCGTCCTGACCCGCCTCGACGCCTACGACATCGGCGTCGCCGCCTGGCGCCTCGGTGCCGGCCGCGCCCGCAAGGAGGACCCGGTCCAGGCAGGCGCGGGCATCGAACTCCACGCCAAGCCGGGCGACACGGTGACCGAGGGCCAGCCCCTGCTGACCCTGCACACCGACACCCCGGAGCGCTTCGAGTACGCGCTCCAGTCCGTGGCGGGCTCGTACGACATCGCGGCACCGGGGACGGACTTCACGGCTTCGCCGGTGGTGCTGGAACGCATCGCCTGACCAGGTGTTTCCTCGTACGGGTGAACGGGATCGGTGGACCGGCGCCGGTCCCGTTCGGCATGCTGGGATCGGTGACGACCGATTGGAGACCGCCATGAGCGCACTCGCCGCCGAGTCCGGCTCCCCTGGGAGCACGGACTGGGACGAGCTCGTCCGTGTCTGGGAGGAGACGGACGCCCCCGAGGGCAGCAAGGTGGAGATCATCGAAGGGATCGTCACCGTGTCGCCTCCGCCGTCCGAAGAGCACAACGACACTGCTGAGCTGGTTCAGCGTCGCCTGTACACGGCGATTCCAGACGACTGGGGCATCTACCAGACACTCGGCCTCACGTGCCCCGAGACGGGCGGGCTCTTCATCCCCGACCGGTGCGTGGTGCCGCAGGCCGCCCTGCGCCGCGGCACGCGCGTGCATGCCGGCGAAGCCGAACTCGTCGTGGAGGTCACGTCCAAGAACAACGCGAACCACGATCGCATCAAGAAGGCCCACGGCTACGCCGTGGCGGGCGTGCCGTTCTACCTCCTCCTGGACGCCTGGCAGTCGGGGCGTCCCACGGCGACGCTCTACGGAGAACCGCGAAGCGGCACCTACCGAGTCCTCGCTTCGGTGGAGTACGGCGAACAACTCACGCTGCCCGCACCGTTCAAGCTGGACCTCGATACGGGCATCTTCCCGCTGAGCTGACCCGTTTCACCCCGGCAAGGCCGCCACCACCCTCGCCACACGGAAGGCCGGCTTGGTGAGGACCTCACGTCCGCGCACGCCGACGTAGCCGCGCAGGCCGATCACTTGGCCCACCCCGATGAGTTCCGCCCGCCCGCCCGGTCTACCGGTCGTGGATGCCATGACACCCGCTGTACTCGTGCTGGCCGGCCCCGTCACCCGGGACGAGGTGCCAGGGCTCTGCGACGCCGTACGGGCCCGGCTGGAAGCCACCGGGGCCAGAGTCGTGGTGTGCGACGTCGGAGGGCTCGGGCCACCGGGACTGGGCGTCGTGGACCTGTTGGCCCGGCTGCAGCTGACCGCCCGGCGAGCCGGCGGCCGGATACGGCTGCGCGACCCGGACCCCGCGCTACACGCCCTCCTCGACCTGGTCGGACTCCGCTTCGAGGTGGAGGGGGAGGTCGAACAGCGGGAACCAGCGCTTGGTGTCGAGGAAGCAGTGGAACCCGGTGATCCGGCCGTCTGAGATCTCCAGCACCTGCACCGCCCACGGGCTGAAGCCGCCCGCCTCCGGGTCCGGCTTGTACTGGGCGAAGCCCGGCAGCCCGTTGACCTGGACCGGCACCAGACGTGAACCCGCGCAGGGGGCGCCCAGCGTCGTCATGAAGCCGGTGATGTCCCGGACACCGGTCAGCCACAGGTCGAACGGCGGCATCGTCATGATGGCGTCCTCGTGCAGCAGCGCCGTGAGCGCCGTCATGTCATAGCCCTCGAAGGCGGCGACATACCGCTCCAGCAGCTTCTGCTGCTCCTCGTCCAGCGGGTCGGACGCCACGGCGTCGCTGCCCGGCTGCCGCTGCTCGGCGAGCGTCGCACGCGCCCGCTGAAGCGCGCTGTTGACCGACGCGACCGTCGTACCGAGCAGCTCGGCGACCTCGCTCGCCTTCCAGGCCAGCACCTCGCGCAGGATCAGCACCGCCCGCTGCTTGGCCGGCAACTGCTGGAGGGCCGCCATGAAGGCGAGCCGCACCGACTCCTTGGCGACCGCCGCCTCCGCCGGGTCGTCCGTCGTGGGCAGCACCCGGCTGTCCGGCATCGGCTCCAGCCACGTGTTGTCCGGCCGGGGAGACAGCGCCGCCTGCGCGAGCGGCGTCGACTCCGTGAGGTCCATCGGCCGCGCCCGCTTGTTGCCCGCGGTCAGCATGTCCAGGCACACGTTCGTCGCGATGCGGTAGAGCCACGACCGGAGACTGGAGCGCCCCTCGAACTTGTCGTAGCTCCGCCATGCGCGCACCATCGTGTCCTGCACCGCGTCCTCGGCCTCGAAGGAGGAACCCAGCATGCGGTAGCAGTACCCGGTCAGTTCGACGCGGTGTTTCTCCAGCCTGACGTCGAGGTCCGTCGTCGTCGCCGTGCCGTTGCTCATCGTCCACCCACCCCTGTGGCCGTATCCCGTCGGACGCCTCGTCGCGCCCAACACTTCGGAAGCTACCGCAGCCCACTGACAATGGCCCCCGGAGTGGACGAAGCAGCAGGTCAACAGGGCCCGGTACGGCACGCACGCGCCGCTGGGGCGCAACCCTGCGAAAGGGCGCGCCCCAGCGGCACGGGGGAGCGGGGCGGATCAGGCCAGCGGAACGCCGTTCACCGGCAGGCCCTGGGTGGGCAGACCCTGCACCGGCAGACCACCCAGCAGGCCCTCGGCCCCGGCGGCCGGTCCACCGGCGAGGAGGGCCGGGCCACCGGCCAGCGCCTGCTCCGCGGCCGGATGCGCGGCGGCC
>CBFGZZ010000613.1:0-3188 GCA_965653385.1 uncultured Streptomyces sp. | reverse complement strand
GCTCGGCACCCGGCAGCGGGTACAGGCGCTCGATGCGGATGATCGCCGTGTCCGTGACGCCGCGCTTCTTCCGCTCGGCGTCCAGGTCGTAGTAGACCTTGCCCGCGCAGAAGACGACCTTCTTGACCGCGGCCGGGTCGACCGAGGAGTCGCCGATGACCGGCTGGAACTGCCCGGTCGTGAACTCGTCCGCCGTCGAGGCCGCGGCCTTCAGACGCAGCATCGACTTCGGGGTGAAGACGACCAGCGGCTTGTGGTGCGGGTTGTGCACCTGCCACCGCAGGAGGTGGAAGTAGTTCGACGGCGAGGTCGGCATCGCGACCGTCATGTTGTTCTGCGCGCAGAGCTGCAGGAACCGCTCCGGGCGGGCCGAGGAGTGGTCCGGGCCCTGGCCCTCGTAACCGTGCGGCAGGAGCAGGACGACGCCGGAGGTCTGCGCCCACTTCTGCTCGGCCGAGGAGATGAACTCGTCCACGACCGTCTGGGCGCCGTTGACGAAGTCGCCGAACTGCGCCTCCCACATCACGAGCGCGTCCGGACGGGCCAGCGAGTAGCCGTACTCGAAGCCCATCGCGGCGTACTCGGACAGCAGCGAGTTGTACACGTTCAGCCGCGACTGGTCCTCGGAGAGGTACTGCAGCGGCGTGTACTCCTCGCCCGTCCTGTTGTCGATGATCACCGCGTGACGCTGACCGAAGGTGCCGCGCTGCGAGTCCTGGCCGGCCAGACGGACCGGGACGCCCTCAAGGAGGAGGGAGCCGACCGCGAGGGTCTCGCCCATGCCCCAGTCGATGGTGCCGTCCTCGACCATGGACGCCCGGCGCTGGAGCTGGGGCAGCAGACGCGGGTGGACGGTGACGTGGTCGGGGATGTTGACCTGGGACTCGGCGATCCGCTTGACGGTCTCCGAGGTCACCGCGGTGTTCACGGCGACCGGGAACTCGGCCTGCGGGTCCGAGGGCTCCGCGGCGGCCGGCTGCGAGGTGGCCTCGCGGACCTCCGTGAAGACCTTCTCCAGCTGCCCCTGGTAGTCCTGAAGCGCCTGCTCGGCCTCTTCCAGGGTGATGTCGCCGCGACCGATGAGGGACTCGGTGTAGAGCTTGCGCACCGAGCGCTTCTTGTCGATCAGGTCGTACATCAGCGGCTGGGTGAAGGCCGGGTTGTCCGACTCGTTGTGACCGCGGCGGCGGTAGCAGATGAGGTCGATCACGACGTCCTTGTTGAACGCCTGGCGGAACTCGAAGGCCAGACGGGCAACGCGGACGACCGCCTCGGGGTCGTCGCCGTTCACGTGGAAGATCGGCGCCTCGATCATGCGGGCCACGTCGGTGGCGTACATGGAGGAGCGGGACGACTCGGGAGCCGCAGTGAAGCCGACCTGGTTGTTGATGACGATGTGGACCGTGCCGCCGGTGCGGTAGCCGCGCAGCTGCGACATGTTCAGGGTCTCGGCCACCACGCCCTGGCCCGCGAAGGCCGCGTCGCCGTGGATCGCCACCGGCAGGACCGTGAAGTCCGTGCCGCCCTTGTTGATGATGTCCTGCTTGGCGCGGGCGACGCCCTCCAGGACCGGGTCCACCGCCTCCAGGTGCGAGGGGTTCGCGACCAGGGAGACCTTGATCTGCTCGCCGTCGAGGCCGGTGAAGGTGCCCTCGGCGCCCAGGTGGTACTTCACGTCACCGGAGCCGTGCATCGACTTCGGGTCGAGGTTGCCCTCGAACTCGCGGAAGATCTGGGCGTACGACTTGCCGACGATGTTGGCGAGGACGTTCAGCCGGCCGCGGTGGGCCATGCCGATGACGACCTCGTCCAGCCGGGACTCGGCGGCGCTGTCGATGACCGCGTCCAGCAGCGGGATGACGGACTCGCCGCCCTCCAGGGAGAAGCGCTTCTGGCCGACGTACTTCGTCTGCAGGAAGGTCTCGAAGGCCTCCGCGGCGTTCAGCCGGCGCAGGATGCGCAGCTGCTCCTCGCGCTCCGGCTTGGAGTGCGCGCGCTCGATGCGGTCCTGGATCCACCGGCGCTGCTTCGGGTCCTGGATGTGCATGAACTCGACGCCGGTGGTGCGGCAGTACGAGTCGCGCAGCACACCGAGGATGTCCCGCAGCTTCATCAGGGACTTGCCGGCGAAGCCGCCGACGGCGAACTCGCGCTCCAGGTCCCACAGGGTGAGGCCGTGCTCGGTGATGTCCAGGTCGGGGTGCTTGCGCTGCTGGTACTCCAGCGGGTCGGTGTCGGCCATGACGTGGCCGCGGACCCGGTAGGAGTGGATCAGCTCGAAGACCCGGGCGGCCTTGGTGACGTCGTCGTCGTGCGAGGCGTCGATGTCCTTGAGCCAGCGGACCGGCTCGTAGGGGATGCGCAGCGCCTCGAAGATGTCGTCGTAGAAGCCGTTCTCGCCGAGGAGGAGGTTCGCGACGATCCGCAGGAACTCGCCGGAGGCGGCGCCCTGGATGACCCGGTGGTCGTAGGTCGACGTGAGCGTCATGACCTTCGAGATGCCGAGCTTGTTCAGGGTGTCCTGGGAGGTGCCCTGGAACTCCGCCGGGTAGTCCATGGAGCCGACGCCCATGATCACCGACTGGCCGGGCATCAGACGCGGCACGGAGTGCACGGTGCCGAGGCCGCCGGGGTTGGTCAGGGAGACCGTCACACCGGTGAAGTCGTCCATGCCCAGCTTGCCGTCACGGGCGCGGCGGACGATGTCCTCGTAGGCCTGCCAGAACTCGAAGAAGTTCAGCGTCTCGGCCTTCTTGATGCCCGCGACCACGAGCTGGCGGTCGCCGTTGGGCTTGACCAGGTCGATGGCGAGGCCGAAGTTGATGTGCTCCGGCTTGACCAGGGTCGGCTTGCCGTCCTTCTCCGCGAAGGAGTAGTTCATCGACGGCATGGCCTTGATGGCCTGCACCATCGCGTACCCGATCAGGTGCGTGAAGGAGATCTTCCCGCCCCGGGCGCGCTTGAGGTGGTTGTTGATGACGATGCGGTTGTCGAAGAGCAGCTTCACCGGGACCGCGCGCACGGACGTGGCCGTGGGCACCTCCAGCGAGGCGTTCATGTTCTTCGCGACCGCGGCGGCGGGGCCGCGCAGCGTCACCAGCTCGGGACCGTCGCCGGCGGCGGCGGGCTCGGCCTTCTTCGGCTGAGCGGGCTTCGCGGCCGGAGCGGGCGCGGCGGGCTTCGCGGCG
>CBFGZZ010000612.1:0-3306 GCA_965653385.1 uncultured Streptomyces sp. | reverse complement strand
TGGTCCGTGCACGCACAACGATCCCCTTCTGTCGGTGAGCTGCTGCGATTCGCACGTCACTCTCCGGCTGCCCGGGCACCCGGTGTACCTGCAACGTTCGAGGTACCCCTGGGGTCCGCCCATGGCCACGGTGGACCCCCACCTCCGGAAGGGGACGTCACGTGGCAGACGAGATGGTCCGCAGGGCCCAGAGATTCGTGAACACCGTCTATGGCGAAGACAAGATCGGCATAAAGGTCGACGAGGACGGCAGCACGGGCTGGGACCTGATGTACGCCCTGACCCGAGCCCTCCAGTACGAGCTCGGCATCACGGCTCTGTCGAACAACTTCGGTCCGACGACGTTGTCCAGGCTGCAGTCGAAGTGGCCGAGCATCGGCCATCTCGACACCCCGGCCAACGTCACCATGATCATCCAGTCCGCGCTCTACGCCAAGGGCTACGACGGCAGCAACATCAACGGCGTCTACGACGAACGCACCGCCGCCGCGGTCACCCTCATGAAGCAGCGGATGGGCGTCGCCGGCGCCTTCCCCGGGTCGGACCTCGTCCCCAAGGTCTTCAAGGCCCTGCTGACGATGGACGCCTATGTGGTGGTGAACAACGGATCGGAGACGGTCCGCGACATTCAGCAGTGGCTCAACGGCCGCTACGTCAAGCGCCGCGACTTCTTCGTCATGCCGTGCGACGGCCACTACTCCCGTGACGTCGCCAAGTCCATGATCTACGCCGTCCAGTACGAGATGGGCATGTCCGACGGCGTCGCGGACGGCTGGTTCGGCAACGATACGGAAGCCGGGCTGCAGGAACACGTCCTGTCCGTCGGATCCACGGGAAACTGGGTACGCCTCTTCTCCGCGGCGATGCTCTTCAACCAGCGCTTCAACGCGTTCACCGCGGCCTTCGAAAGCACCCTGTCCACCGCCGTCAGCAGCTTCCAGCGGTTCGCGGCACTCCCCGTCACCGGGAAGGGAGACGTCCAGACCTGGGCGTCACTTCTGGTCTCGTACGGCGACCAGGACCGCAAGGGAGGCGCCTGCGACGGCGTCACCAGGATCACCAACGCCCGTGCCGCGACCCTCAAGTCGGAGGGCATCGGGATCGTCGGCCGCTATCTCAACCCGGGCGGGAGCGAGCTGCCGGAGAAGCAGATCCAGCCCGGCGAGCTCGGCACCATCGCCGCCAACGGCCTGCGCTGTTTCCCGATCTACCAGACGTGGAACCGCGTCGTGGACGACTTCTCCTACGGTGCGGGCGTGCACGCCGCGCTCGCGGCCATCGACTACGCGAGATTCCACGGCTTCAAGGACGGCACCACCATCTACTTCGCCGTCGACTACGACGCCGTCGACTGGGAGGTCACCGACTACATCATCCCCCACTTCAAAGGTGTCTTCCGGACCATCGGCGAGAACTCCTCCTACAACGTGGGCATTTACGGCCCCCGCAACGTGTGCCAGCGCGTCGCCAACCAGGGTTACGCCGTCACGAGCTTCGTGTCCGACATGTCGAGCGGGTTCTCCGGAAACCTCGGTTACCCCCTTCCCAGCAACTGGGCCTTCGACCAGATCGTCACCAAGTGGGTCGGCTCCGGTGACGGCAGGATCGAGATCGACGTCGACATCGTCTCCGGCCGCGACCGGGGCCAGAGCTCCTTCGACCAGGGCCTTGACCCCACCGGCCTCGACAAGGACTTCGTCGACTCCTACCACGACGCCGCCCTGAAGGACGTCCAGGACTACCTGGTGTCGATCGGAGTGCCCGAGACCGGCGGCGACAACTGGAACGACAACGACTGGGCCACCATCGGCGGTATCTCCACCACCGAGGCGTTCGACGCCGTCATCAACATGGACTGGCTGTTCACCGACCTCGCCAGGGTGCTGCGGCTGCGCAAGGCCCTGGTGCAGGCCCCCGTCCTGTGGGAACTGCGCAAGTGGAACCCGCTGGACAAGTTCGCCGACGACGCGGTCAAGGACGGTGACCGGGACGACTCCAGCACCGGCTGGGGGCAGATCTTCGCCTGGGTGGCCATCGAGGCCCGCAACTACTGCATGGACCAGGGAATCATCAACGGCTCTCGCCTCACGGACGCCGACAAGACGTCCGTGTGGAACCGCCTGCACGACGACCCGTCGTACAACATCAGCACCGCGGCCTACCTCACGATCTACAACGCGCACCAGATCGGCGTCGCGCGTCCCGGCCTCAACACGAGCGACGCCGACTCTCAGGACATCCTCGCCCGCTACAACGGCACGGGCGACGGGGCCGAGAAGTACGGGCGCGAACTGATCGGCCTGTACCAGGTCCTGGAGCAGTACAACCGGACCATCCGGACGAGCTGAAGGGCTTCGACATGAGCGCACGCCCCAACCGACGTTCCCTCCTGGCCGTCGGCACCGCGGCCACGGCCGCGTATCTCCTTCCGACCGGCACGGCCACGGCTGCCGACCGCACCGCGCCGACGTCCGGACTCCGGCCGGCGAAGATCCCCCTGTCACAGAACGGCTGGGAGATCCAGAACCGGACCAACCACGCCTCTACGGTCCTGACCCGCTCGGTCTCCGGAACCGGGCTCCGCGTCGACGTCCGGATCGGCCTTCCGGAACTCCTGCTCCTGCGCATAGCGCGCCGCTTCCACTACGAGGTCCAGGAACTCCGCGCGGGCGACCTGCAAGGCTGGAGCAGAATCGGCCGCACGCCGCTGACCAGCCCCGCCTCCAACCTGTCCTCGGGCACGGCCCTGCGGATCGTCCCCGGTGCGAGGGCCTCCGGCAGTTACTTCCCCTGGCAGGTCGAGAGGATCCGGGCCATCGTGGCGGACTGCGCGGGGGCGGTCCGCTGGGGCGGTGACGACGACCCGGCGGACCTGTCGCTCTACTACCTCACGGCCGGGCCGTCTTGAGCCCATCGACGAACTGGGCCCAGGCCCCGTCCCCGAAGAGGAGGGCGGGGCCGTTGGGGTTCTTGGAGTCCCGGACGGGGACGACGGCGCCGGGGAGGTTGTCGGCGACTTCGAGGCATTCGCCGCCGGTTCCGCTGCTGTAGCTGCTCTTGCGCCACTCAACGGAGCTCAGGGCGGTCCTGCTGTTGGGATTCATTCCGGTAATCCTCTGCTGCTGCCTCGATCATGGCCAAGGAGGCCTCCGGTGACAGCGCGGTGGCCCTGAGCAGATCGTACGACTCGCGGTACTCCATCACGAGGGCTGGAAAGTCGATGACTTGGCCACTGTGGAGGCCCTCCAGCTAGGCCGACGACCAGCTCAAGTGGAGCGGCTCCGTCGTGCTGTACGACGGCAGCGG
>CBFGZZ010000611.1:0-3314 GCA_965653385.1 uncultured Streptomyces sp. | reverse complement strand
GCCTCGTACGTACGAGGCGCCAGGGGCCGTTTGTGACGGGGCCGCTGGTCCCGCTGCCTGAGCGTCAGCCCGCCAGCAGCTTCTTGACGGCCGCGGCTACCCGGCCGCCCTCGGCGAGCCCGGCGACCTTCGGGTTCACGATCTTCATGACGGCGCCCATGGCCCGCGGGCCCTCGGCGCCGGCCGCCCTGGCCTCCTCGACGGCCTGGGCGACGATGTCGTTCAGCTCGTCGTCGCTGAGCTGCTTCGGCAGGTACGTGGCGAGGACCTCGCCCTCCGCCTTCTCCCGCTCGGCCTGCTCGGCACGACCACCCTGCGCGAACGCCTCGGCCGCCTCACGGCGCTTCTTCGCCTCGCGGGTGATCACCTTCTGCACCTCGTCGTCGGAGAGCTCGCGCTTCTCCTTGCCCGCGACCTCCTCCTTGGTGATCGCGGCGAGCGTCAGCCGGAGCGTCGAGGAGCGGAGCTCGTCGCGCTCCTTGATCGCGGCGTTGAGGTCTTCCTGAAGCTTCGACTTGAGCGTGGTCATGGGGTGATTGTCGCAGGTGTGGGGGGCGGAACGCCCGTTGATTTCAAGGGGGGTGCGGGGAGTGCGCCGAGGCTGCCCGGTACGTGGCCCTCTCCCGGTCTGACACGATGGTCGTATGCGTGCGCGATACGGAGTACCCCTGGGAATCACGGCGGTTGGCGCCGCCGGTCTGCTGTACTCGGCGGGTTTCGAGGCCCGTTCCTTCCGCCTGCGACGGGTGACGATCCCCGCCCTGCCCACGGGGATGCGCCCGCTGCGTGTGCTCCAGGTCTCCGACATCCACATGGTCGGCGGCCAGCGCAAGAAGCAGCGCTGGCTGCGCTCGCTGGCCGGCCTGCGCCCGGACTTCGTGATCAACACCGGCGACAACCTGTCCGACCCGGAGGGCGTGCCGGAGGTGCTGGACGCCCTGGGCCCGTTGATGGAGTTCCCGGGCGCGTACGTCTTCGGCTCGAACGACTACTACGGCCCGAAGCTGCGCAACCCCGCCCGCTATCTGCTGGAGAAGACCCAGGGCCGCCACGGCCTGAACGGCAACCCGCCTGCGGTCGGCGCGATCCACAACCCGTGGGAGGACCTGCGGGACGGTTTCGACGCGGCGGGCTGGCTGAATCTGACGAACACGCGGGGGACGCTCAAGGTCGAGGGCGTGTCCGTGGAGCTCACCGGCCTGGACGACCCGCACATCAAGAGGGACCGCTACCAGCAGGTGGCGGGCGGCCCGTCCGGCGCCGCGGACTTCGCGATGGGCGTGGTGCACGCGCCGTACCTGCGCGTCCTGGACGCGTACACGGCCGACGACTACCCCCTGATCCTGGCCGGCCACACCCACGGCGGCCAGCTCTGCATCCCCTTCTACGGCGCCCTGGTCACCAACTGCGACCTGGACGCGGACCGAGTGAAGGGCCTGTCCACGCACACGGCGGAAGGCCGTACGTCCTACTTGCATGTCTCGGCAGGCTGCGGCACGAACCGCTACACGCCGTTCCGGTTCGCGTGTCCGCCGGAGGCTACGTTGCTGACGCTGGTGGGGCGGGAGTAGGAGCAGAGGAAACAGAGGGACCGGGGCCGCTAACGCCGCGCGGCGACGCGCTCATGGCCAGGGGGACGCGATCAGGGGGACGGCACGGCCATTCGGCCATGACGTGGTCCTGATCACGCCCCCCTCCCTCTAACCCGCACGGACCACCCATATCGCCCGTTTCGCCCACGCTGCTTAGCGTGAGGGCATGACCGCCCCGATACCCAGGGACATCCCGGACCTCCCCGCGATACCGGGCATCCCCGCGCTGCTGCCCTCCCACGTCCCCGCCACGGCGGTGGTGCCTCCGGTACGCCGCCCCCTGGCCGCCACGTACCGCCTGCTGGTCGCCCTGACCGCGGCGGCGGCGGTGTCACTCGAACTGGCCCTCGGCAGCCCTCTGCGCACCTTGAGTCACTTCGCGATCCAGAGCAACATCCTGCTGGCCGCGGTCCTCACCCTCTCGGCCCGCCGCGCCTGGACCGCCCGCCGGCCCCTCCCGTCCTCACTCACGGGCGCCGCTCTGCTCTACGTCATCGTCACGGGCCTCACCTACCACGTGCTCCTGGCCAACGAGGCGAGCCCCTACACGCTGCCCGGCGTCCTCACGAGCGAGGCCGCCGACCCGACGGGCTGGCACGCGATCACCACCCAGGTCCTGCACACGGCGACGCCCATCGCGGCCCTGCTGGACTGGCTGCTCCTGACGGCCCCCGGCCGACTGCGCCTCCGCCCGACAGCCACCTGGATGCTCTACCCCCTCACCTACCTGGCGTTCACCCTGGTCCGGGGCGAGCTCCTCCTGCCCGGCACGCCGGCCCGCTACCTCTACCCCTTCCTCGACGTGGCCCAGCACGGCTACCGCAGCATCCTGGCGAACGCCCTCCTCATCGGCCTCGCCAGCTACGCCCTGGCCATCGTCCTCGTGGCCCTCGACCACGCCCGCCCCAACCCACTCCGCCACCGCCTGCGCCACCGCGCGAAAACCGGATTTCGTCTCCAGCCACCGGTGGGCTAAAGTAAACGTCGTCGCCGCGACAAGCAGTGACATCGGGGTGTAGCGCAGCTTGGCAGCGCGCTTCGTTCGGGACGAAGAGGTCGTGGGTTCAAATCCCGCCACCCCGACAGTGAAGTACCAGGTCAGGGGCCTGATCCGCTTAGCGGGTCGGGCCCCTGAGTGGTTCCGGGGGCCATTCCGGGTGCTATTTGGGAGCCGCCCGGAATCCGGCTCCCGGGCGCGAACTGTGCCAGGGACTGGCCGGAGGCCGCCGAGCCGATCTGTCTTCGCAGCTCCGTTTCGAAGGTCACGACGGCTCTGCTCAGCAAGTCCGGTCCGCCAGGGGGCAGCTCGACAACCGCGGAGCCCCGGGCTTTCGGATGAGGGCGACGCCGGCGATACCCGGCCGCCTCGATGCGGTCGACGACCTTGCTTGTGCCGCCTTGCCGTGATGCCGAACTCCTGGGCGATGTCCTAGCTCTCCGGCAGGCGCGGAGGAGGACCGCCAGACCTTCGCGGACAACATCCTCACCGCCGTCCGTGCAGCCAGGCCGGACCGCGTTGTGTTCTCCATCAGCGGCTCCCACCGGGACATCGCCGACATCGCGGCCGCCCTGTTCGAGCGCCCGGACGGCACCGGCGTGGTCTGCGTCGGGCAGTATCCAGCGATCACCGGGCCGCCCGACCTGGCCTCGGCGTTCGCCGCCCGACTCGGGTGGGACGTGGCCTTCGAGCCGATCAGCCCCGAGGAGATGCGTACCTCGATC
>CBFGZZ010000610.1:0-3314 GCA_965653385.1 uncultured Streptomyces sp. | reverse complement strand
GGCCGGGTTCTCGTCGATGTTGAGCTTGACGATCTCGATCTTGTCGCCGTGCTCGGCGGCGATCGCCTCCAGGGAGGGGGCGAGCTGGCGGCACGGGCCGCACCAGGCCGCCCAGAAGTCGACGAGCACGGGCTTGTCGCTCTTCAGGACGTCCTGCTCGAAGGAGCCGTCGGTGACGTTCTTGAGGGCCATGCTGCTTTCCTCGTATGCGTGGGGGCGGATGCCGTCAGACGGTCACGGCCTCGGCCGGCACCGGCTGGTCGTCGGCGAGGGCCGCCAGGTACCGCTCGGCGTCCAGGGCGGCCGCGCAGCCGGAGCCAGCGGCGGTGATGGCCTGGCGGTAGGTGTGGTCGACCACGTCGCCCGCGCCGAAGACGCCAGGAATGTTCGTGCGCGTGGAGGGCGAGTTGACCTTGAGGTAGCCCTCGTCGTCCAGGTCCAGCTGGCCGGTGACCAGGTCGGTGCGCGGGTCGTGGCCGATGGCGACGAACAGCCCGGTGGCCGCGAGCTGGGAGGTCTCGCCGGTGACGGTGTCGCGCAGGGTGAGCCCGGCGAGCTTGCCGCCCTCCTCGTGGATCTCAGCGACCTCGCGGTTCCAGGCGAAGGAGATCTTCGGGTCGGCGAAGGCGCGGTCCTGCATGGTCTTGGAGGCCCGCAGGGTGTCGCGGCGGTGGACGATCGTCACGGACTTGGCGAAGCGGGAGAGGAAGGTGGCCTCCTCCATCGCCGTGTCGCCGCCGCCGACCACCACGATGTCGTGCTCGCGGAAGAAGAAGCCGTCGCAGGTGGCGCAGTACGACACGCCCCGGCCGGAGAGGGCGTCCTCGCCGGGCAGGTTCAGCTTGCGGTGCTGCGAGCCGGTCGCCACGATGACGGCCTTCGCCCGGTGGACCGTACCCGCGCTGTCGGTGACGGTCTTGACGGAGCCGGTGAGGTCGACGGCGACGATGTCGTCGGCTACGAGCTCGGCGCCGAAACGCTCGGCTTGGGCCCGCATGTTGTCCATGAGCTCCGGGCCCATGATGCCGTCGCGGAAGCCGGGGAAGTTCTCCACCTCGGTCGTCTGAACCAGGGCGCCACCCGCCGTGACCGCGCCCTCGAAGACGAGCGGCTTCAGGGAGGCGCGGGCGGTGTACAGGGCGGCGGTGTATCCGGCGGGGCCGGAGCCGATGACGATGACGTCGTGTACGCCCGCGGTCGTGTCCGTCGCGGTGCTCATGCCTGGGGCTCCGGCGCGATCTCCTTGATCAGGCCCTCGACCAGCACCTTGATCTCGTCCCGGATCGGGCGGACGGCCTCGACGCCCTGCCCGGCCGGGTCCTCCAGCTGCCAGTCCAGGTAGCGCTTGCCGGGGAAGACGGGGCAGGTGTCGCCGCAGCCCATGGTGATGCAGACATCGGACTCCTTGACGGCGTCGACGGTGAGCATCTTCGGGACCTCGGCGGAGATGTCGATGCCGACCTCGGCCATGGCCTCGACGGCGGCCGGGTTGACGCCCGCGCCCGGGTTGGAGCCGGCGGAGCGGACCTCGACGCGGCCCCCGGCCAGGTGGGTCAGCCACGCGGCGGCCATCTGTGAACGGCCGGCGTTGTGGACACAGACGAAGAGCACGGAGGGCTTGTCGGACATCAGGAGGTCTCTCTTGTCTCGCGACGGCATCAGGCGCGAATGACTTCAGCGCCCGGTGGTGTCAGCCACCACTGATGTGAGAGTATCAGTCCATGATGACGTCAGTCGACACTGACCTGATCCGGGTTCTGGCCGACCCGCTCAGGCTCCAGATCGTGACCCTGCTGGCCAAAGAGGCGCTGTGCACCACCCACTTGGTGGAGGAGACCGGTGCCCGGCAGACGAACCTCTCCAACCATCTGAGAGTGCTGCGCGAGGCCGGGGTCGTCGAGACGGAGCCTTGCGGCCGCTACACGTACTACAAGCTCCGCCCGGACGTCATCGCATCTCTCGCCGGTCAGTTCACTGACCTGGCCGAGTCCGCTCGTGCCGCCGCCGACAACAAGAGGGCCTGCCCGTGACCCGCACCGAAGTATCCGCGACGTCCCCCACCGAGGATTCCTCGGTCGTCGCGAAGCTGTCGACGCTCGACCGTTTCCTCGCCGTCTGGATCCTTCTCGCCATGGCCCTCGGCCTGGGCCTCGGCAGGCTCATCCCCGGCCTGAACGACGCCCTGGCCAAGGTCGAGATTGGCGGCATCTCCCTGCCGATCGCCGTCGGCCTGCTGATCATGATGTATCCGGTCCTCGCCAAGGTCCGCTACGACAAGCTCGACGCCGTCACCGGGGACCGCAAGCTCATGGTCTCGTCGCTGGTCATCAACTGGCTGGTCGGTCCGGCGGTGATGTTCGCGCTGGCGTGGATCTTCCTGCCCGACCTGCCCGAGTACCGCACCGGCCTGATCATCGTCGGTCTCGCCCGGTGCATCGCCATGGTCATCATCTGGAACGACCTCGCCTGCGGCGACCGCGAAGCCGCCGCCGTGCTCGTCGCCCTGAACTCCGTCTTCCAGGTACTGGCCTTCGGCGTGCTCGGCTGGTTCTACCTCGACCTGCTGCCGGGCTGGCTGGGCCTCGGTGACGGCGAGCACCTCGACATCTCCATGTGGAAGATCGCCCTGAACGTCGTCATCTTCCTCGGCATCCCGCTGCTGGCCGGGTTCCTCACCCGCCGCATCGGCGAGCAGAAGCTGGGCCGCGAGAAGTACGAGTCCGACTTCCTGCCGAAGATCGGCCCGTGGGCGCTGTACGGCCTGCTCTTCACGATCGTCATCCTCTTCGCCCTGCAGGGGAAGACGATCACCTCCCAGCCGCTGGACGTGGCCCGCATCGCCCTGCCGCTGCTGGTGTACTTCGCGGTGATGTGGTTCGGCACCTTCGCCCTCGGCAAGGTCATCGGTCTCGCCTACGACCGCACCGCGACCCTCGCGTTCACCGCGGCCGGAAACAACTTCGAGCTGGCCATCGCGGTAGCCATCGCCACCTTCGGCGTGACCTCCGGCCAGGCCCTGTCCGGCGTGGTCGGCCCACTCATCGAGGTGCCGGTGCTGGTGGCGCTCGTGTACGTCTCCCTGGCCTGGCGGCGGAGGTTCAGCGCCAACCAGCAGCTGACGCGGGCACCGCAGGAGGGCTGATGCACTGCCTGGACTGTTACAGCGCAGGACGCCAGACACGGCGCTCGCCGTCTGCCGGCAGTGCGGTGCCGCTGTCTGCGCGCAGCACTCCCAGCTGACCGACAGTCCCTGACCTGCACCAGCCCGATCAACCGCACGGTCACGGTCGAACCGCCTGTGCGACGAACACACG
>CBFGZZ010000609.1:0-3329 GCA_965653385.1 uncultured Streptomyces sp. | reverse complement strand
TCGAGGCGGTACGCGCCCGAGCGACCGCCCCGGCAGAGAGTGCCCCCGCATGAACGAACGCCCCGCCCCAGACGTCAGAACCGCCGTCGTCCTGGGGGGATCCCACACCGGCATGCTCGCGGCCCGCGCGCTCGCCGGTTTCGCCGACCGTGTGGTCGTCGTCGACCGGGACGCCCTGCCCGAGGGCCCCGAGCCCCGCAAGGGGCTGCCGCAGGCGCGCCACGCGCACATGCTGTGGTCGGGCGGGGTGCGGGCCATGGAGGAACTTCTCCCGGGCATCACCGAGGTGCTGCGGGCCGCCGGAGCGCAGCGGCTGCCCGTCACCACGGACGTGGTCGCCATGTCGGCACGGGGCTGGTTCCGCCGCTGGCCCGAGTCGCACCATGTGATCCTGGCCGGCCGGGACCTGCTGGACGCGACGATCCGGGCGCAGGTCCTCGCCGACGAGCGGATCGACCTGGTCGACCGGGCGGAGGCCGTCGGGCTGACCGGCACGGCCGCCGCCGTCACGGGCGTTCGGATCCGGACCCACGACGGGGCCGAGCGAGCCCTCCCCGCCTGCCTGGTCGTCGACGCCACCGGCCGCGGCTCCGGGACACCCAAGTGGCTCGCGGCACTCGGCCTTCCCGCACCCGAGCACCGCGAGGTCGACTCCGGCCTGGTGTACGCCAGTCGCCTCTACCTCGCCCCCGAGCACGCCCGGGACGGCTTCCCGGTCGTCAACGTGCAGCCCGACCCGCGCGACGGCGGACCGGGCCGGGCGGGCTTCCTGCTGCCGATCGAGGACGGCCGGTGGATCGTCACCCTCTCCGGCACCCGCGGCGGCGAACCCCCCGCCACCGCCGAGGACTTCGCCGACTTCGCCCGCGAGAAGCTGCGCCACCCGCTGATCGGCGACCTCATCGAGAACGCCGAGCCGCTGTCCCCCGTCTCCTGCACCCGCACCACCGTCAACCGCCGCTACTTCTACGAGCGGATGCCGGCCTGGCCGGAGAACCTCGTCGTCCTCGGCGACGCCCTCGCCGCCTTCAACCCGGTCTACGGCCACGGCCTGGCGGTCGCCGCCCAGAGCGCCCTGATCCTGCGCGACATGACGCGCCGTCACTGCCCGTCGGCACCGGGACTGGCACGTCGCGTCCAGCGGTCGGTGGCCCGCCCGGTCGCCGCCGCCTGGGACATGGCCATCGGCCAGGACGTCTTCTACCCCGGCGCGACCGAGAACGGCCCCACGCTCAGGGAACGCCTCGTGGCCGCCTACGTGGCCCGCCTCATGCACACCGCCACCGGCAACGGCCGCATCGCCCGCCGGGTGACGGACGTGACGTCACTGGAACGCGGCGCCGAAGTCCTCCTGACCCCGTCCGTCCTGCTGGCCGCCGCGATCGGCCCACTCAAGCCGGCGCTGAGCGGGCCGCCGCTGACCGCGGAGGAGCGGAAGGCGGGCGGTTTGGTCTGAGGAGGATCAGCCGTCCGGCTGCGGCAGCCCGGGACCGGCTGTCCCACCCCGACCGGGCTGCGACGGCGCCAGATCGGCGCGCGACAGGGAGAGCCGGGGTGTGACGCGGCCGTCAGGGGCCGGGGCCCGGGGGCGTTGGAGTGTCTGGCGTGCGCCCCCGGGCGTCGGGCGGGGTCAGCCCTCGAAGGCCGGTTGCGGCAGGCCCTTGCCGGCGCCCGGGATCACGAAGACCGACCCGGCCAGGGCGGGCGGCGACGTGAGGCCCACGCGGGCCGTCGTGATGTACAGGTCGGTCAGGTCGGGCCCGGCGAAGGCGCACGCCGTGACCCTGGGCACCGGAAGCGGGACGACTCGGTCCAGTTCGCCGGTCGGCGTGTAGCGGCGTACGGACGCGCCCTCCCACAGGGCCACCCAGACGCAGCCCTCGGCGTCGACGGTGAGGCCGTCGGGGAACCCGGCGCCGTCCTCGATCTCGACGAGCGGGCGCCGGTTCACGGCGCGGCCGTCGTCCGTGAAGTCGAAGACGTCGAGGCGGCGGGTGGGCGAGTCGATGTAGTACATCAGCCGCCCGTCCGGGCTCCAGCCCGTGCCGTTGCTCACCGCCACGTCGTCGAGGATCACCTCGACCGTGCCGTCGCCGGTGACCCGGGACAGCGTGCCGCCGCCCGGGGCCTCGTCGTAACGCATGGTTCCGGCCCACAGGGAGCCGTCCGGGGCGACCGCGGCGTCGTTGGCGCGGCGGCCGGGGACGGGCTCGTGGTGCAGCCAGCGGAAGGTGTCGTCCGGGTCGAGCAGTCCGACGCCGTCCCGCAGGTTCAGCACCAGGCCGCCGCCGGCGCGCGGCTTGACGGCGCCGACGTGCTGCGGGGTCGTACGGACCGAGCGACGGCCCGAGACGGGGTCGTACGTGTGGATCCGGGACCCCAGGATGTCGATCCAGATCAGCCGGCCGCTCGCCGGGTCCCAGGTCGGGCCCTCACCGAGCTCCGCCTCCGCCCGTACCGCCACCTCGTACGCGGTCGTCGTCATGCCACGCTCCGGTGTCCGAGCCGCTCCGACAGTTCGGCGGCCCCCTTGGCGGCGAGCTGCTCCAGCTCGGCGCGCCGGTCCTCGCTCCAGCGGATCATCGGGACGGAGATGGAGAGCGCGGCGACGACCTGCCCGGTGCGGTCCCGCACGGGCGCGGCGACGCACGACACGTCCGGGTTGGACTCCTGGCGTTCGACGGCGATACCCCGCTGCCGGATCCCGGCGAGGGCCTCGCGCAGGGCGGCCGGGTCGGTGATGCTGTTGGGTGTCATGGCGACGAGCTCGGCGTCGTCCGCGATCCGGGAGGAGAGCTCCGGCTCGGGAAGGGAGGCCAGCAGCATCTTGCCGACGGACGTGCAGTGGGCGGGCAGCCGCCGCCCGGCGGCGGACACCATGCGCACCGCGTGCGTCGAGTCCACCTTGGCGATGTAGATGACGTCGGTGCCCTCGAGGATGGCCACGTGCACCGTCTCGTCACAGGTCTCCGCGACGGACCGGGCGACCTGCTGCCCCTCGGCCGCGAGGTCGAGCTGCTCGGCGTATCGGCTGCCGAGCTGGTAAGGCCGTACGCCCAGGCGGTACCGTCCCGGCTGACCGGGGACCTGGACGATGTACGACCGGGCTGCGAGCGTGGTGACCAGCTCGTGCACGGTGGTGCGCGGCAGCTGCAGCTTGCGCACGATGTCGGGGGCGGACAGCGTGCCGTCCCCGTCGAGGAAGAGCTCGAGAATGTCGAGAGCCCGGGTCACGGCTGGTACGAGGCGTCCCACGTCCGGCACCCTCCCTTGGATGTCAGGCTGCGTTCGAAATTTCAACAGCCGATCGGAATAACGAACACAGGCTA
>CBFGZZ010000608.1:0-3333 GCA_965653385.1 uncultured Streptomyces sp. | reverse complement strand
GTTGTCCGCGGCGGCCGGCGGGGGGGCCGGTGGGGGTGCGTCGCGCCTCCGCGTGGGGCGGGGGGCGGGGCCGCGCCGGGGGGTGTCCGTCCTCGGTCGGGCGGCTCGGTTTGGAGAGGTGCTCTGCGTTGACACTCGCCGCTGCGGGCGGACACCCCCCGGCACGTCCCCTCTCCGCCGTCGGCGAGTGCGGGCGGGTGGGGGGTACCCGCCTCGGCAGCGCGTGGGGGAGGGCGCCGTACCAGAGGCGGGCCACCGTGTAGCCGAAGGCCAGGCAGATCAGGCCGCCGACCGCGTCCAGCCAGAAGTGGTTGGCCGTGGCCACGATCACCAGGAGGGTGGCCGCGGGGTACAGGAGGCCCAGGACGCGGATCCAGGGGATTCTGGCGAGGGCGAAGATCGTCAGGCCCGACCAGACGGACCAGCCGATGTGCATGGAGGGCATCGCGGCGTACTGGTTCGACATGTTCTTCAGGTCGCCCGAGGCCATCGAACCCCAGGTGTCGTGGACCAGGACCGTGTCGATGAATCCGGTGCCGGTCATCAGGCGCGGGGGAGCGAGCGGATACAGGTAGTAACCGATCAGGGCCACGCCTGTGGTGGCGAAGAGGACCAGTCTCGCTGCCGCGTAGCGGCCGGGGTGGCTGCGGTAGAGCCAGACCAGGACGGCCAGGGTGATGATGAAGTGCAGCGTCGCGTAGTAGTAGTTCATGCCGACGATGAGCCAAGTCACCGAGTTCACGGCGTGGTTCACCGACTGCTCGACGGCGATGCCGAGGTGGTGTTCCAGGTTCCAGAGCCAGTCCGCGTTGCGGAGGGCTTCTGCTTTTTGTTCCGGGACCGCGTTGCGGATGAGTGAGTAC
Organism: uncultured Streptomyces sp.; assembly: GCA_965653385.1. Classification (GTDB taxonomy): domain Bacteria; phylum Actinomycetota; class Actinomycetes; order Streptomycetales; family Streptomycetaceae; genus Streptomyces. The sequence continues at coordinate 2,470 of CBFGZZ010000608.1, read as the reverse complement.
GTCCAGTAACTCACCGCGATCAGCAGGATCTCGAACCAGAGGCGGGGGCGACGGGGGGTGCGCAGACGGCGCAGGGGGCCCCGCCCCGTCCTGTCCGCGACGGGGGGAAGAACGGCCGCTTCCCGGCCTTCCAGTGTCGTCACGGTCGTGTCACCCATGGGCACAGAGTCTGCCAGAAAAGACTTCCCCGACCGATCATCCTCCGGTCGGGGGCAGGACGCACGTTCTACGGCGGGAGTAGAGCCCCGTTCTCCTGCCAACGGTGGGGTGGCTGCGGGGATTCCCCCTCTCAGGGATGGTTTCTGTTCCCCGGTGCCGAGGCCGTCGAACCGCGCACCACCAGCTCCGGCATGAACACGAACTCGCTGTGGGGGGCGGGGGTCCCGCCGATCTCCTCCAGGAGCGTGCGTACCGCGGCCTGGCCCATCGCCGGGACCGGCTTGCGGACGGTGGTGAGGGGCGGGTCGGTGAAGGCGATCAGGGGGGAGTCGTCGAAGCCCACGACCGAGACGTCCCTGGGGACCTCCAGGCCGCGCTGCCGGGCCGCGCGTATCGCGCCCAGCGCCATCATGTCGCTGGCGCAGACGATCGCGGTGCAGCCGCGGTCGATCAGGGCCGTGGCGGCCGCCTGACCGCCCTCCAGCGTGTAGAGGGAGTGCTGGATCAGGTCCGCCTCGATCGTGTCCGGCGGCAGGTTCAGCTGGTCCTGCATCGTGCGGACGAAGCCCTCGATCTTGCGCTGGACCGGCACGAAGCGCTTGGGGCCGAGCGCGAGGCCGATGCGGGTGTGGCCGAGCGAGGCGAGATGCGTGACCGACAGGTTCATCGCGGCGCGATCGTCCGGGGAGATGAAAGGTGCCTGGACCTTGGGGGAGAAACCGTCGACCAGGACGAAGGGGACGCCCTGGGCGCGCAGCCGCTCGTAGCGCTGCATGTCGGCGGTGGTGTCGGCGTGGAGGCCGGAGACGTAGATGATGCCGGCCACTCCGCGGTCCACGAGCATCTCGGTGAGCTCGTCCTCGGTGGAGCCGCCCGGCGTCTGCGTGGCCAGCACCGGGGTGTAGCCCTGCCTGGTCAGTGCCTGGCCGATGACCTGGGCCAGGGCCGGGAATATCGGGTTCTCCAGCTCCGGGGTGATCAGGCCCACCAGGCCCTCGCTCCGTTGCCGCAGCCGCACCGGACGCTCGTAGCCGAGCACGTCGAGTGCGGCCAGCACGGACTGGCGAGTGGTGGCGGCGACGCCCGGCTTCCCGTTGAGAACGCGGCTGACGGTCGCCTCGCTCACCCCCGCCTGAGCAGCGATGTCTGCAAGCCGTGTGGTCACGGCACTGGACTGTACCGGCCGAAAGTCGCCTTGCACACCAATCGGACGCCTGGGGCGACCTGTTGGCCGGCCTGGTCCGGGTTGCTGCGTCATCGCGCTCCCTCGTGAAAGTGGTGGCAAGAGCTTGCAGAGTCTTGCACAAGTGGCTCGCGTGGTGCTCCACCCTTGGAAAGAAGCGTCTCATGACGGTCGCCGACTGGTCACGCGCGGATAACTTCGGAGACCTCTTGCACATTTTTTCTGCAAGGTCTTTCGTAAGGCTTTCAACGCTGTTACGTTCACGTCGCCCGGCGGCCGCAACGGCGCAGTCGGCAAGACAGCAGGGTCCGGCAGACGGGGCCGTTCCCTGTAGGGCCCTCTCGTCAGGGCCCACCACACGGGCTTTCACCCTCAAGGAGAACTCATGCGGCGTGGCATAGCGGCCACCGCGCTGGTGGCGTCCCTCGCTCTCGCGGCGACGGCGTGCGGCGGGGACGACAGTGGCAGCGACTCGGGCGGGCCGGTCACCATCACCTGGTGGGACACCTCCAACGCCACCAACGAGGCGCCGACGTACCAGGCCCTGGTCAAGGAGTTCGAGGCCGCCAACAAGGACATCAAGGTCAAGTACGTCAACGTCCCCTTCGACCAGGCGCAGAACAAGTTCGACACCGCCGCCGGTTCCAAGGGTGCCCCGGACGTCCTGCGCTCCGAGGTCGGCTGGACCCCCGCCTTCGCCAAGAAGGGCTTCTTCGCGCCGCTGGACGGCACCGAGGCCCTCACCGACCAGGCTGAGTTCCAGCCCAGCCTGATCGAGCAGGCCAAGTACGAGGGCAAGGTCTACGGCGTTCCGTTCACCACGGACACCCTCGCCTTCGTCTACAACAAGGCCCTGTTCAAGAAGGCCGGCGTCGAGGCCCCCAAGACCTGGGACGACCTGAAGAAGGCCGCCGCCACGATCAAGGACAAGACCGGCGTCGACGGCTACTGGGGCTCCACCCAGGCCTACTACGCCCAGACGTTCCTCTACGGCGAGGGCACCGACACCGTCGACGCCGACGCCAAGAAGATCACCGTCAACGGGGCCGAGGCCAAGAAGGGCTACGGCACCTGGCTGAGCCTCTTCGACGGCACGGGCCTGCACAAGGCCGACACCACCGCCGACGC
>CBFGZZ010000607.1:0-3340 GCA_965653385.1 uncultured Streptomyces sp. | reverse complement strand
CGCAGGCCGGCATGCCGGAGTCTTCAAGCGCCGTCTTCGGCGCATGCGGATGCACGGAGTCGAACCACTTGGGCTGGAACGAGCAGTGCAACTCGTCCGCGAACATGGCCGACCCGTGCGCACAGGGCTGATCGATTCTGCCGATCGGACATGGACCACCCTGCTCTTTCTCACCGAGGACGGCAGCGCACTAGTGGCCTGCGCCGGCTGGCCGCCGCCGCTGGTTGTCAGGGAGCCACCGCTTTAGGAGTTCGATACCCGGCAACCGATGTTCATCTCAAGGCAGAGTTGAGCCGTCCACTTTGCCTGCCTTGGCGTCGTCGATCAGGTTGGGGCTCTCGGTTCCCGTTGTCTTCTCCTCGTGCCCTGTCCTCACTGGAACGCGCGCTCGTGATCGGGCCGGTCGGAGGGCCGGCCGGTGCGGAGGGAGCGGGCAAGGGCCAGTCCGCCCAGGACCGCGGCGATCAGCCCCAGCACCAGGGCCATGGCGCCGCCGACCACTCCGTTGCCGGTGCCGGGGCCACCGTCGGCGACGGCCAGATTCAGCGCGCCGACGACCATGCCGGTCAGTCCTGCCGCCAGTGAGACAACGGCCCCCCTCTTCCCCTTGCCGTTGCCGATACGACCCGCGGATCGGGAGCGGGCCAGAGCCAGCCCGCCGATGACCACGCCGGCCAGCGCCACCAGTGCCGCCACCGTGCCCACAAGCCGCCCGGCGGTCAGGTCGTAGGCATCGGCGGCGACCGACTGGACCGAAGCATGGGCGGCCACCGGGGCGGCAAACACAGATCCGACAGACATGTCTCCTCCTGTGACTCGACGTGGTCCGATACGTCTGGACCTGGTTCGAGCATGTCCGCCGTACCCACCCCCGGTCGTCCCGCAGACGGACGCACTTCGCGCTGCCGCCGATGGCGCATCCGGCTATCACGGATGCTGCAGAAGACGGGGAAATACCGCGTGTGCGGTAGCCGGTTCCTCGTCCGCGAGCGGGACTCGCCCGCTGTGGCGTCCGGCTAGGGTGCGCATATGAGGACTGGACTCTCCGGTGTCTGGGCCAGGGGCGGAGACTGGGCGATCGCCGTCGGCGTGGCGGCGACGCTGCTGGTCACCGGGTTGTCCGGGCAGCCCTCCACCGTCGGCCTCGACCTGCTCGGCTACGTGCTGCTGGCGGCCGGCGGCCGGGCGCGGGGCGCGCGGCCGCGGGCTGCGGGTGTCCGGCAGGGAGCCCCCGGCGGGGGGGCCGGGGGCGATCAGGCGGCCGGGGTCGAAGGGGCAGCCGTCGCCTATCTGTTCGCGGTGTACGCAGCCGTACGGGCGGGACACCGCACCCTTACGATCGCGGCGAGCGTGGGAATGCTGGCCCTGCTGCCCCTCGCGGCCCTGGCCTCTGGCCTGCATGACACGGGCGAGGCGTTCGCGCAGGCTCGGGGCGCCCTGGAGATCGCGTGGGTCGTCGCGGCCGGTGCCGCGGGTGAGGCGTTGCGGCAGGCCGAGCGGCGGGCGGACGAGGCCGAGCGCACCCGGGAGGAGACCGCGCGGCGCCGCGCCGACGAGGAGCGGCTGCGTATTGCCAGGGAGCTGCATGACTCGCTCACTCACCAGATCTCGGTCATCAAGTTGCAGTCCGAAGTGGCCGTCCACGTGGCCCGCAGACGGGGCGAGCAGGTGCCGGAGGCGCTGCTGGCGATCCAGGACGCGGGGCGTGAGGCGAGCCGTGAGCTGCGCGCGACGCTGGAGGCGCTGCGAGACGACGATACGACCCCGCCGCGCGGGCTCGATCACGTCAAGGAACTGGTGGAACGGGCTCGTACGTTCGGTCTGGACGCGGCGTTGACGATCGAGGGACAGCAGTGTGACGTGCCCGCCACGGTGGAGCGGACCGCCTACCGGATCGTTCAGGAGTCGCTCACCAACATCGCCCGTCACGCAGACGCGAGCGCGGCGTCGGTCCACATCGACTGCCGGCCGGACGCTCTTGTGATCCGCATAGACGACGACGGCACTGCCGCGCCGGACATCATCCCGGCACCCGGCATGGGACTGCTCGGCATGCGCGAACGCGTCACTGCCCTCGGCGGGCACCTGCGCGCCGAACCCCGCGGCGAGGGCGGCTTCACCGTCCAGGCCGAACTCCCCGTGGAGCCAACATCATGATCCGTGTCCTGCTGGTCGACGACCAGCCGCTCATTCGTAGCGGATTCCGCGCGCTTCTCGACCTCGAAGACGACATCGAGGTGGTGGCCGAGGCCGCCGACGGGAAAGAGGGCCTTGCTCTGGCCAAGCAGCACCTGCCCGACGTCGCGCTCATCGACATCCAGATGCCGGTCCTGGACGGCATCGAGGTCACCCGGCGCATCGCCGCGGACCCGGAACTGGACCGGATGCATGTCGTCATCCTGACCAACTACGGCCTGGACGAGTACGTCTTCAACGGGCTGCGCGCCGGCGCCGCCGGGTTCCTCGTCAAGGACATCCTGCCCGAGGACCTCCTGCACGCGGTCCGCGTCGCCGCGCGCGGCGACGCCCAGCTCGCCCCCACGATCACGCGCAAGCTCATCAGCCGCTACGTCGCCCAGCCGCTCGACACCGGTATCGACAAGGGGCTGGAAGAACTGACCAACCGCGAACGCGAGGCTGTCGCCCTGGTCGCGCAGGGCCTGTCCAACGATCAGATCGCCGACCGCATGGTGATCAGTCCACTGACCGCGAAGACCCACGTCAACCGGGCGATGACCAAACTCCACGCACGAGACCGCGCCCACCTGGTTGTCCTCGCCTACGAATCCGGCCTGGTGACCCCGCGCAACTCCTGACGACTACTCAGCAACACGCCGAAGCCAGCCTTGGCAGAGGCTCGCTGCCGGCGCGACTGCGGCCCTGCGTGCTGCTTTAGGGGGCGGTCAGCCCACCGGCCAGCCGACCCGGCCCGCTGCCACGCCAAGAGCCCCGGCCTCCAGAGGGGCGCTGACGACGCCTCCGCGCGCGGCGAGCAGCCAGAGGGCGGCGAGGGCCAGCACGCCGTACTGCCATGTGTCAGCCGAGGACGGCATTCCCGAAGGTGCCGCACAGGCGAGGCGTCTGCAGGGACTTCGGGCGTGAAGGGAGCGGCCCTGCGCGGGGCCGCTCCCTTCACCGTGTGATGCCGCCGACTCAGCTGAGGTGGTCGGCGAGGTCGCGTTCCAGGGCGGCCTTCGGCTTGGCGCCCACGATGGTCTGTACGACCTCGCCGCCGACGTAGACGTTCATCGTGGGGATGGACATCACGCCGAACCTGGCGGCGACGGCCGGGTTCTCGTCGATGTTGAGCTTGACGATCTCGATCTTGTCGCCGTGCTCG
>CBFGZZ010000606.1:0-3355 GCA_965653385.1 uncultured Streptomyces sp. | reverse complement strand
GGGCGGGCAGGCTCGTGGACGAGTTCCAGATGCCAGCCGGCGTCCGGCCGGCCGAGCATCAACAGGTCGTGCTCACCCGGTTCCGGACCACCCTCCGCCCGCCATACGACGGCGAGTCCCAGCCCTTCGCGCCAGAACCGCTCCGCGGCGGCGAGGTCCCGGGACGGACGGGCGATACGGATGTGGCTGCTGCCGTCGACCGGCATGTCGTCCCCCTGCGCGTGACGTCCTGATCTGCGTTGATCCCTTCGGCAGCGTAGGCGGCCCGGGTGCGCCGGAACCATCGGCCATAGGCCCTCCGCCCGGCGCCCTAGGCCCCGTCGTCGGCCATAGGCCCCGTTGACAGTTGACGTCGCACGCATGAACATCGGCCAGAACGAACAGAGAAGAACGGCACAAATGGGCTTCGCGTGCACCGGCCGGATTCAGGGGCGGCCGGCGTGCGCGAAGTGGGCGTTGACCATCGTTGCCCGATCATTCGACCGGGGACGAGAGGCGGACGGGACGTGGCGGCGGCCGGGTGGATACGGGTGCCGGTCGGCGACGACGCGGCGCGCTGGGCGACTCGCGGGAAGACCGAGAAGGTCCTCCTGGTCGTCCACAACGTGACCGCCGCGACCCGGCTGCTGGACGTACTTCCGCTGTTCCACGACGACCTCCGGGTGCAGTTGCTGGCGACGTGTCCGGGGTCGTCGGCGTTCCGGGCGGGGGTCGCCGAGTTGCTGGCGGGCACGGGAGGGCGCAGCAGGCCGAGGAACTCGACGGCGGAGGCGTGGCCCCGTACGTGTCCGGCGGCGCGTTCGTCGCGTGCGGCGGCGACTTGCCGGCCTCGTTCGCCATGCCCGATCCGACCGCTCCGAGCACCGCGCCGATCGCGCCCAGCGAAATCGGATCCAACTTGCCGCGCACTCCCCGTCGGTGGTCCCTCGTTCACTCTCAGGTGATCAACCCTAGTGGCAGACAGGGGAGGTGACGGAGGCTCAGTCCCGGTCGGCGGCCTTCGGGATGCCGTACACCCGTTCCACCCGCAACCGCAGCACCAGCCGCCTGTCGCGGACCATCGCGGCCCGGAAGTCCTCCCAGTCGGGGTGCTCGCCCAGGACGTCCCGGTAGAGGCGGATCAGCTCCTCGACCGTGTCGTCGTACGGGTCCTTCGCGACCGGCGACAGGTCGGCCGTGCCCTCGGCGACGGTGTACGCCCACCGGTCGGAGGACGTGACGTGGTACGACGCCCTCGGGTCCCGGCGCAGGTTGCGGGTCTTGGCGCGGTCGTCGGTGATCGAGACTCGGATGATCCGCTCGTCGGGGTAATAGGCGTGGCCGACGTTGGACAGCTGCGGCCGGCCGTCGCGCTTGAGGGTGACCAGCACCCCGCCGTGGCCCTCGGAGAGCAGGGCGAGCAGTGCGTTCTGGGTGGCGTCCTGAGTCATGTCTGGAGCAACGGTGCCGGGCAGTCCGGCCATTCCCGGACTGCCCACCTTGCGCGCCCCATCCCCGGCCCCCCTGCGTAGACACTGTCAACTAGTTCATGGTAGACACTGTCTAATCAGGATAAAGCGACCGGGCTGCGGGCCCGGCTGATCGACGTCGGTGTGGATCTCGTGGCCCGCGAGGGCGTCCAGGCACTCACCCTGCGGGAGATCGCCCGCCGGGCCGGCGTCTCGCACGGGGCCCCGCGACGCTACTTCCCCACCCATCTGGAGCTACTGTCGGCCATCGCGGGCCGGGGCTTCGAGGAGCTGGGGCGGCGGGCGACGGCGGCGGTCGAGGACCGTACGGCGAGTCCGCGGGCACAGGTGTCCGCGCTGGGACGGGTCTATCTGGAGTTCGCGCTCGGCAACCGCGGCATGTATGAGCTGATGTTCCGTCATGATTTGCTGGAGAGTGGTCATCTGGGCCTTCGGGACACCAGCCTTCCCCTCTTCGGACGACTGGTGGACCTGGTCGGCCAGGTGCGCCCGGACGTCGACGCACGGCTTGTCGCGGGCGCGTTGTGGGCCAATCTGCACGGGATCGCGCAGCTGTGGTGCTGGGGAAGTCTCCAACTCGCCGCGGGCGCCGATGACTTCGCACCCCTGCTGCGGTCGGCCGTGGACGCTCACCTCGGGCCGGTGGGCGGCGAGTGAACCCGCGGCTCACTCTCGCCGCCAGTGTCGTCGGGGCCGTGATCGTCGCGCTGGACGGCACCGTCCTGACCGTCGCCCAGCCCGCCCTGCGACGGGACCTGGACGCCTCCTTCGCCCAGGTCCAGTGGACCAGCACCGGCTATCTCGTCGCGGTGGCGGGCCTGTTGGTGTTCGGCGGGCGACTCGGCGACCGGTTCGGGCACCATCGGGTCTTCGGCATCGGCATGCTCGGGTTCGCCGCCGCGTCGGCCGGGATCGCGGCGGCGTCCGGCGTGGGCTGGGTGATCGGGTTGCGGGTCGTGCAGGGGGTGTTCGGTGCGCTGCTGCAACCGGCCACGCTCGGGATGCTGCGGGCCGCGTTCCCGCCCGAGCGGCTGCGGACGCCGATCGCCGTGCGGACCGCCGCGATCGGGGTGGCGGCCGCCGTCGGGCCGGTGGCGGGCGGTGCGCTGGTGGCGGGGCCGGGGTGGCGGGCCGTGTTCCTGCTCAATGTCGCCCCCGCCCTCGTCCTCGGCCTGCTCGCCCTCACCGTACGGCCCCCGCGCACGGCCTCCGCCGCGCGGCTCGACCTGCCCGGAGCACTCCTGCTCGCGGTGACCCTGGCCGGTCTCGTGCACGCTCTGGTCGCGATGCCGGGCTGGGCCTTCACCGCCGCGGCCGCCGTGGTCACCGGCGTGGCCTTCGTCCGGCACGAGCGCCGTACCGCGAGCCCGCTGCTGCCGCCCGACACCATCGGATCGGCGGCCGTCGGATCGGCGCTCGGCATGCTGGTGGCCGCGTCGGCGGCGCTGTCGGGCACGCTGTTCGTCGGCACGTTCCTGCTGCAGGGCCCGTTCGGTCTGGACCCGTTCCGCAGCGCCCTGGTGAGTCTGCCGCTGGCCCTGCTGATGGTGCTCGCGGCGCCGACCTGCGCGGTTCTGCTGCGCCGGGCAGGGGCACGCCGTACGACGATGGCGGCGATGGCGGTCCTGGCGCTCGGGGTCCTGGTCCTCTCCCGCGCGTCGGCCGTGCCCGCCCTCTGTGCCGGGTTCGCCCTGGTGGGGGCCGGGTTCGGCACGGTGATGGTGGCGGCGACCCATGTCGTCGTACGGGAGGCCGCCGTCGAGTCGGCCGGGGTGGCGGGCGGGCTCCAGCAGACCGCGATGAACGTCGGACCGGTGCTGGGGGTCGCCGGCGCGACCGCGCTCATGGGGAGCGACGGCGATGTGGCCGGACCGATGGCGGTGCTG
>CBFGZZ010000605.1:0-3356 GCA_965653385.1 uncultured Streptomyces sp. | reverse complement strand
TCATCTCGTTCCACTCGGGGATGAACGGCGCGCGGAAGATGAAGTCGCTGGACTCCGCGAACGCCCCCATGTTGACGTCGTTCTTCATCCACGCGGGCTTGAGGAACGCCTCGCTCTGCTGCACCGCGAGGCTGGCCGGCACGTCCTCGCCGTCGTCGATGATCTGCCGCTGCGCCGCGTCCGAGGTGAGGAAGTCGATCGCCTTGAAGGCGTTGTCGCGCTGCTTGCAGGTGCGGGAGATGGCCAGGCCGCTGCCGAAAGCGGACACGGCCTGCTTCTTGCCGCGCCAGATCGGCGCGATGTCCCATGCGAACTTGGCGTCGGTCAGACCGGCGGTGACCCAGAAGCCGTTGGCGTGCGTGGCGCACTTCTGCATCGGGAAGGCCTGGTCGCCGCCGACCTCGGAGCCCATGTCGGCGTAGTCCGCCTTGCTGGGCGCCACCTTGTGCTTGAAGACCAGGTCGCCGGCCCACTGCAGCGCCTCGACGACCTCGTCGCTGTCGACGGCGGGGCGGCCGTCGGCGTCGATGATGGTGCCGCCGTTCTGGTACGCGAGGCTCCACCACTGCGGGAACCACTCGGCGCCCGTGTAACCCCACTGCTTGCCCGGGACGGTGAGCTCCTTGAAGGCGGCGAGCGCGTCGTCCCAGGTCCACTCGGCCGTGGGCGCCTCGATGCCCTTCTTCGCGAACAGGTCCTTGTTGTAGTACACGGTGATCGCGCCGGAGCGGTCCGGGATCGCGTACAGCTTGTCCTCGTACGTGTAGATGGACCCGACCGGGCCGAACCGCTTCCCGGTGTCGAGGCCCGCCTTCTTGGCGAGGTCGTCGAGGGGCAGGAGCTGGTTCTTGCTGGAGTAGGTGTTGACGCTCTCGGCGACCTGCATGATGTCCGGGCCGCCGCCGCCCGCGATCATCGTCTGCACCTTCTGCGCGTACGCGTCGCTGGGTATCAGCTGGAGCTTGACCTTCAGCTCCGGGTACTTCTTCACCAGCAGGTCGATGCGCTTCTGGTACGTCTTGCGGTCGGCGTCGCCGCCCCAGACGGTCATGACCAGCGGGCCGCTCGAACTTCCGCTGCCCGAACCGCACGCGGTGAGCGTCACGACCCCGGCCGCGACTCCGATACCGAGGAACCCTCGGCGCGACATCTGGACCTTGTCTACTGGCATGGCACGACTCCTCGGTGAAAAGGCGAACACGCAGGGAACAGCCCTCGGGAGCCCGGGCCCGGCTTCGAGTGACGGTTAAATTAACCCTCGTCAAATCTCGCTACAAGCCCTTGATTCCTACGAGTTTCAACCTGCACGACTTGAACACGAGCGAGGGCGGGCCGCCTTCGACGCCCTCCGCAGCCCGTCCCCGGAGGTCAGCCCTTGTTCAACAAGCGCCGCAGCCGGGTCAGCGGCCAGGTGTTGATCACGTCGTCCTTGGTGAGCCAGCCGCGCTGTGCCGTGCCGACGCCGTAGCGCAGGTTGGCCAGGTGGACGACGGCGTGGGCGTCGCTGTCGACGGCGAACCTCACGCCGTGCCGCCTCGCCCTCAGGATGTCCTCGTCGCGCAGGTCGAGCCGGTCGGGATGGGAGTTGATCTCCAGCGCGGTGCCGGTGCGGGCGCAAGCGACGAAGACGGCGTCGAGGTCGACGTCGATGCCGGGGCGCTTGCCGAGGAGGCGGGTGGTGGGGTGGCCGATGATGTGGACGTGCGGGTTCTCGCAGGCCCGGACGATCCGTCGGGTCAGTGCGTCACGCGCCTGGTTGAAGTGGGAGTGCACCGAGGCCACGCAGAGGTCGAAGCCGGCGAGGAACTCCGGCGGCCAGTCCACGTCGCCGTCGGGCCCGATGTTCAGCTCGGCGCCGTGCAGCAGCCGCATGCCGCCGCGCCTGCCCCGCTTGCCGTACGCGCCGTCGAGCTCACGGACGCGTTCGCGCTGGGCCAGGATCCGCTCGTCGGTCATGCGCTGCATGGCCATGTCGGGGCCGTGGTCGGTGACCGCGTAGTAGGCGTAGCCGCGCTCGGCGGCCGCGGCGACCATCTCCTCCAGCGGGGCGAGCCCGTCGGTGAGGTCGGTGTGGGTGTGCAGATCGCCGCGGATGTCCTGCTCCTGGACCAGCTCGGGCAGCTCGCCGCGCAGCCCGGCCTCGATCTCGCCGCGGTCCTCGCGCAGGGTGGGCGGGATCCAGGGCAGGCCGAGGCGGGCGTACACCTCTTCCTCGGTCTCGGAGACGATCTTCTTGCCGGTCTCGGTGTCGAAGAGCCCGTACTCGGAGAGCTTGAGCTTCTGGTGTACGGCCATCTCGCGGGTGCGGATGTTGTGCGCCTTCGAGCCGGTGAAGTACTGCATCGCCGCGCCCCAGGAGTCCGGCGGTACGACCCGCAGGTCCACCTGGAGGCCCTTGCTGGTGCGAATCGACGTCTTCTTCGCGCCGTGCGCGATGACCTCCGCGACGTACGGCAGCTCGGTGAAGGCCCGCATGACCGGCTCCGGCTTCTTCGCCGCGACGAGGATGTCGATGTCGCCGACGGTCTCGCGCACGCGGCGCAGGGAACCGGCGTAGGAGCAGCGTTTGCAGCCGGTGACCTGCGACATCTCGGCGACGATGTCCTCGGCGAGGCTCATGGCGACGTCGATCAGGACCCGGTCGCCGGAGGACTGGAGCAGGCCGATGCCGTGCAGGATGTTCTCCTCGGTCTTCGGCCCGAACCCCTTCAGGTCGCGCAGCCGCTCCTCGTGGATGGCGTCCGCCAGTTCCTCGGTCGTGGAGATGCCGAGCTCTTCGTAGATGACCAGGGCCTTCTTCGGGCCGAGCGTCGGGATCGCCGTCAGCTGCCGGACACCGGCGGGGATCTTCGCCCGCAGTTCCTCGACGGCGGACACCTTGCCGGTGGTGAAGTACTCGATGATCTTCTGGGCGGTCGACTTGCCGACGTTGGGGATCTCCTGGAGTTTCTTGACGTCGAGCGTGGACACGTCGGCGTGATAGCCGCCGATCGACCGGGCGGCCTTCTCGTAGGTACGCGTCCGGAACGCGTCTCCTCCGGTGATGGAGATCAGGTCCGCGTACTCCTGGAGGAGCGCGGCGACCTCGTCGTTGGACCGGGCCACGTTTTCAGGGTAGGCGGGGGAGGTGGGTGCCGCGATTGGTCGTCGCCTGTCTGCGGGTTCGTCGCGGCTGGTCGCGCCCGCGCGGCGGAGCCGCATATCGGTACAGCCCCGCGTCCCTTGGCGGCGCGGCCGAACCGTTCTCGACTTGGGCAGGGCCTAATGGCCCAGGGGCGTCGGTGGAGCGGTCGTCGGGTCGGGTTCGGGCAGGTGGGCCGACAAGGGTGGGTGGGCCGGGGTCGCTCGTTCCTTCG
>CBFGZZ010000604.1:0-3379 GCA_965653385.1 uncultured Streptomyces sp. | reverse complement strand
CCCAGGGGCTGACCGGGTGGCGACCACCGGAGGTCTTGCCCTCACCACCACCGTGCGGGTGGTCGACCGGGTTCATGACGACACCGCGGACGGTCGGGCGCTTGCCCTTCCACCGCATCCGGCCGGCCTTGCCCCAGTTGATGTTGGACTGCTCGGCGTTGCCGACCTCGCCGACGGTGGCGCGGCAGCGCACGTCGACCAGGCGGATCTCACCGGAGGGCATGCGCAGGTGGGCCATCTGGCCCTCCTTCGCGAGCAGCTGCACGGAGGCACCGGCGGAGCGGGCGAACTTGGCGCCGCCACCGGGACGGAGCTCGATCGCGTGGATCGTGGTACCGACCGGGATGTTGCGCAGCGCCAGGTTGTTGCCCGGCTTGATGTCGGCCCCGGGACCGTTCTCCACGCGGTCACCCTGCTGCAGGTTGCGCGGGGCGAGGATGTAGCGCTTCTCGCCGTCGGCGTAGTGCAGCAGCGCGATGCGCGCGGTGCGGTTGGGGTCGTACTCGATGTGCGCGACCTTCGCCGGCACGCCGTCCTTGTCGTGACGACGGAAGTCGATCACGCGGTAGGCGCGCTTGTGGCCACCACCCTGGTGGCGGACGGTCACACGACCGGAGTTGTTACGGCCACCCTTGCTGTGCAGGGGGCGGACCAACGACTTCTCCGGCGTGGACCGCGTGACCTCGACGAAGTCGGCGACGCTGGAGCCACGACGGCCCGGCGTAGTCGGCTTGTACTTGCGGATTCCCATTTCTCAGTCCTCGTCCGATATCGGACGATCCGGACCGCCCTCAGGCGGTCGGACCGCCGAAGATGTCGATACGGTCGCCCTCAGCGAGGGTCACGATCGCGCGCTTGGTGCCCGCGCGCTGGCCGAAGCCCGTGCGGGTCCGCTTGCGCTTGCCCTGGCGGTTGATCGTGTTGACCCCGGTGACCTTGACCTCGAAGACCGACTCGACGGCCTGCTTGATCTGGGTCTTGTTGGAGCTCGGCGCGACGATGAACGTGTACTTGTTCTCGTCGAGAAGCGCGTAGCTCTTCTCGGACACGACCGGCTTGATCAGGACGTCACGGGGGTCCGTGAACGCCTTGCTGACCGGGGTGACGACGGTGTTCTTGCCCTCGGCGGCGTGGCGACGCGCCTTGGCGACGCGAGCGGCCTTGGCCTTCTTCGCGGCCTTGGAGGCAATGGCGGGGTGACGGATAGCCATCAGGCCTCGCTCCCTTCGGTGTCATTGGCCTTCGGGCCGGACACGAAGGACTCCAGGGCGGCCTGGGTGAAGACCACGTCGTCCGAGACGAGAACGTCGTACGTGTTCAGCTGGCCCGGCTCCAGGATGTGGACCTGGGGCAGGTTGCGGGCGGACAGCCACGCGGCCTCGTCGGCGCGCTCGACGACCAGGAGCAGGTTCTTGCGCTCCGAGATCTTGCCGAACAGGCTCTTCGCGGCCTTCGTGGAGGGGGTCTCGCCCTCGATCACGCCGGAGACGACGTGAATGCGGTTGTTGCGGGCCCGGTCGGTGAGGGCGTGGCGCAGGGCCGCGGCCTTCATCTTCTTCGGGGTCCGCTGCGAGTAGTCACGCGGCACGGGACCGTGCACGACGCCACCACCGGCGAACTGCGGCGCGCGGGTCGAGCCCTGACGGGCGCGACCGGTGCCCTTCTGGCGGTAAGGCTTCTTGCCACCACCACGGACCTCGCCACGCGTCTTGGTCTTGTGCGTGCCCTGGCGGGCAGCGGCCAGCTGTGCGACGACGACCTGGTGGAGCAGCGGGACGCTGATCTTCTCTACGTCGAAGATCTCCGCGGGGAGCTCGACGGAACCGGCCTTGTCGCCCACCGGCGAAAGGATGTCAACAGTGCTCATCGGTTACCTCAGGCCCCCTTGGCCGCGGTGCGGACCAGGACGAGGCCGCCGTTCGGACCGGGAACCGCGCCCTTGATGAGCAGCAGACCCTTCTCCGCGTCAACGGCGTGGACGGTCAGGTTCTGGGTGGTGACCCGCTCGTTGCCCATGCGACCCGCCATGCGGAGGCCCTTGAACACGCGGCCCGGGGTGGCGCAGCCACCGATGGAACCGGGAGAGCGGTGCTTGCGCTGGGTGCCGTGTCCGGCGCCGAGGCCCTTGAAGTTGTGACGCTTCATGACACCGGCGAAGCCCTTGCCCTTGCTCTTGCCGGTGACGTCGACCTTCACGCCGGCCTCGAAGACCTCGGCCGTGACTTCCTGGCCGAGCGTGTACTCGGAGGCGTCAGCGGTGCGGATCTCGACGAGGTGGCGACGGGGGGTGACGTCGGCCTTGGCGAAGTGGCCCTTGAGGGGCTTGTTCACCTTGCGCGGGTCGATCTCGCCGAAGGCGATCTGGACCGACTCGTAGCCGTCGACGTCGTTGGTACGGACCTGGGTGACGACGTTGGGGCCGGCCTTGACGACGGTGACCGGAACAACACGGTTGTTCTCGTCCCACACCTGCGTCATGCCGAGCTTCTCGCCCAGGATGCCCTTGATCTGCTTAGCCATTCTCAGATCACCAGCCCTCAGAGCTTGATCTCGATGTCGACACCGGCCGGGAGGTCGAGTCGCATCAGAGAGTCAACGGTCTTGGGCGTCGGGTCGAGGATGTCGATCAGGCGCTTGTGCGTGCGCATCTCGAAGTGCTCGCGCGAGTCCTTGTACTTGTGCGGCGACTTGATGACGCAGTACACGTTCTTCTCAGTGGGCAGCGGCACCGGGCCCGCGACCGACGCACCAGTGCGGGTCACCGTCTCGACGATCTTCTTCGCCGAGGAGTCGATGACCTCGTGGTCGTAGGCCTTGAGCCGGATGCGGATCTTCTGTCCCGCCATGGCTACTCAGTAGTCCTGTCTCTCTACAGCTCTGGAACCCGGTGTCCCTTTGACTCCTCCGACCCACGCGGTCGGGCGTGTCGCGCTTTCGCTGACACAGATGTCCCTTGTTCGAACATCCCTTGCCTTGGGAAAGAGGTTCACCGGGTGCCTGGCCAGTGCCGCACCACACTTCCCGGAAGATTCCCGTACGTCCGCCCCAGCGCTGCCTTGCGGCAGTTAGGGCGACGAGTACTGTGGGACTCGCTTCCGGTCCTCCCGGCGGGAGGCGCGCAGCATCAACACTCGACCGAGCAACTCCGACAGTCTGCCATATGGGGCAGGGGGCTGGCCAATCGAGCCGGAGAGAATACCCCGGGGGTGACGTAGGTCAAACCCGGGTGCGGATCGGGCGCGAGCGCGGCAATTCCGACGAGGCGTGATCGGGGCGCCACTGACGGTGAGCGAGGACGGCGGGCCGCGGCCGGGGGGTCCGCCGCCGCGGGCCCGGCGGCCGGACCGGCACCTGGGCGTGGGGCGGTGGCCGCTGCCCG
>CBFGZZ010000603.1:0-3384 GCA_965653385.1 uncultured Streptomyces sp. | reverse complement strand
GCGAGTTGGTCGAGGCGGGCACTCTGATCGTTTCGGAGCTGATCAGCAATGCCGTCAGCCACACGCCCTGTCGGGTGGTCCGTGTGGTGATTCGGCGTGAGACGACCGAAGTGATTCGGATCGGCGTTGCCGACAAGTGCCGAGACACCCCGGAACCGGGCTGTCCTGAAGGTGACTCCGAGGGCGGCCGTGGTCTGATCCTGGTCGAGGCGCTGAGCTGGCGGTGGGGCTACGACCTGCACCGTTGGGGCAAGCTCGTCTGGGCAGACCTGTGGGTGCCGGCCGCATGCTGATCTCGCGTATCTCCTTACGACTCCTGCCCTCGGAGGAACTGGTCGGCGACCCGTTCCCGGACGCGTGCGTGCAGCTTGCGTTCGGCCCGACGCATCCGGCTGACGAGGTCGGCGCGGTTGCTGTCCCAGAGTCGGTCCGAATTACTCCTGCCGACCTTGTGCGCCTGCGAGTCGAGTCGGGAATAGCTCTCGGCGAGATCCGCGCGGAGATGCAGCGTGCCGAGATCGCGTGGCGGCGGCAACTCGGCTGCTGGTACGGCGACGGCCGACTGGCCGTCGAGGCCCGCGCACCGGACATCAGCCTCCTTCAACGGGTCCTGGACGGGCTGCGGAATCCCGGTCCGGTTTCGACGTAGGGCCCGATGCCTCTTCTTCCCGGTGCCCCTGAGACTCCCGCACAAGCAGGATCGTGTTCCTCGATGCCGTGCGGGTGAGCAAGTCAGGCGAAGGACAGAACTCCTGACAGGAAGGAAGACCGTGTTCAACCACATGGATCGATTCCCCACGGGCAGCCCGCTGCCGCAGGGGCATCTGACGGCGGCCCCGTGGGGTCTGCGTCGCATCGCCCCGTACCCGCCGGTCGACGGCCCCGTCTACGCGACGGTGACGCTGGATCCGGAGACGCAGACCGCCCGGTACTTCGACACTTCCGGGGTGCCCACCATGTCCCCGGGCCACGGCACGTCCTCCGGTACGAATCCCGCGACCGGCACCACGGGCCAGGGCGACCGCAACAGCGACTCCCCGGACAGTGACACGGGGAACGACACCGACCAGTGACTCTGGTGACGAACGACGATCGTCCGGTCCTGGTCGTCACCAACCTCGACGACCCGACTGCGGACTTCGTGATCGCCGAGCTGCACGACCGGGGTGTCCCGGTCGTGCGGTTCGACTCCGGTGACTTCCCCGCCACTTTGTCGTGTTCGGCCACCATCGGTGGCACCGATAGGTGGCGGGGAAGCGTGCAGACCCCGAGCCGACGTGCCGACCTGGGCGCGGTGCGTTCCGTGTACTACCGCCGCCCCTCCGGGTTTGCCTTCCCCCACCTCGACAAGCAGGACGAGCGGTTCGCCATCGCCCAGGCGCGCTACGGGCTCGGCGGCATCCTGACCTCTCTGCCTGGCTGCCTCTACGTCAACCACCCCAATCGCATCGGCGACGCCGAGTACAAGCCAGCCGGGCTCGCGGTAGCGGCGGCGGCGGGCTTCACGCTTCCGCCGACGTTGATCACCAACGTTCCCGACGCCGCACGGGCCTTCATCAGGGCGCACGGTCCGGTCATCTTCAAGCCGATCTCGGTTCCGCTCTATCTGGTCGACGGCAAGGCCCAGACCGTTCCCGTGACCGAGGTGATCGCCGACGAGATCGACGCCTCCGTGTCCGGCACCATGCACCTCTTCCAGAAGCGGGTGGACAAGGTTGCCGATATCCGGGTGACGCTGATCGGCGAGCAGATCTTCGCCGTGCGGATCGACTCCGGTCTCCTCGACTGGCGTACGGACTACGGCACTCACACATACACGCCGCTTGCCGCGCCACCCGCGGCGGAGCGGTCGATGCGTGCCTATCTGGAGCACTTCGGGCTCGTCTTCGGGGCGTTCGACTTCGCTCTGACCGACCGCGGCGAGTGGATCTTCATCGAGTGCAATCCTTCCGGGCAGTGGGCATGGATGGAGCCGCCGACCGGTCTGCCGATGACTGCGGCACTCGCCGATCTTCTGGAAGGAGGACTCTGTGGCCAGTGAGACGGATATCGAGACGGCTGCGGTCGATCTCCGGCGCCGACTCGCCCGGCAACTGGAGAAGGACGGCCGGCTGCGCTCACCTGAGTGGCGGGCCGCCGTGGAGGCCGTGCCCCGGCACAGGTTCATCCCGCGCTTCTACCGGGAGGGCCATGCCCCGGGCGTCACCACCTGGGAGCCGGTCACACCGGAGACGGTCGGCAAGGACGAGTGGCTCCGGCTCGTCTACACCGACGAGACATGGATGACTCAGTTCGACGGTCGGGACATCGACTGGGCCGACCCGAAGCCAATCAGCAACGCGGCCCCGACCTCGTCGTCGACGTTGCCGAGCCTCGTCCTGCGGATGCTCGAAGACCTGGATGTGCAGGACGGCATGAATGTGCTGGAGATCGGCACCGGAACCGGTTACTCAACAGCACTGATGTGCCACCGGCTCGGTAGCGAGAGCGTGACCTCGATCGAGACGGACGAAGGCGTGGCCCGACGAGCCGGCCACGCCCTCACCGAATCCGGTCATACCCCCCACCTGCTGGTGGGGGACGGCCGCGCCGGCCACCCCGACGGAGCCCCGTACGACCGGCTGATCGCCACGTGCGGCTTCCGCAGCATCCCGCCTGCTTGGCTGGAGCAGGTCCCCTCGGGCGGCGTCATCCTCACCACCCTGCGCGGCTGGATGCGCTCCCTCGGCCTGGTCAAGCTCGTCGTCACCGGTGACAGCGCGAGCGGCTGGTTCAGCGAGGACGACCCGAGCTTCATGATTGCCCGCCAGCAGGAGGCACCGGAGAGCCTCGGCGTGGTGCCGGGGCCCGACGACGGGACGGCGCGGAAGGCGACGTACGGGCCAGAGGTGCTCAGCGCTTCAGGGCCGGCCTTCATGGCGCAGCTCGCAGGGCCGGACGTCCGCTTCTTCTCCATGCCCGTCGACGGCGGCACCGTCAGCACGTTCGTACTGGACAGCCACACCAGTTCCTTCGCTGTCCTCACTCCCACGGACAGCAGCGGCTGGCGGGTCCGCCAAGGCGGCCCGCACCGCCTCTGGGACTCGATCGAATCGGCGGTGGGCACGTGGAAGGAGTACGGCTCACCGAGTACTGCCGCGTTCGGCGTGACCGTCTCCCACGACGAGCAGATCGTCTGGCTCGGAAACCCGAACGGCCCGCGGTGGCCGCTACCTGCCTGAGACCACCAGAGTCAGCCCGTACGCACGACAAGGGCGGGGCTCGAAAACCCCGCCCGATACCGGCTCAACCGCCTGCTACCGGCGAAAGCCCTACCTCAGGGCCACACCAGGCAGTACGGCTGATGCCCCGCCTCATGCAACCGATGGCTGAAGTCCTGCCACT
>CBFGZZ010000602.1:0-3400 GCA_965653385.1 uncultured Streptomyces sp. | reverse complement strand
CCGGGGGTCCGCAGCCGGCCGCGTATGTCCCCGCCAACACCGGCTCCGTCCCCCCGAACACCGTGTCCGACCGCACATCGTGGGGGGAGACGAGGCGTTTACATTTTCATTGCCTGTCTCCTATGTTGGACGTGCGTCCACTTCGATGGTCGCCAGGTGCCTCATTCCCCGGAGCCCTCATGTCTCTTCCCGCCTCCCTGCCCGAGCCTGCCGAACCGTCCTGCCGGACGCCCGCCGCTCCCGACCAGCAGACCGCCGTCGACAAGGCGCTGGTCCTGCTGAAGTCGCTCGCCGAGGAGGACCGCGAGATCGGCGTCAGTGAACTCGCCCGTCGGGCCGGGCTCACCAAGTCCACCGCCTTCCGCCTGCTCGGCATCCTGCGGCGCAACGACCTCGTGGAACGGGTGGGGAGCAACTACCGGCTGGGCACCCAGCTCATCGACATCGGCAACCGCGTCTGCGGCCCGACGCCGCTGCTGCTCCAGGAGCGACTGCTGCCCTACCTCGCGGATCTGTACGAACTGACGCACGAAACGGTGCATCTGGCCGTGCTGCGCGGCACCGAGATCGTCTATGTCAACAAGATCCACGGACACCGGGCCGCGCGCTCACCCTCCCGGATCGGCGCCCGGCTCCCCGCGTACTGCACGGGTGTCGGCAAGGCCCTGCTCGCCTTCGACCACGACGCCACCGAGGCGGCCGTCGCGGCGGGCCTGTCGGCGCGCACCGAGTACACCCTCACCGATCCCGGCAGCTTCCGCGCCGACCTCGGGCGCATCCGCCAGGACGGCATCGCCTACGACCGTCAGGAGGCCGTCCTCGGCCTCACCTGTGTCGCCGTGCCGATCCTGGGACCGGCGGGACGTCCGGTGGCCGCGCTCTCCGTCGCGGGCGCCGACCATCGCTTCGACCCCGCACGCTTTGCCCCGGCCCTGCGCCGGGTGGCCTACGCGGCGACACGGGTGGTCACCGCCGCCAAGGCGCGCCACACGGCGCCGCCCGGCCTCGACGGACTGCCCGCCGCCTGACCTCGGGTTGCGGTCCGTCGCCCCGGATCGCCACAGACTCGGCCCACCGCTCGGCCGTCAGCGCTGCCCGCCGCCATGGGTCCGGGCGATGTTCGTGCCGCCGGTACCGGGTTGCACACGCGGCACACTCACCACGATGTGCACCAGGCTCTCCCCGTCCAGTGACTCGTACACATGCGGCCGGTCGCCGGGGTACCGCACGAAGTCGCCCGCCGACAGTTCCACCGGACTGTCGGCGGGACCCACGCGCACCCGTCCGCTGATCACGTACAGATGCTCCAGAGTGCCCACCGGATGCGGCTCGGACGGCCGGCTCGCGCCCTGCGGAGCACGGCCGATGCGCACCAGGTAGTTCTCGATGACACCGGAGCCGTACACATGGTCGAGCGCGCGTGACTCGTATCCGCCGTTCTGCTCCCAGACCACGTCGTCGGCCCGCTGCACCGTCATGACCTGTTCCCGTTCGGCCACCAGCCTGGTGACCGGCACGCCGAGCGCGGCCGCGATGGAGAACAGCGTGTCCACCGTGGGATTGCCCGTACCCTGCTCCAGTTTCGACAGCGTCTGTTTCGCCAGCCCTGCCTGGCGGGCCAACTCGGCCAGGGACAGGCCGCGCTGCTCTCTGAGAAGGCGGATGTTGCGCGCCACCACGACGTTTCCTGAGGACACGGGACCACTTTAAGCACGCCGTGCCGCGGCCCCGGCCCCGGCCCGGCTCCCGCACCCCCCGCGACACCGTGGACCACGCCGGGCGTGCTGCACAGCGGCACACGGACTATGACCCGGTGCCCGGTCGGGGCGAACGTGCACACGTGCTAGCTGCAACCGCCATCTCCCAGAGCGCCACCGACCCGCTGTCGGGGCTGGTGCTGCGCGACGTCCCGGAACCCCGGCCGCGGCCCGGGTGGTCCCGGGTCCGTGTCGTGGCCTCCTCGCTCAACATGCACGACCTGTGGACCCTGCGGGGCGTCGGTCATCCGCCGGAGCGCCTCCCGATCGTCCTCGGCTGCGATGCGGCCGGGTACGACGAGGACGGCAACGAGGTGATCGTCCACCCGGTGCTCGGTGACGCGGACGCCGGCCGGGGCGACGAGACACTGGACCCGGACCGTGCGCTGCTGTCCGAGCGGCACGACGGCGCCTTCGCCGAGTACCTCACGGTCCCGACCCGCAACCTGGTCCCGAAACCGGCGTGGCTGTCGTTCGAGGAGGCCGCCTGTCTGCCCGTGGCCTGGACGACGGCCTACCGCATGCTGTTCACGCAGGCCCGGATCACCGCGGGCGACCGGGTGCTGGTGCAGGGCGCGGGCGGCGGTGTCGCCTCCGCCGCGATCCTGCTCGCGGTGGCCGCGGGCGCCGTCGTCTACGCCACCAGCCGCAGCGAGTCCAAGCGCGCCGAGGCCCTCTCCTGGGGCGCGCGGGCCGCGCTGCCCACCGGTGAGCGGCTGCCGGAACGTGTCGACGTCGTCGTCGAGACCGTCGGCGAGGCGACCTGGTCGCACTCCCTGAAGTCCCTGCGCCCCGGCGGCACACTCGTGATCGCCGGCGCCACCAGCGGCACCAACCCGCCCGCCGACCTGGGCCGGATCTTCTACCTCCAGCAGCGCATCCTCGGCTCCACCGGCTGCACCCGCGCCGAACTCGTCGCGATGCTGCGCATGCTCGACGCGACCGGCGCCCGCCCCGTGATCGACCGCGTGCTTCCCCTCACCGACATCCACAAGGGCTTCCAGCTCATGATCGACGGCGGCCTCACCGGCAAGCTCGTCATCCACCCGCCGGCTCCCCGGAGTTAAGGAGCACCACCATGACCGCAGCCGCCGTCGGGCTGTCCCACTCACCGCTGATCGGCAGGAACGACCCCGAAGCCGAGGTGCTGGCCCGGGTCGAGAAGGCCGTCGACGCCGCGAAGGCATTCATCCGCGACTTCGCCCCGGAGCTCGTGGTGCTGTACGCGCCCGACCATTACAACGGCTTCTTCTACAAGGAGATGCCACCGTTCTGCCTGGCCACCGAGGCACACGCGGTGGGCGACTTCGGCTCGCAGGCCGGCCCGCTGTCGGTCGACACCGACGCCGCCAAAGCCCTCGCGCAGGGCGTCCTCGACCGCGGCGTCGACCTCACCGTCTCGGCCCGGATGACCGTAGACCACGGCTTCGCGCAGCCCCTCGAAGTGCTCTTCGGCGGCATCGACCGCGTCCCCGTCGTCCCCGTCTTCGTCAACGGCGTCGCCACCCCGCTGGGCCCGGTCAGCCGCATCCGGGCGCTCGGCACGGCGGTCGGGGAGGCCGCCGCCGCCCTCGACCGGCGCGTACTGTTCCTCGCCTCCGGAGGCCTCTCGCACGACCCGCCCGTACCCGTGCTCGACGGCG
>CBFGZZ010000601.1:0-3434 GCA_965653385.1 uncultured Streptomyces sp. | reverse complement strand
GGCCCATGCCGTAGCCGGTCTGCTCGGGCAGTTGCAGCAGCTGCGGCATGACCAGGGACAGCGCGAACATCGAGAAGCCGATGGCGACGGACGCGAGGTTGGTGAACAGCACCTGGCGACGGGCGGTGGTGCGCAGGTCGACCAGCGGCGCACTGGTGCGCAGTTCGAAGTGTCCCCACAGGAGCAGCACGATTGCCGCGGCGGCGAACAGGCCGAGGGTGGTCGTGCTGCCCCAGCCCCAGTCGGCTCCCTTGGACACGGCCAGCAGCAGACAGACCAGTGCGGCCGAGAGGCCGACCGCTCCCACCAGGTCGAAGCGGCCGCCTGTGCGCACCTCGGATTCGGGGACGATCGTCACGACAAGGACCACGGCCAGGACGCCGAGGACCGCGGAGGCCCAGAAGAGCACGTGCCAGTCGAAGTGATCGGCGATCAGGGCGGCCGCGGGCAGCCCCAGCGCACCGCCGATGCCGAGGGACGCGCTCATCAGGGCGGTCGCGCCGGGCAGCCGCTCGGCGGGCAGTTCGTCACGCATGATGCTGATGCCGAGTGAGATGGCGCCGGCGGACAGACCCTGCAACACCCGGCCGATGATCATCGGGGTGAGGGAGTCGCTGAGGCCGCAGACCACCGAGCCGGCCACGAGGAGGGCGAGGCTGAACAGCAGCATGCGCCGCTTGCCGTACATGTCACCGAGCCGTCCCATGACGGGGGTGGCGACGGCGCCGGCGAGCAGCGTGGCGGTGATGGCCCAGGCTGTGTCCGCCGGGGAGGCGCCGAGGAGTTCCGGAAGCTCGGGGATCAGGGGGATGACGAGGGACTGCATCAGCGAGACCACGATCCCGCCGAAGGCCAGGGCCGCCACGACGGCGTTCGCTCGCGGAGCGGCGGACGCCTCCTCGGCGGCCGGGCGGGATGGTGCTGCGGACATGGAAGGGCCTCTCGGGTGCGGTACGGGACAGGGGCGTGCGAACTCGGGGAAGTGGCATGGCGCATGGGGGAAGCGGCGCTCCCCCGGGGAAGTGGGGGAGCGCCGCCCGGGCCGGCGGCGGCCCGGCCTCGGGGGTGCCGATCGCGCGGCTACTCCTTCAGGCGGATGGCTGCCGCCGGACAGATCGCCGCGGCCTCCCGGACGCCCTCGTGCAGACCGGCGGCGGGGTTCTCGGTGAGCAGGATGGCGATCCCGTCCTCGTCACGCTGGTCGAATACCTCGGGTGCGGCGACGACGCACTGTCCCGCGGCGACGCACTTGGGCTCGTCGAACTCGATGTGCATGGTTTTCTCCTCTGGTGTGGGGGTCTGTGCTGCAACAGGTGGGGTCTTGGGCCGGGGAAGGCAGGTCAGTCGTGGTCCCAGGCGATCGGCAGGCGCTCCGGACCGCGGGTGAGCACCCCGGACTTCCAGACGACGTCCGCCTCGGACTCGTGGAACCGCAGACCCGGGAAACGGGTCAGCAGGGTGCGCAGGGCCACCTGCAGTTCCACCCGGGCGAGCGGGGAGCCCAGGCAGTGGTGTGCGCCGTGCCCAAAGGCGAGGTGGGGGGCCTCACGGCGCTCCAGGTCGAGTTGGTGGGGGCAGGTGAACACGGACTCGTCCCGGTTGGCCGAGTGCAGGGCGACCACCACCGGCTCGCCGGCCCGTACTGTCACCCCGCCGACCTCGACGTCCTCAAGGGCGTAGCGGGCGAAGGCGGTGCCGGTCGTCAGCGGGACGAAGCGCAGGAGTTCCTCCACCGCCTGCGGGATCCGGTCCAGGTCGGCGCGCAGGGCCGCGTGCTGCTCGGGGTGAGTGAGCAGCAGGTACACGAAGTCGCTGATCTGGGTGGCGGTCGTCTCGAAGCCGCCGACGAGGAGGCCGGAGAGCATGGTCAGCAGCTCTTCCTCGGAGAGCCGGTCGTCCTCGTCCCGCGCGGCGACGAGGTCGCCGATCAGGTCGTCGCGGGGATGCTCTCGGTGCTCGGCGATCAAGCCGGTCATATGGGCGGTCAGGCTTGCCCGGTGCTCGGCCGCTTCCTCCGCCGTGTACTTGGTGGTGGAGATGAACGCCTCGGCCCAGACCTGGAACTTCTCCCGGTCCTCGAAGGGCACTCCGAGCAGGGCGCTGATCACGCTGATCGGCAACGGCAGCGCGAAGTCGGTGACCAGATCGGCGGGGGCACCCTTGGCGAGCATCCGGTCGGCCAGATCGGCGGCGATCCGCTCGATCCGGGGCCGCCAGTCCTCGACCCGCTTGACGGTGAACGCCTTGGCCGCGAGCCGGCGCAGGCGGCTGTGCTCCGGCGGGTCCATGATCATGAGGGCGTCCGGCGGGGTCGGGAAGGGCCGCATGCGCGGCTCGTCGCGCCGGAGGCTTTCGTTCCGGCTGAAGCGGGGGTCACTGAGGACGAACCGCGCGTCCGCGTAGCGGGTGGCCAGCCAGGCGGGCTCGCCGTAGGGGAGTTGCACCCTGCT
Source organism: uncultured Streptomyces sp. (assembly GCA_965653385.1). GTDB lineage: Bacteria > Actinomycetota > Actinomycetes > Streptomycetales > Streptomycetaceae > Streptomyces. The sequence goes on along the minus strand of CBFGZZ010000601.1, from coordinate 984 downwards.
CAGTGGCTGCTCCCTCCTCAGGGCGGAGTACAGAGGGCTGAGATCGAGCTTCTCGGCCGTGAACGGGTATGCGGCGGGCTGGGTGACCGGCATGGACGACTCCTTGGTGGGGGCAAGGTTTAACTGAGATGACGCTATCGGTTATATCTCTCGGTTGAGAACTCAGTGAGGTGTCTCATGGATAGTTGACTATCGGTTGATAAGGTGGAGCGGTGACTGCTGAGACTCCGCGTCGACTGCGCGCCGACGCCGCCCGCAACTCCGAGAAGATCCTCCGGGCCGCGCGCGCGATCTACGCCGAGAGCGGCCCTGACGCCTCGCTGGAGGAGATCGCCCGTCGCGCCGGTGTCGGCATCGCGACGCTGTACCGGCGGTTCCCGAACAAGGAGGAACTCGTCCGGGCGGCGCTGGAACAAAAGATCACCGAGGAGATGTCGCCCGCGATCAGCGGAGCGCTCGCTGACAGCGACCCCCTGCGCGCGCTCGCGACCCTGTGGGAGGCCTCGGTCTCCTTCGCGGCGCGGGAACGAGGCCTCCTCGGTGCCGTGCGCGACTCGGGCTCCCTGGCCTCCGAACTCTCCGAACCGTTCTACGAGGCCCTGATGGTGGTCACCCGACGGGCACAGATCGCCGGACGGGTCCGCGCCGACCTCGTGCCCGACGACCTCCACCGGATCACGGTGATGCTGCTCAGCGTGCTGCACACGGTGCAGCCCGGCAGTGCCGGCTGGAAGCGCTACATCACCCTGATGCTCGACGGCCTCGCGCCAGCGCAGCCCACCGTGCTTCCGTCGCCCGAGCCGCTCAGGCAGTGGCCGACGCGAGGTTCCCGGCCTGCCTGACAGAGGACGGCAGCCGAGTTCGGCCGGCCTGTCCACTGGAGGGGTCGTGGGGGCGGGCGGGGGGGGGGTGTGGGGGGGGCCGGGCCACGCGGGGCCCGCGGTCCAGTACCCCGGGGGGGGGGGGGGGGGGGGGCGCCCGCAA